>NZ_JBIPDG010000002.1:0-370771 GCF_044006275.1 Providencia sp. 2024EL-00732 | reverse complement strand
TTAAATCGCTACCCTTCAATTTGCAGGGGTGTTAGCTATGTTTTTCGCCTTAGTCACCTACTTAGGTATGCTCCTAAGGTCTCAGTCGCTTGCCGCCTACCTACAAACTGAATTATCTAGGGTATAGCTTAAATCGCTACCCTTCAATTTGCAGGGGTGTTAGCTATGTTTTTCGCCTTAGTCACCTACTTAGGTATGCTCCTAAGGTCTCAGTCGCTTGCCGCCTACCTACAAACTGAATTATCTAGGGTATAGTTTAAATCGCTACCCTTCAATTTGCAGGGGTGTATTTTGGTAACCAAGCGCAGTATATATCTATGCTTAATTATATCCTTTTTTATAGCTGCCTCAAAATGGCTTTCTCAGTGCCTTGAAAACCAAAAAACAATATCCCGAATCACTATTGCTCATCGGGATATTTTTATGGACGAGATACAGCTAAATCATTTAAATGGGATTACTCATCACCATTTAAACCCGCGCGGTTTAGTAAAAACTGCGCTAGCATCGCGACCGGACGACCAGTAGCCCCTTTCGCGGCACCTGAACGCCAAGCGGTACCTGCAATATCAAGGTGTGCCCAGTTATATTTAGTGGCAAAGCGAGATAGGAAGCAGCCAGCGGTAATTGCACCTGCTGGACGACCACCTGTATTCGCTAAATCAGCAAAATTAGGGGTGATTTGGTCAAAATACTCATCCGCTAGTGGTAAGCGCCATGCACGGTCACCCGCTTGTTCCGAGGCATTTAACAGCTCATGAGCTAGTGGATTATGGTTTGACATCAACCCTGTATAATGGCTACCTAATGCAATTACACAAGCCCCTGTTAAGGTAGCGATATCAATAACCAGCTCAGGTTCAAAGCGTTCAACATAGGTGAGTGCATCACACAGAACTAACCGACCTTCCGCATCAGTATTAAGTACTTCAACGGTTTGCCCTGACATGGTAGTTAAAATATCGCCGGGACGATAAGCGCGACCACCAGGCATGTTTTCACAACCTGCTAGTACCCCAATCACATTGATTGGAAGTTGCAATTCAGTGATAAAACGCATCACGCCATACACACTTGCCGCACCACACATGTCGTATTTCATTTCATCCATGCCTTCGCCTGGTTTGATTGAAATACCACCTGAGTCAAAGGTTAACCCTTTACCGAGCAGAACAATTGGCTTGCTGTCCGCATCTGGGTTGCCTTTATATTCCATAATGGACATCAGTGATTCATTTTGTGAACCTTGCCCCACTGCTAGATAGGCATTCATTCCCAGCTCTTTCATTTGCTCTTCACCAATCACACGAGTGGTTAGTTTGCTATCTGAAATATCTGCTAGTTGACGAGCTTGAGAGGCTAAGTAACCGGCATTACAAATGTTTGGTGGCATGTTACTTAAGTCTTTCGCAGCTTTAACCCCTGAAGCAATGGCTAAGCCATGGGAAATCGCGCGCTCACCACTGGTCAATTCACGGCGTGTTGGGACATTAAACACCAGTTTGCGTAGTGGGCGACGGTGCTCTGTTTTATTACTTTTTAGTTGGTCAAACACATACAGCGATTCTTTTGCTGTTTCGACTGCTTGACGTACTTTCCAGTAGTTATTGCGGCCTTTTACATGTAATTCAGTTAAGAAACATACGGCTTCCATTGAGCCTGTTTCATTCAGAGTACTAATTGTTTTCTGAATAATTTGTTTAAATTGGCGTTCATCTAATTCGCGCTCTTTACCACAACCGATAAGCAGAATGCGTTCAGACAGAACATTTGGTACATGATGGAGTAGCAGGGATTGCCCTACTTTACCCTCAAGTTCGCCGCGGCGCAGCAGGGCGCTGATATATCCGTCACTAATTTTGTCCAGCTGTTCAGCAATTGGGGACAGACGGCGTGGTTCAAAGACTCCGACAACAATACATGCACTGCGTTGTTTTTCCGGGCTACCACTTTTTACACTAAACTCCATGCGTTCTCCTGAATCTTAAAGACAAAGGCCGATGCTCCCGCTAGAATTAGCGTTTCGCATGATCTACCTCATAGAGAATGAACTCTTTATGTTAAACTGACCATCTATACGCGAAATAAACCAAGTTGTATGCTGTTTATCGCGATACAACTACGAAGTATGGCGAGTATATTTGGTTTCGCGAATATTAAGCATGTTCTGATATTTTAATCAGTATAGAGAATGCTTTTATATCATTCTAGCCATACAATAAACTAGAGTATATGTTAGTAAATGGCAGACATTGAACGAACTTAGCCATTTTCTACCCAAAAGACAAGTTTTCACAGGCGTAATAAGCGTGATCATTATTAGATATTTGGTACGGGAAACCCTGAAAAGTCAGTTAGCCATACTTTTTGTATTGATGCTAATCTTTTTTAGCCAGAAGTCGATAGATATTCTGGGCGCTGCCGTTCAGGGCAATATTCCATCAAACTTAGTACTTCCTTTACTGGGGTTAGGTGTGCCTGAAATGGCGCAACTTATCTTACCTTTAAGCCTATTTCTTGGGCTATTGATGACCTACAGTAAGCTTTATACTGAAAGTGAAATTACGGTAATGCACGCCTGCGGTTTAGGGAAAAGTGTTTTGGTCAAAGCGGCGTTAGTGCTGGCCATGATTACCGCCATGGTGGCAGTTGCCAATATTACGTGGATGCTACCGTGGTCATCTCAATATCAAGAACAAGTGTTAGCGGATGCTAAAGCTAACCCAGGTTTAGCCGCAATGGTGGAAGGGCAGTTTAAAACCACAAAAGACGGCAACTATGTTTTGTATATTGGTGATGTAAAAGGGAGTAATTTCAAAAATGTTTTCCTAGCGCAGTTACGTGCTGCGAATGAACAGCGCCCTTCTGTAGTGGTTGCCGAAAGTGGTTATATGAAGGAAGACCCTGATGGCCGTCAAGTGGTCATTCTTAATGAAGGGACCCGTTACGAGGGGACGGCATTATTACGTGATTTTCGTATCACTGACTTTGTCAATTACCAAGCCATAGTCGATCATCAAACAGGTGAGGCTCGTAATGACCGCGTTGAGCAAAAGAATATGCTGCAATTGTGGAATGAAAATACACCTGAAGTGAATGCAGAGTTTCATTGGCGTTTAACGATTGTTTTCTCGGTTATCGTCATGGCTTTAATGGTGGTACCTCTAAGTGAAGTGAACCCACGTCAAGGTCGGGTGCTAAGTATGTTACCTGCGCTGCTGTTGTACCTCATCTTCTTTTTGCTGCAAAGTACGTTACGCAATAGTGCAGATAAAGGTGATATTGACCCAAGGTATACCATGTGGGCAGTGAACTTAGGGTATTTAGTCTTAGCGGTGATCCTCAATGCATGGAACACTGTTCCTATGCGCCGTATGCGTCTTAAATTGAGTAAAGGGGTTGCCTGATGTTTGGTGTTTTAGATAGGTATATCGGTCGGACCATCCTAAATTCTATTTTGGTGACGCTTTTTTTATTGGTTTCACTCGCTGGGATTATTAAATTTGTCGAGCAACTGCGTAAAGTGGGTGATGGTGATTACACTGCGTTGAGCGCGGGGGTTTTTACTTTACTTACGGTACCAAAAGATATTGATGTTTTCTTCCCGATGGCGGCCTTATTAGGGGCGTTAATGGGCTTAGGTGCACTCGCTTCACGTAGTGAGCTGGTGGTCATGCAAGCTTCTGGTTTTACCCGTTTACAGATTGCCCTTGCGGTGATGAAAACGGCTATCCCTCTGGTTATCGTGGCGATGTTTATTGGTGAATGGATTGCACCAGCCGGTGAGCAATGGGCGAGAAACTACCGTGCAGAAAAAATCGTTGGTAATTCATTAGTGGTTACTGACGAGGGAATGTGGGCAAAAGATGGCCGCGACTTTATACACATTCAGCGTATTAATAACGCAACATCGATTCAAGATGTATCGATTTACCGTTTTGATAAGCAACAAAAACTTAACTCGGTGATGTTTGCTTCAAGTGGGGAGTATGACACGGCAAATAAACAGTGGGTGTTATCTCAAGTGGATGAGTCAATATTAAGCAGTGAGAAAAAAATTACGGGTTCACAGCGGTTGACGGTTGACTGGAAAACTAACCTTACCCCAGAAAAACTAGGGATAGTTTCTTTGAATGCGGATTCGTTATCTATTCGTGGCTTATATCAGTATGTTTCTTACTTGAAAGAAAGTGGTCAAGTTGCAGCTGTTTATGAATTAAGTATGTGGAAAAAAATATTGGCGCCACTCTCTGCCGCTGTCATGATGTTAATGGCCGTTTCGTTTATTTTCGGGCCATTACGCACCGTACCAATGGGGGTACGTGTTATTTCAGGTATTGTGGGCGGCTTCTTATTTTATGTACTAAACCAAGGGTTTGGTAACTGGAGCCTTGTTTATTCAGTACCACCGATTATTGCAGCTATCTTGCCAAGCTTATTGTTCCTAATTGTCAGTATTGTTTTATTAGTGAAACGAAAATAGCGTTTTATAGGTCATTAAAGGCTGTGTATCTTCGGGTATCACAGCCTTTTTCTTTGTCGTCATTTACTTAGTAATAAGTTTCCTAACTTACTGATAATTCTTAATAGTTTATTCTGAGGACGGAATAAAGCTTGTTGTTGCCTATTATCTGCAGATGTACTGATATATTCACCTTTAATCCCAATAACATTCAATCGACTTTTATTCGCTAACTGTTGAGCACAAGAAAAAATACCGCCATTCGCCGTATATGACTGGCGAATAAGATAAGCTTTTTTCCATTCTTGCTCTGTGAATGAGGTTTGTACTTTTTTTCGTGCTTCACAGACAAGTTTTTTATATTCAGGTGTTTGTTCTAATTTCTTTTGATTGTTTTTTAAAGGATGAGAATTGAGTGATCCAAGATTTATTTCTACTGATGTCGGTTTCTGCGGGGCAGGGAATATGTTTTGGTGGTTATGGATTCTTCTAAGTTGGAGAACCAACTCAGAAACGTTGCCCTGTTTAATGGTACAGGGCCGTGTTATATGATGTAAAAAAAATGGAGAAGTACGCATTTTAATTCCTATTCATCAAGTAGAAGAGGGATTAAGATTAGCCTTGAATCAGCTTACAACATTGCATAAAACGATTATAAATATAAGAAATAGCTTGAATAATAGGGCATTAATACTGTTATTATTAACCAACTATTGCGTAACCTAATGCACTGATAAAGGCGACTACCCTTGTTTGGGGTTGAAATAACTTTTTTCTGGCTCCTGAGATATGACTTTGGTTATCAATAGCTAAAATATTTTGGCGACTCCGGTTTGCTAATTGCTGAGCAAGTGAAAAAAAACCACCTTTCATACTATTTTGTCGTTTAAATTTAAAAGCCGTTTGGCACTTTTCCCGATATATTCGCCTTTCTTCTTGTCGGTAAGCTTTGATAGCTTGTAATTCTGAGCCATCTAAATATTTGTAGGGGTATTGAGTAGCAATAGACCTATTCTCTACGTACTCTGGTTTTTTAGTACAATGGCCTTTAATACTATTCAAAATTTCTATCAATTCAAATTGGCTAATTTTCGGGCATTGTGTAGCCTGACAACTTAATGTTATCGCGTGGTTTTTTGTTTTCATTTTAGCTCTGGATGTGTTAATGGAAGGCTAAAAGATTATCGGGAATTTGAATGAATTGATTTTAAAAATGGGTAGTAAAATTATCAAAAACAGCCTGAATATATCAGGCTGTTGTCGCAATTAATGAGATAATGCGGGTAAATCCACGTTTTAGGGTCGGGGTGTAAATCGCCATTGTTTGTAATGCTTTGGCGGTACTCCTTCAATGTTTTCCATATGCGTGGTTAGAAGATAGCGAAGCGACGAGTTCATTAACGCCAATAGTTAACTTACTAAATTTGCTGCTATCTTTTCGGGTCATGACGACAAATACCCCAATGTTTTGCTGTGGGATCATCGCCATATAGGTATTAAACCCACCGCCGCCGCCTGTTTTCTGGTAAATTCCTGGAGTGCCATTCTTCGGTTTCATATAAACCCACCCAAGGCCTAACCCATCCGCATGGCCAGCGACGTCCATTCCTTTAATTTCTAACAATTTTTCGCGAGGGAAATAGATGCCTTGCTCACGAGCCGCGGTGACTTTCCTTAAGCTCTTATCTGTCGATAAAAATTGTTGCATCCACTTTTGCATATCTGCTGGGGTTGAATACACACCACCGCTTCCTGCTGCTGCAAGTGTATTATGGCAAGGGCTTGGTTTAGTGCCTTCCATTAAACGTGCACATTGAGCTTTATTGGGTGTATAGGTGGTATTGGTCATTTTGGCTGGGGAGGTGACATAATGACTAAACAATTGTGGGTAAGAATGACCTGATGCTTTCACCATGGCATCAGCTAATAAGTCATATGCAAGGTTAGAATAGGATGCCTCAGTGCCTGGCGTCGCATCTAATTTGCCTGTTTTTAACCATGTCCAGCGGTTATCTTGGGTTGGCCAAATAAATACAGGACGCCCCCATTTTCCGCCTGGTTGCTCACGAGGTAAGCCACTGGTGTGGCTTGCAAGGTGGTAGAGGCGAATCGGCTGCCCACTGGCGTTATCAGGCACAGTAACACCATGATAGGCATATTGTTGCAGCGGGTCAGTAATTAATAACTTTTTGTCTTGTTCAAGCTTGATTAATATTTCACTCGTCATCAATTTAGTAATTGATGCTATGCGAATGAGTGAATTTGGCCCCGGTTTTTTACCATTGCCGGGTGCTGTTTCGCCATAATAACGGGATAAAACTTGGTTATTATCAATAACAATTATTGCCATACCCCTGGCGTCGCTTTCGTTAAAAATACGATTGGCATATAAATCGACAATTTTAGCAACGCGTTCGTAGGTCCTTCTATCTCCTTCAAAAACCTGCCAGTCAGTAGATGCAATATCATTCGTTTGCAGAAATTTTGGTGTTTTTTTGGTCGTTGTTGAACATGCCATCAAGGCTAAAGACAACGCAGATACTGACAGAATTTTTAGTAATGATTTCTTCATGTTTGAAGCCAGCCGATATGATTGTTTGCAAATGGCTATTCAGCCAATCTTATTTTTTCTTAGCGAAAATTTTCATTACCACACCAATTAAGATGCCAATAAAGATCCCTGTCGCTATCCACCCAACAAAACCCATGATAAAGCCTTAATGTTTGTATTAGATTGCGGATAAACTAACAAAAATAATTGTCTATCGCCAGTGACCCAGCGTTGTGATAAGAAAAATAGTTAGGGAAAGCTACCATATCGGCTAATGAAGATATAAACAAAAGAAGCTTTCTTTCTCTTATCATGTGATTTTAGCAATATGCGTTTTTTTTAATCGAACAGACTTGATCTTCAAGAATAAGTGTTGCCAGTAGACACAAGGCAAGTATAATGGCAGCGTTTTCCAAGAAACACATCACTTCAGTGCCGGAGTGGCGGAATTGGTAGACGCAGTTGATTCAAAATCAACCGCTTTCGGGTGTGCCGGTTCGAGTCCGGCCTTCGGCACCATAAGAACATCAAGAGACGTCAACCGACGTCTTTTTTTGTATCTGAAATCCAGTGTTTACAAGGCTTCCCCCGCATTTTCAGTCAATGCATGTCAACTTAACTCAACCCACATCAACCTCCGTGTGAGTATACATCTGAGTATATACACCGCTTCGATAATGAATGTATACTCGTCATACTTCGAATTACATGGGTGTTGGCTTCGTTCAGCTATCCGAGTCACATAGTTATCTATGCTCCTCGGCTATCTTCACTTGCCGCCTACATGTTATTTAGAGTATATGCTTGCTCAGAGGTGAGAGGACAAAGAATATGGCATTAACCGATACAAAAGTTCGTGCAGCTAAACCTGAAGAGAAAGCTTATACACTGACAGACAGTGATGGCTTGTTTCTTTATATTCACCCCAATGGCTCTAAATATTGGCGTTTCCGTTTTCGCTTTGGCGGTAAACAACATTTGATGGCTTTTGGTGTATACCCTGAAATTTCTTTAGCAGATGCAAGAGAAAGAAGGGATGCCGCTAGAAAGCAAGTTGCTTTAGGTATCGATCCTCGTGAGCTCAAGAAAGAATTAAAGGAAGAACAACAAAAAGAATTTAATACCTTTGAGAAGGTAGCTCGTGATTGGCACGCCACCAATAAGAAGTGGTCAGAAGGGCATAGCCATCGAGTGCTAAAAAGCCTTGAGGATAATATCTTCGCTGCTATTGGTAAACGCAATATTGCCGAACTGAAAACTCGTGACCTACTCGAACCAATTAAAGCCGTAGAGATGTCTGGACGTCTTGAGGTGGCTGCACGCCTACAACAACGTGTGACGGCGATAATGCGTTATGCCGTACAAAGCGGCTTAATCGACTATAACCCAGCGCAAGATATGGCTGGCGCAGTTGCCACTGGTAAACGAGTCCACAGAGCCGCATTAGAGCTTAAACGCCTACCCGAGTTCCTACAACGCATCGATGATTATAAGGGAAGACCTTTAACTAAACTTGCAGTCAAACTTACCTTGTTAGTCTTCATTCGTTCCAGTGAACTGCGTTTTGCCCGTTGGGATGAAATCGATTTTGAAAATGCCATGTGGACGATCCCCGCTGAACGCGAAGCGATAGAGGGCGTTAAACATTCCCATCGCGGATCAAAAATGCGTACTCCTCATTTAGTCCCTCTAAGCCGACAAGCTATTGAGATCTTAAAGCAGATCTATCAATTCAGCGGCAACCACGAACTGATCTTTATCGGTGATCATAATCCTAGAAAACCGATGAGTGAAAACACGGTTAATAATGCATTACGTGTGATGGGTTATGATACTAAGACAGAAGTGTGTGGACATGGTTTCAGAACAATGGCATGTAGTTCGTTGATTGAGTCAGGCTTGTGGTCTAAGGACGCAGTAGAACGCCAGATGAGCCACCAAGAACGTAACTCAGTGAGGGCTGCTTATATTCATAAGGCAGAGCATATTGAGGAAAGGCGATTGATGGTGCAGTGGTGGGCTGATTATTTGGATGCGAATAGAGAGAAGGAGATTTCACCTTTTAGTTTTGCGAAATAAATTAATCTAATTTTTAAACAATTATTAGCCATCTTTGGGGTGATGGCTAATTTCTATTTTTGGATCTGTAAATAATTCCGTGTATTTACCCTGAGTTTGTAATTTCAATTGTGTGCTAACAATCTTTATCAATTTTGAAAAAGGCCTCGTACCTTACATGCATCAAGGAAAGGTTTTTTTAGAAAATTGCATTCGGCGTATGGCTGACTCCGAGTCTGCCGCGCTAAAGTTACAAGAAAAGCATTAGGATCTCGTCCATCCTCTCTCCACTCGTCAAGCACTTGTGTCAGCCAGTACTTACCATCCATTTCCCCGCAGAGTTTCGCTTTATAGCGTTCATCAATACCGTAAATATCCTTCCATGTATCTATTTCTTCGGCAACAGCATCTGGGCCAAATTGTAGGGTGATATCGTTAGGTACCAAATTTTCAATGTCTGAAGTTTGTAGTGTAACCTGTAACTCGATGGAATGTGTCACAGGTTTATATGGATAGAAAACCGCGCGACGGTGAACTGTCCCTGCAGGGTCTTTTGGCGTGTAGGCTGGATTCTTACTAGTTTTATAACTACTGTTGCAATAGTGGCAGGCAGGTACGAGATTACGAAAGTTTATAGAATTAAAAGGATACAATGCCTTAGGTAGATAATGGTCGTAAGCTTCGCGTTTAGTATGGTATTCACTAAGTAAGTCGCTGATACCACAAAACGGGCACTTCCCAACTTTATTGATTTGCACGAAATTCTTGTAATGATCGTCAATATCGCCAATCTTGGCGCGCAAAGCGGCGAGATCCAGCAATGACTGCGAGTATAATCCTTTGAAAAATGTACCGAGCTGTTCTGAGAGTTCTTTATGGTTTACCGCTATATCAGCGTAACGGGCTAGTTGTGCATTTGGAGTATTGGCACATACCTTTTCCAGATTATTATTCCCTTGGTACCACCGTTTAAACTGAGCTGTTTGCTGCTGTGATAGCTGGGCGAAACGCTGAAAAATAGATTGAACTTGACTTGAAAAACGATCCCCTGCTGCTGTGTGGTCATAGGCAAAAGAGGTCATTATCTCTTTAAGAGGTGGATTAGCATCAAATAGAGTCAAGTCATACGCATCTAATTTCCTCGCTCTACACCACACTTGATAGAAAATGAAATTAATAAACCGCTGCATTCTCTCCATTTGATGTGGTACATAAGTGTAAGTAAACAGCATTAGCTTTGCTCCTCCTCGCTGTCTTGTGCATTCTGCCCAAGAATCGCATTGATCAATAACAGTTTTTCCACCGAGTCGCCTAACTGCTGGTGAATTTCGGTAATAAGAGATTCCCTATCCTCTCCACCTGTCTCAAATCGTCTGCGTAAATCTTCCAGCAGGGCCTGTGCATAGCCACCAATAGTTTCACGTTTGCCAAAAGTGTTCATAGTGATCTTGTTGATAGAAGCACCTAGTGTGTTGTAGTCCGGGTGGTTGATGCTGACAACGCCAGTTGTTTCATCTTTGCTGAATACTAAAACCTTATCCGGCTTGCTATCTGAAATTAGAAACGGTGTGTGAGTTGTGATCAACATTTCTTGCCCCACATCTCTTTGATCAGATAAGCACTGACGCAAACGGGTGATAAAATTGGCTCGCCAATTTGGGTTAAAGTGGGTTTCAGGCTCATCAAGCAGAAGCAAGCAGTTAGTGTCACGGAATAGCATACATAAACCTAGGCTATGCAATAACTGGTGTTCGCCATCTGATAGCTCTTTGAGAAGCATTGGTTTTTCGACCCCTATTTTCTTGAAATAGAAGTGTTTAAAGCGCATGATTCGCTCATCAGATGCTGGCGTCGGTACTGTTTCACTAACATAGTGACTGGTTGAAGTGTATAAATCCGACTTAAGCGTATCACTTACAACATAAAGGTTAAGAGCTAACAATACCTGAAATGCCTGGAATAGAGCCAATGGTGAACCGTCGAAGTTTTCACGGAAGGCTTGCTTAGTTGCCTCATTAACCCGGTAATCTAAAATTAGAGTATCAGTGTCATCATCGACGTAACTCAAGGTAGCGCATCGCTGTAAGGCGTTAATCATTAATGAAGATCTTTCGTCGCCTTCCAATAAATGGATAATATTTAGACGATAATGGAGTGTTCCCTGTTCGTCGATATGGAACTGTAGAGCGGGATTACTATTGACTATATCTTCAGGTAGCTGGTATTGATTTTCATCTTCACTGGCAAAAGCAGTAAGTTGTTCTGGCCGCAGTCCAACACTACGACGAACGATAATGCGGAATTCCTGCAGTGAGTCAATCCCCACATCCTCGCGGAAAGGCCGCAAATTACTCTCGTCGAGAAACAGCAGGTTGCACAGTAGGATGGCTTGGCTGAATTCGTTATCAAGATATGTAAGTCTGGTTTCTGGGTGACCGGGATATGGAAGTTGCTGGGTCAGCGCGTTGTAGTACTCGTCAAACTGTACAAAACGCATCTTAAAAAAAGGAAGACTAAGGATTTCGTTCTCGCCTGAAGAGTAACCAAGCACGTACTGAGGTAACAGCATGTCTATATGGCTACTAGTGAATGCTTCATTTGTGTCAGTACCAAAGTCGCTTTGGTTTTCCCAAAGAAAGCGCACCGATTCACCAGGATTTTTCCTAACATGCACTTTTGCCCATTCGGGACTGTTAGAGCTACGGTATTCAGGAAGGACTCGAATCAAATAGTCCAGCTCAAAGGAAATGGGTGAAAGATCCAGAGTCTCATCTTGCAATGCTTCAGGAAGAAAACTCCGGCGCACACGCAAAATTTCCAGCTGAAAGAAGATTGCAGCCAAGATTTCAAGCAGATTGGACTTGCCACTGCCATTCGGTCCAGCACAGACGAAGGGGGCAAAGTGATCAGCTTTTGCGAGTTCATCCTGCAAGTTCCACTCGGTGCGAAAATGGTACTCAAAACCGCAGGGTAAGCTGCGAAAGCCTGCAGGGTCGGTGATCTTCAGGCGTAGTAGTTTCATGTTGAACTTTGCTCGATAGCAGCTTTGAGTTCGATGCAGTTAGCTGAATCATCAAACTCCTGCGTCAGTTTGCCGATCGCCAGCGCCTCGAATACCCAAGTTTTGATGTATTCGAAATCGCTTGCATCCAGCACAAAGTCGTTGTCTGGATGAATCTCCGACAGTCGACTTTGTGCAATTTCCATAAATTGTTGTAACGAAAATGATGTGTCAGCAAGTTGCGTACGATAGGCTTCCAACCATTCCGCAATCAATGTTTTGCGAGCTTCGACATTTTCCAATGCAACTTGCAGATTATCGGTATTAGGCAAACGAACGGCAGACACGGCTTTTATAACAGGGGCAGGCATGGTGGCTTGCTCTTCTTGGGACACAGTGGTGACATTTTGAGTGGGAAGTATTGGCATCGGCACTTTTGACAAATTCAACTCACCATTGAATATTTGTTGGCTCAATGCACTGTAGAGGCACTCCAGGTCAGTGAGACTTTGTTGATAGCGGTATTTGAGGCGTTCGACCTTTTCAACAATGGTGGCGAATTGGTTTTGTAATCTTTCATCAGGTATTGGGATCGACAAACAAGAAAGAATCTTTTGATTGATGTTTTGAATATTGGCACCCTGCCCTCCCTGTAAAAGAACACTGCGGAATGCTGTGGAGCGGAAAAGGTGGGCAATGTATGTTGCTTGTAATGAGGAGGAAGTAATCCTAAACCGAATACAAAAACCACTGTAGGTAACTTTCGTTGTTCCTGGATATACAGCCATACAGCGACCAACTAGCTCTTTGTTTCCATTGGAACGAACAAAGAGGAGATCTCCGTCATGAAGAAAATAGTCATCAGTAGGTTGCTCATTGAGCTCAATGAATGCAAGACTATCGAAATCTTGTAATTCCGCCTTAGATTTGAAATCTCCAACTCCCAGATAACGAACTTTCACACCGTTCTCACCTTTGGTGAAATTGAGTCCATTCTTGAATAATCCATATTTACTAAGGGAACTGATAGTCCACCCCTTTTCATTTCTTACCGGATCACCAAACATCTCCAGAAAAATGCTTTTGAGCAGGCCATCAAGTTGTTGTAGATGCTGTTTGCGCTGGGTAATTAACCTTTCCACTTTGCCGAGCAGATATGCAATACGGATTTGGTCGTCGAGAGGGGGTAAAGGAATCTCGATGTCCGCGAGCGATTTTGAATTGAGTGTTTTACCCATCACGGCTTGGTTTGAACCGCCATAGGTTGCTGATTGTAATGCGTAGTAAAGAAATTCAGGGTTCAGGACTGCTTCATCTTTGATTGCAAAGGCTGCAATCGCTTCGTTCGTGAATAGATCACAACCAGCAAATGCCATCTTACCGATGGTTAGTTTGAAGCTGAAAAGCAGAGTTCCTTTTTTTACAATTTTACATCGAGCATCTGTGACGGCTCGATCTGTAATTTGCTCTTTTGTCTCTGTAACTATCTTCGAGCTTAAATCTCGAATAGAAGCCCAGTGATATCCTTTTCCCCAATAACTAGGCTCATTTCTTGAAGGAGTTCGGCCGATAGAAATGTCTAAGAGGTCAGACAATTTTTCTTGTCTCATCTCACCATCTCCTTCAGTACCAGCAACTCGTGCACAATGCCGCTTTGCACCCTGGCTAGTTCCGCTTTATCTACATCACCTACTTCAGCCTGAAGCAACCGGTTTAGAATTACACTCGGCGCATCGTAGTTTACTTCTTCAAATACATTTTTTTTATAGCGCGAAAGGGAGAGATCGAAGTTATTCTTCTCATTTGCAATCTCGCTATACGGTACCATAAAGTATTTCTCAGTTCGGTCTGTATCGGTCTTTGCATTGCGGTTGTGGTACTTGGTGATGATATCTTGCAGGTCGCCATAACCTTCCTGTTTAGAACGTTTATCGTCCAACGAGTAGCCATCAGAGGCCATTTCGTAAAACCAGACGTGCTCGGTAGCTGGTTTCGTAATCTTGTCTTTTGCTCCCCAGACCTTGGTGAACAGTAAAATAGCTGTACTGACTCCGGCGTAGGGTTTGAACACACCGCTAGGCAGAGTGATGACGGCTTTAAGATCGCAGTGTTCCACCAAGGTTTGGCGCAAATTCCTGAAGGCTTTACCGGAGCCGAAAAGCACACCTTGCGGAACGATCACGCAGGCGGTACCGCCTTTTTTCAGCAATCGATAGATATTTTCGACAAACAGTAACTCGGTCTTAGTAGTGGCCAGTTGCAAGGCTTCGTTGATGTCGCCCTTGTCGATGCTGCCAGTGAAAGGCGGGTTAGCTAGCACGATGTCGTAGGCGGATTCTTCATTGTAGCTTTTGCTTAGAGTGTCCTGATAGTCGATATTGGGCTCATCGATACCGTGCATCATCAAGTTCATTAATCCCAAGCGTACCATGGTGGCATCGATATCGTAGCCGTACAGGCTTTCTTGCAAGACGAATTGGCGCTTTTCATCGAATGTTGCGGCAACTGAAGTACGGATAAAACCATCTTCATCGGGTACAAGGTTCTTGGTACCAGCATTGATAGCCAACTGGGTAACGATGTATTGGTAGGCCCCCAGCAGAAAGCCACCAGTACCACAGGCCGGGTCGATGATACGGTGACCCAGTTGCGGCTGCACCAAATCGGCCATCATCTTGATGATGTGTCGAGGAGTTCTGAACTGGCCGTTCTTACCTGCGGTAGCGATTTCCGAAAGCAGCATTTCATAAACATCGCCCTGTATGTCCTGGAAGGCCTGTCCATGCTCTTGTGAGTCCTTTTCCATCACCGCAAAGATGTCGTCGATGGTCTTCACTGCCTCTACCAACAGTGCCGGTTTGGGGATGATGAACACGGCGTTTTTCATGTGGTGAGTGAAATTGGACTCCGCACCGTTCAGATCTTTCAGGAAGGGAAATACCTTACCCTGTACGTGCTGCAACATCTCCTCTGCCTGCATACGCTTAAATTCGCTCCAACGCAGCGTACGTTTGTCTATGGGGCGCTGTTCCGTCACAGGCCAGTTGAGCTCCTCGGGAGGAATCCAGGTACCTTCAAACTTGGAGGTGTACTCTTCATCTGTCCACTCGGCGTCGGCTTGGCGTTTTTGATCTAACTCATCGAGTCGTTTCATAAACAGCAAGTAGGTAATTTGCTCAATTGCAGTGAGTGGGTTACTGATGCCACCGCTCCAGAATTTGTTCCAGAGTTGCTCTATTTTAGACTTTAGTTCAGGGTTGTTCTGTAACATTATATGGCCTGTTTTTAGGCAGCTAACCGTTCGGTCAGCTGTAGGATTTCATTGATTTCAGCTGGGCTGAATACGCCTCGGATACCTTTCGGATGGATGACCGTAAAGGGCGCGTTAATTAGATCTTTCTTTTCCACCCTTTCGCGGTCAACAATGAAGTTCTTCAACAGATCAAGGAACTCCATTTGCCGGCTGCTGAGCGTAGTGTGAACGCGAATAAACTGGTCGAAGGCTGCACTGACCTCATCAGGGAAGCTTTTAAGTACTTCGATGCCGAGGATGTGACGGATGAACTGAACGAAACGTGCCTTACGGTTCTTATAGACTTGACGCAGCAGGTCTTCGGTAATGTGCGGATGCTCTTCATGCAGGAGCTCAGCCAGTCCATTGGCTTCCTGACTACTAACCGCATCACCGTTCTTGATTTTCTGTAGCACCGGATTGTGCTCGGTTAGCTCGGCAATCAAAGTTTCGACCATTTCACGGTAACGGGTAATGCTGACGGCTTCGTGCTGCGGCCCGAATTCCACCCATTCTTTCTTATAAATCTCATCAACTAAATCAAGTTGAGTTTGCTCCTCGACTCTGGATTTTTCACGGAATTTCATCAAAGGACCGAGCTTGGTGACTATAACATCGAACGCATCTTCATCGGCTTTGACCCAATAGTGGTTAGTTTGTGCAGTGCGGATCAGCGCTTCTTCTTGTTGCACAAAGCTAACGGATAGCGGTAATTCACTGATCTGCTCGACGATGACTTCTTTGAGTATTTTAGTTTGTTCCTTGTTTTCATCGAGCACAGCCAGCGAATATTCAAGCATGTCGCGCTCAAAGCGCATGGCCTTGAAATCGACCTCAGAAACAGTACGGAACAGAGGTTTGATTTCAGCACGTAAGAATTCCAATCGAGAATGGCTGAGGTTAACCCAGAAGTTGTCATCATCCAACTGAGCCAGAGTAGTGGCTGCTTCCGTAATTACGACTGAGTCTTTAGGTAGTGCGGTAAGCTGTAAGCGAAGCTTGGCAATTTCACGACTGGCAATATCGGCATGATCTCTATCATTAGCTTTCTCAATCTTGTCGAGCCGTAGGCCGACAAGACGCACTGGCAATGGCAATTGTGGTTTGAGTTCTTTGCCTTTTGGATTGAGCTTGAAGTATTCGAAATTGTCCCAACAGTCTAGGATCAGGAACATGCCCTTTTCGGGACACCAAGATTTGAGTTTACTAGTTTCTAGCAGGCGCGTACCGCGCCCGATCATCTGCCAGAACTTGGTGTAAGAATAAACTGGTTTGGCGAACACAAGGTTGACAATTTCACGTACATCAATACCCGTGTCGAGCATATCCACGCTAATGGCAATGCGCGGCATGTTATTGTTAGTGAACTGGTCGAGAAGACCGCCCTTACCATAGACTCGAGGATCTTCCGATACCAACACCTTAGCCAACTCTCCGTGGTATTGTGGATAGAGCTTATCGAAGATTTCTTCCATGCGCCGAGCATGAGCCTTAGTAGCGCAAAAAAAGATAGTTTTACCAGGTAGAACTCCGTCGGCATCTTTAATTGACTCTTCCATAAACTCGCGGACGATCAGGGTATTAGTGCCCTTATTAATCACTTGCTTTTCTAACTGAGAGCCCTCAAAGTTGATATCTTCAATATCCTTACCTTGCTGAATCAATTTTTTCTGGTCTTCTAACGAAATAGTACGTTTGCTGATGCCTTCTATCTGAAATTTGGTCTGAATCTTCATAACCTGAAAATTGCAGAGATATGGAGGCACGCTGTTTACGGCCTCTTCATAGGTATAAGCAAATGTGGGAATACCATCTTCACAGTGAAATAGTTGGAAAGTGTTGTGGTCGATAATATCAGTTGGTGTGGCAGTCAGCCCCAACGTGATGGTTTTGAAATAATCGAGTACTTCGCCGAAGGTGTTATAAATTGAGCGATGGCTCTCATCAACGACGATGAAATCGAAGAAGTGCGGCGACAGATGCTGCATATCATCCCGGATTATATTGAGCATTGTCGGGTAGGTAGCAACATATATGCGGCGGTCCGTAGCAATCAGTTTTTCGCCCACATTTGGCCAACGCGGTTCATTCGGCAAGTGCTCTTTGAATGCTGCCAATGCTTGCTCGCGCAAAGCTATGCGGTCCACAAGAAATAGTACCCTCTCAGCATGTCCGGCACGCATCAAAGCATCAACCATAGCAATACAGGTTCGAGTTTTACCAGTGCCAGTGGCCATAACCAGAAGAAAGTCACGCCTTTTTTGTTCAATACCGTCAAGCACCGAACGAATTGCACGAATCTGGTATCCACGACCAGCAATTGAGGTGTTAATGAATTCATGCGTCAGCTGCTTTCGATTGCGACGGATGTATGTAAAACGTTCCAAATCGTCTCGTGTGGGGAAACCTAAGACTTGACGTGGCGGTGCATTCCCTAGATCCCAGAAATAAAGTTCGTATCCATTTGTGTAAAAGCAGAAGGGGAGCTCACCACCGAATTGCTTCTGGATGTTGTAGCAATACTGCTTTGCTTGTTCACGGCCCAGAGCCGCATCTTTACTTGTACGTTTAGCTTCAACTACAGCAAGTGGCTTACCATCTTTCCCTAAAAGCACATAGTCACTATACTGATGTCCACGATACTCATGGCAAGGTTCAGCAACACCTTCTGATTGATTAGTGAGGATATCGAATTCTTGCACAACCTTGGTAGGATCATTTACATCCCACCCTGCCAGATACAATTGCTTATCGATAATTTTAATACGCGTTTCTTTCTCTAAGTCCTGCATTTTTTCGCATATCCCCATAAAAAATCATCTTAAATGATTTTTTATTCTAAAATTAAGTAAGATACTATACTTTTGAAATCATAATTAGTAGCGATTATAGCTTATTTCTGAGGTATCAATTATATAGCAAAGTCTTCAAACGATAGAGTCATAAGTTCCGGGTATTACCATTTTAATTTTGAAGTGATACTTTAAAACAACTTTTGAACATCAGTCCGCCGTTACATCAAAATACTCTTCATCAATACGTTTCAGAGAAAGTACCTGCTCATCACGACTACCGATATTGTAGCGAAGCATTAATTTAGCTAACTCTTGTCCATTGATAAGGACGATACGCATGCCTAAGTTTTTCGCAGTTTGTATTGCTGATTGGGTGAAGTCAGATGTAGTGACAAATATGCCTTTCTGTGCTTTTTTAAGATTAAGAGAACCGAAGAAATCACGGATATCTCCTGAACTAACATTATTTCCTTCAGCGTAACGCTTAGCTTGTATATAGACTTGATCTACACCTAATGGATCTTGACTAATGACTCCATCAACACCGTTATCACCACTTTTTCCCAGTGTATGAGCCATTCCTTCATTGGTCCCGCCATATCCCATAGCAAGTAATAAATCAATAAGTAGTTGTTCAAAAAAGGCAGGACTAACTTTACGAGTACGAGTAAGAATTTCAGAGGCTAGAGTGTCATTGATTTGTATGTAAGCCTTACGGAGAACTTCATCTGGAGTTATTTCTTCGATATTTTTATCATCATATTGAGTTAATTTTGCTCGCCCATTATCTTGACCTTTAAATGCAATGAACTCATCGAACTGTTTTAGGTAATTATTATCTACGATAATGTTAGGATCGTTAACTGCCAATAGTCCTCTTTCCGTCAAGACAAAATGTGCACGGCGTGTAACTTCAAGTAATCCAGCTTTAGTCAAATAAGTTCTAGCCCAACCTATACGATTATCTAAAACAGTTTGTTTACCACTAGGTAGACGTTCTTCCCGTTCAGCGTCAGTGAGTTGAAATTTATCAGATAATTGATTGATGACATCGCGAAGTTTAACTTCTTTTCCACCAGCAGCACCTACAATTTCTAAAAATGGGCGCATAAAGGTTTGGTAGTTAGGTATCATTTATCACCTTTTGACTATGAATTCATACATTAAGGTTGCCATGTTTGAAGCATCATAAGCTTTTAGTTTAAAAACCTAGCAACTTTCTTTGATTATTATATACGAGCTATTTTCTTAGAAATATTAAGTAAAGCACGCTAATAGAGCTTTAAAATTTTACTTCAACATATGAGCTCTAATGATTTATATCGCTGAATTAAAGGGTATGAGAAAACGGTAGAAAGAACAATGGTTGGAGTAGGATTGTGGGATACTAATGACGATGTTGCTAATAAACTCCTCCGTATTTTGGTCAATTCAGAATTTCCATGTTTTCTAAACGACGCTAAAGTATTCCATTAGAACTGATTAAGGTTCTATTGACTATGTGTAGATTTAATTCAATGATTAGAATCAGATATTACTTATAAGGAAATTTTAGCAAGTGATACTTATATCTAAACTCAGAGGTCTGTGGTCAAAAAAAGAGGTAAGCACTACAGATGGCGAACAACATGAAATATATGATACCCTAACTCCAAAAATAGTTATTGATAATAGTGTTAAGCCCTATTTTGATGCATTAGATTTTGCTTTTACAAAACATGATGTAAAAAATATTGCTATTACTGGGCCTTATGGTGCAGGTAAGAGCACAGTAATTCTGTCTTATCTGAAAAAACAGCTTAAACAAAATTTTATTAATGTGTCGCTTGCCGATTTTTCGTTATCAGAAAAAGGTAATAAAGGCCCACTGGAGAATGCGGAGATTGAGTTAAGTATACTCCAACAGATATTATATAAAGAAAATAAAGATAACCTTCCTGATTCTCGTATTGATCGTATTCAAAACCGAAATAAAAAACATATATTCACTCTGTTTCGAGACGCATTGACGGTTGTGGCGCCATTGTTGTTATTGGCGATGACGTTGTTTCCTAAAAAACTACTGTCCTTATTTGATATAAGTGAAGCTACGTTAGCGACGATTATTAATGCCTCTTCTGAACGTTTGACGATTAGTGGTGTAATGGGGCTAATCAGCTTATTTTTTATTGTTAGAATTGCTTCCAGAGCGGGCATTTTTGATAAAAAGCTTAAGCTTAGTAAACTAGCGTTCCTTCAAGGCAGCGCGGATATGACTACACAAGAGTCATCCTCCCTACTCAATAATTGCTTGGATGAGATAGTCTACTTTTTTTCTCGGACACACTATAAGATTGTGGTTTTTGAAGATTTGGACAGGTTGGGAAATACTGAGGTATTTGTCAAACTAAGGGAGATTAACCAGATTATAAATAATAATCTACACAATCAACCAATTAGGTTTATTTATGCATGCCGAGATGATATTTTTTTAGGGGCAGATATTCGAACTAAATTCTTTGACTTTATATTACCAGTGATCCCTGTGATGGATGCTCGAAATGCTTACACTCATCTGAAAAACAAGCTTAAAGGCTTTCCTGCCGATAGCCTAGCACTCCTTAAACAAATGTCTATGTATATTAGTGATATGCGTTCACTACAAAATATTGTCAATGAGTTCAACCTGTTTAGTCAAGTAGTTAACGATGACAAAAACCACGCCAAAATTTTTGCGCTGATATTTTATAAAAATATCTATGCACAAGATTATAATTTGACGGATAAAAAATCTGGTGTGCTGTATGCTTTTATTCACGACTACCGTTTGCGTAAATTGCATGAAAATTATTTTCATTCTCTAGATAAAAAATTAGAACAACTTACGGATAAGTTAGAAAAAATTAAAAAAGAGTCAGCTACTTCTGATGCAGACTTGCGTAAGCAAATTATCTGTCGGTTTATTTCTCCTGAACTATGGTCAATTGTCTCTTTTGTAGAAAAAGCTGATACTTATTATGAGCAATATCATATATATAATGCTCAAAGTTTTTATGAGACTGAGAGTGAGTTTTTAGCATTTTTTAATAAGCAAGAACAAAGATTTGTCGGCTATCGGCTTAATAATACTGTACAGCGTGTTTCTATTGAGACATCTTCCGTAGTAGAGGAGTATTACCGAAGAGTTAAGCTTACTGCGAATGATAGAGCGGAAGAATATCAAAAAACTGTTAAGGAGATTGATGAGGCTAAGGAAAGTGTTCGTACCCGAAATGCAATTTCGTTGTCTCAATTATTGAAGTTAATTGGTTGGGAGCAATTTAAAACTATTGCGGAAGACTATATTAAAAAATGTAACGACCGAACGATTATTGATGTGGAACAGTGGGAGACGATTCACAATGGATTTCGCTTTGGTGGTTTTGAGGCTCTTTTTTATTTGTTGAGTAATGGCTACATCATGCAGGATTTTATGATGTTCCGTTCTGTCTTTCATGAGGGCACTATTTCTATTAATGATAATGACTACATCAAGGCTGTTGGCCGCCATATGAGCTGTGAAGAAGTAAACCAAAATTTCTTATTGGATAACCCTAAAGACGTGTTGGCAGAATTGATTGAACAGCAGTATCAATACCGTTCAGGTGCTATTCATCATCAAATTATTACTGCTTTGCTGGATAGTCGCTTGGGTACTAATGACCATGCAACTTTGTCAGCAATGATCGCGATGATTTTCCAACAGTCCCCCGCGGATATCCTGGCTATTTTTAGTGTATTAGAAACTCGTTTTGTTAGCGCTAATGATTTCAAACGGTTAATTACCTTTTCACTGAGCAAGAATAGCTATTTGGATAAGATGATCACCGTGCTTGATGAGCAAGAGCCCAGTCATATCACTACTGCAATTATGACAAAAATGATAGCGTGGGTTTCTCCAGAAAATTCTGACAATCAGGAAAATTATCAACGCTTTATTATTGAGCAAGGGTTTGGTTTAGTTTCCTCTTTGGAAGATAGTGAGCTTGAAGCGTTTCTCGATAATATTAAACAGCTCAACGTTATTTATCACGATATTTCTCTTCCTATTACACCGAACGAACAGACTGCATTACGCTTTATCGCCGACAACCAAATGTATCCTCTCGATAAGGTCAACTACCGAGTAGTTGTGGCAGGATTGCTAGATAATCCAAATGTGTCTTGTGATAGCGTTGATAAGCAGCCGTGGTCTTTATTGGCAAAATACTCATTACCTAGTGTGAAAGCATATGTGGACAGTAATATTGATACCTTTGTGCAGGAAATTTTTATCTCTTCTCACGAGGACAGTGTGGCTATCGTTTCGGTATTGACTCACTCGGCGCTCAGTGATGATCTTAAAGTTGAAATACTGAAAAAGATGTCATTCACAGTAACGGATTTGCACAAATTTCCAGAACACATCGATATTGACGATGAAGAATTCTCCTATCACGATCTATTCTATCACTATGACCGCGTGACGCCGTGCTGGGAGGCATTATTAGCTTATATTTATGAAGCATGCCATCTTGACGTATTAACCCAGTATATTGAAAAGCACGCTCAATCTCTCAGCCAACAAGAAATGAAAACCATTGAGGGCGATGAATACGATTTACTTTATATGAAAGTTATCTGCAACGATCAACTCAGTGATAGTGGCTATGCCTCAGTATTAAAACCTATCTATATCAATGTCAATCATTGGGATAAGCGACTCAGCCCCGCTAACTTCCAGCGTCTGATAAATAACAATAAGGTACCTCTGAATACTGAATCTTTCCAACAGGCTGCACAATGTTTTGTTCTATCCTCCAATAAAGAGAGCATTGAGCCTTTTGTATTGTGGTTTTCTCAATTTAAAGAAACTTTTTTCTCCAATACAGATTATTATTTATTGACTGGCGAGGAGGGTGCTATTGTTTTAGAGGAAATGCTGATAGCTCTTCATAAATCCCAACACTTTACTCCATCAGAAAAAGCATTGCTGCTATTCATCTATCGAGAACGCTGTAGCGAATCATTTTTCGAAACTCTTTCTTTCACCCATGAGGAGTTGATTGCTTTAATAGAAAAGTCAACCGATGATAGCTTTACTATTAATTTAATAATTAAGCTAATAGAAAAAGGATATCACGAAAGATCGGAGATTAGCCGATTGGTCAGTAAACTTGGCGGAAATGAGTTCGCCAAAATATTTAACCAAAAAAGCGCTACGCTGAATCTCAGTAATATCCAAGAAGCTGAACAGTTTTTGTCTGCCTTAGAACAGGCAGAGCTAATTAAGAAGTGGTCACTGAAAGAGGAAGGAAAATACCATGTCCAATGTCGCTATTGACCATAAATTAGCTCATTGTTAAACGCTTATTTTGCACTCGGATTGTTTACTTTTACGATGAAAATATCTTCTGTTTTTGTTGTGGGTCTAATGACGCTACTTAGTAATTTAGTTAGCTTTGCTAAACTTGATAAGTTAGCTGGCTACTTTAAAAGTATCAAACACTTAAAGTGGCCAGTTTTAATTAACTACGACAAACAACTACCAATGAGTAGTTTTAAATTATAATATCACTGATCGCGTGTTTTGTTCGTATGAACATTAGCTAGCGTGATTCAATAGTTATATTAATCAGATATGCTCAAAGAAATTTGCTGGTATAGATCAGGTTGTGTGAAATTAAGATGAACTTTTCTAAGTGAGATGAGGCAAGCTCTGGTAGCTTAATATGCAGGATAATGCATTAGTTTTCTCTCGATTTATCAATTCGTATTTGTAACCATTGTTCAACTTCACTTCGTAACCAACGAGAGCTACGCCCTAATTTGATAGGCTTAGGAAACTCCCCATCTTGGATCAGCTTATAAAACCACTTATCCGTTAATCCCGTTAATTTAGTGATAAATTTCATATCAATGAATTGGTCGCTCAGTAGTGGGGTGTCAGTTGTTTGAATAGTCATTGTTTGTTTCTCCGATGATTAAAAAGGAGAAGGATTCGAAAAGGGATAATAGGAGTTACGGGAATCCTTCAAACAATAACTGACTAGCGTTATTTTTGACTCAGCATGAAAGATTAGGTCGAGCTTAATGACTGTTGCCCATGTATGAAGAATTTCCCCCTGAGTTAGGGGGGATTAAATTATGATGTCAGTTTCTACTCTCTAATTTTTATTTCGTTTTCTTCCAATTTGTTTTGCAGTCGGAATATCACTGACCTGATAAATACGACGTTCTGTACGCTGGCTGTCTTTGCCTAAATAACTTAATATATATTTCATATCACTACGACCATCCTCATCTAAATATTCAATAACACGCTCACCAGGAACTGGATAATATGGTTTAGGTTCACAATGGTGTGCATAGCCTTCACCTTCAGTAACTTCGTCCCATATATCGCGAATATCTTCCCAGAAACTCCATACCTTCTGATGACGTTGACCATTAATGTAAAATGCTGCGTGAATATGCAAACGATGTTGCTCTCCATATTCTAATACCCATGCAAAACCTACAATGCTAGAAATATCTTTTATCTGTTCAATCAGCGATATCATATTAGCCGTGATTTGATAAGTATCGGCGTATTCAAATGAATCACTTTCTTTACGATAAGCAAAATCGATTCGCAACATGAGGAGTTTTGAATAATGCTCAAATAGATCATCTTGATGATTAAATAAATCATGTTGTAATAAATAGTCTGGTTTGTGATTAAAATTAATTGTGCTTTTCATAATGGTTATCCTCAGTGATTAATGTTTCTCATGGGATAACGGCATTCTTTAAATTTTGAATGGAATAAATCATGATGGTTCTATGCAGAAACTTATCATCAATCATGAGTCACTAAGAAATTTCATTTAATTAGTGAAAACTTAAAAATCAGTAGGTATTGATTCAAATATTTCTTCGGGCTTATTTTAATCCCATTGATATGGAAGCGAGGGTACTCGACTCACCTTTCATGAATCTAACTACAGTTATTCATAGTAATGACTGAGAATGAATAACCAGATTGGACTCAATACTATTTTGGGGAATAGATTAATCAATTATCATCTTTATCAAATTAAATAACCTTCTTTATTAAATAATACTAATTAACCTTAATGAAATATTTTAACTAAAAAATGGAGAGGGAAAGCATGGGTTAACTTGTTTAGAATTTGAGTGCTTTGAATGTTCAGACTTTGACTAAGCGCTCCTTGATGACAAGTAGGTACTACATTAGGATTGTTTTCTTCCATAAAAAGCATCTTTTGTGATTGAGTACCTGGAATTTAGCTTGTTTTTATCAAAATTAGTCATGAATAAATCATGGAAATTTGATGTGAAAAATAAGTATAAATCATGAGGTTTTAATGGTAGCATCTTGTCATTATCACGGCGTGATTTACTGGAGGAGAGATGGCTTTTAATTATAATGATTACTCAATGGAATTCAGTAAGAAGACACGTTCTGAGTATGATGTCTTATTGAATAGTAATAAAAGGGAATTAATTTATTATATTCATCGCTTACAGAGTTATAGAAATTGGCGAGCTTATATTTCAGATTTGAATTACAATGATATTAATAATATAAAAAAACAAATAGAAAACTCGATAAATAAATTTACATATCATGATGGTGATATAAATAAATTCATTGATAGAATGTTAAATGATTATCATAATCACGGTATTCGAGAAAGTGAATTTGAATGGTTGAAAAGTGATGAGCGAGCATGTTTTTTAGTATTATTAATGTTATTAATTAATAATACTAAACCTGATGATTTAATCGGTATAGAAGAAAATAACAAACTTAATCTTCAATCTGGCTCTATTTATTACTCTATCATTGCTTGGTTTGATAAATTCACTGAGCCAAGAAGTCAACGAAGTGGAAGGCATGAGAATGAAAAAAAATTAAAAAAATATTATGAAAGGTGCATGGGCTTAGATGAAAATTCAGTTTTCAGCTGGCTTATGGGTATGAATGATGTAGGTGAAATAAATTATTGTTATAACTACTTGCAACGATTAGGTATGAATACGTTAGTTGTTGCTGTGAGTAATGAGAGCGCAGAATTTATATTTCGCCTAGGTGAAAAATATAATGTTAATAAAAAATCAGTTTTAATCGCTTTTTTTGACTACCTATACTTATCATCAGATATAGGTGTTTTTGCTGCTGAAAACTTAAAAATGAAAATGGCGAGTGCGCTCTCTTCTTGGAAAAATAGAAAAAATAAAGAAGGCTATGTTGATGTGCATTTTGATATCAAAAAAGAAAATATTCCTAAGCTGGATGAACTTAAAAAACGATTTAACGTAATGTCTAAAAAGGATGTCGTCAATGCGTTGATAGAATATATGTATGATAAAAAGGAATAGTCTTTCTAGATATATTCAATAGTGAGTTTAAAATTTTTTCAGATATATATCATTTTAGTGATATCTCATCCTTGATATCTCAATAGCCATCCATTTGGATGGCTGATTTATTTTGAGGTTAATATGAAAAAATTATCAGGCTATGCCCTTATTCGTAGCCATCTGCGGCGCTACCCTCGTTCACTGCGTCAAACCTTATTAAAAGAGCTCAATCAGCTTGTTACCTATCAACCTGTAATTGGCATAATGGGCAAGACTGGTGTCGGGAAATCCAGTCTGTGTAATGCCTTATTTCGCAGTCAAGTTTGTGCTGTCAATGCTGTTGAAGCTTGTACTCGGCAGCCCCAACAGGTCAAGTTACGCTTTGGGCGGCACACACTAACGCTAGTTGATTTACCGGGTGTCGGAGAATGCCAACAGCGTGATGAGGAGTATCGTGAGCTCTATCGTGAGTGGATACCTAAACTCGATATGGTGCTTTGGGTTCTGAAAGCCGATGATCGCGCATTTTCTATTGAAGAACAGTTTTATCAAACAGTATTCACGGAGTATAACGGAGAGCTACCGGCTATTACTTGGATTTTGAATCAAGTCGATAAGATAGAGCCTGTAGAGCAGTGGCACTGGGCATCCGCTCAGCCTTCAAAACAGCAGCAAGCTCATATCACATTGAAACGACATGCTATCGCCAAACAAATGCATATCTCTGTAGACACCATCATTCCGATATCTGTTAAAGGCCGATATCACCTTCCCCAATTGGTGGAGGCGATTATTACTCATCTCCCAAAGCAGGCACGTAGTCCCTTAATCCCACATCTACAAAATACCTATCAGACCACAACGGTTATCAATCATGCGCGTAGCTCTTTCGGTGATACGGTCGTAGATATCATTGAGCGCGTGATTGATTTCGCACCACTTCCCCAAATCGCTCGGCACGCCCTCAAATCAACAACTCATCATATCGCTCAAGCAGCGCGCTCTGTTTGGTCATTTTTCTTTAGTTAATTCAATGAAATGACTGTCATATTGGGCCATCGATAAACGATTTTACGTTGTCATGATCGAATTTGTCGATCGAACCGATCGGTTTTTTTCATTATCTACATCGAAATGATGGCGATACAATCTCTTAGAGGTATCAATGAATTAAATTTATTAATAAAAATCAATGCGATAAATCGCAGGGTTTGTCACGTTATTAAGAATTGAGAACCATCAGTTGTTTGTTGAGTACTCACTTTTTGTTCGTATTAATGAAGTCTTAGAGCCTTTTACCTGAATAGGCAAAATCACTAACTGGAAAATATCATGAAAACAAAACTTATTGTTTCTGCACTTTTTATTTCGGCTTTAACACCCACATTCACTCACGCTTTTGGTAACTCACACACTTGGACGAGTAACAAAACGCAAGGCGTGACTGAGTTTGTCATTCAGGGTCAGGGCAAATCTCAGCTTTATCTGTCTTGTGAAGACAAAGGGGATAAACCCATTCAAATTATGTTTACGGATAGCAATGGTCATCAAACCCGCATGGATACGGGGCAATATTTGGAAATGAAATTTGACGGAAAGGAGGTATATCAAATCAGTGACAGCGCAAGTAGAGCTGGCTCAAGTCATGTCGAAGTCGCTTGGGATAATTTACGTCATGAAAAACAGGTCACCGTCTCCGCTGACGGCGGGAAACCCGTGACCTTTACCTTAAAGGGAGCAGCTAGCATTATCCCTGAAATGGGGAAAAACGGCTGCTGGACTCAATTTATCCTCTAAGTGCCCTTTGGACTCAACGATAAGAGACCTAACTCACTGAAGCCACGGGATAGTGAAAACCGTGACAGCATTGATCGAGTGGGGGATGTCTCCTTATTCGAGCTCAAGTCCGACATATCCGTGATTTTTACGCTCATTCCATCATAAGGATACTCATTATGAAAAAACTCACTTTTGCACTTTCGCTGGGGCTGATGACGTGTTTCGCCTATGCAGAAAAGGCGCCTATTCGACTCAGTGAAGGGCCCAGCAATGCCGGGCGTTCATACAGTAAAATCTATATCACCTCAAACGTTGATAGCGTGGTCATCAATAAAATTTTAGTTAATCGCGGAAATTGTAAGGATGCGGAATACCGTCCTTGGAAGCCTATTAGGCTGAATTTTGGTAATACCTACACACGTCTATTTACGGGTAAAAGCCCAGGAGTACCGTGCAATGTCATCGAGGTCGCCGTGGATACCAACCAAGGCGTTTGGACATTTGATTTCAATCCCTAATGTGATCATGTCAATTTTTACCACTAAAGGCCTGCTTCTTATCAGCAGGCCTTTTTGTTTACTGTCGTCATGACACTTCTTAGGTATCGGTAGTTAAACAGCTGGTTTGTAGTCCTGTTCACTCATCATTTTTATTACCCGTTATTAATTTATTAACAGGAGAAATCATATGTCTTCCTCTTATTCTGCTTCTGCGCTAGAACCAAACTCATTTATTCTCGCTAATGTCGTGCCGCTTTCAGCTAGACCAAATTTCTGGCAAAGCCACTTTGGTACAGTGAAAGGCTTCGCCACGTTTGAAGTAGTGATTTTCACTATTATGGGGCAGTTTTGTGATGAGTACACTGGCGGCTATTGGGAATACTGCACATTACCCAACGGCGGTGCATTTATTTATCCTGATTTGCCCCCTGAAAAACTCACACTATTCAATATGCACAATGGCAATGAAGCGGGACTAAGCCCTGAAGCGGCAGGTGTCGCCGTCTGCTTGATGCTGTATAGCCAATGGTCGTTCAGAACGGAAAGTGAACTACTGGTTGACCGTTTCTACCAGCTTCGTGATTACGCCATTCAACATCCTGAAAGTTCGGCCATTTTCCATCTTATCGATTAACACCTTTCTTAATTTATTCTTTCAGTTTTACCTATCTTATTTATATTCAAGGAAATTAACTATGACTCGTTTAGCTTCCCGCTTTGGTGCGGCGAATAGCATTCGTCGTGATCGCCCGTTAACCATTGAAGAACTGTTTCGTATTGTACCGAGTGTTTTCTCTGAAGAAAAACACGAATCCAGAAGTCAGCGTTACACTTACATCCCAACCATTACCTTATTAGATAGTCTTCAAAAGGAAGGCTTCTACCCGTTCTTTGCGTGCCAGACTCGTGTACGTGATGCCAGTCGTCGAGAGCACACCAAGCATATGTTAAGGCTCAGACGTCATGACCAAATCACAGGTATTCAAGTGCCTGAAATTATTCTTTTAAATAGCCATGATGGTTCAAGCAGTTATCAAATGTTACCGGGGTTATTTAGAGCAGTATGTCAAAATGGTTTAGTTTGCGGAGATACGTTTGGTGAAGTGCGTGTGCCGCACAAAGGTGATGTCGTTGGGAAGGTAATTAAAGGAGCTTATGAGGTGCTAGAAACCTTTGATACGGTAGCTGAAAAACGTGAACAAATGCAATCGTTATTGTTACCGCCACCAGCACAGCAAGCCTTAGCGCATGCGGCTTTGACTTATCGCTTTGGTGAGGAACATCAACCGATTACCGAAGAACAAGTGTTACAGCCTCGCCGTTGGGAGGATAAGAAAGATGATCTTTGGACGGTATACCAACGTTTGCAGGAGAATTTAATCAAAGGAGGATTATCAGGTAGGAATCCCAAAGGCAAGCGAGCTCGCACTCGTTCGGTGAATGGTATTGATGGGGACATTAAATTGAATAAGGCACTGTGGGTGATGACAGAAAAGATGCATGAGCATTTTGGCTGTAGCTAGTTTACTTAAGCAAAACTTTATTGGTGGGCAGGTTATGGATGTTAGCTAATCAGCTAGCATCCTGTCTAACCTTATGATTTTTTATAGTCGAAGGAGAATAAAAAACACATTTTTATCTGATGTTAAGTTATCTTCTGGGGTAGGCAGAAATTTAGTGTTTTCAATTAACTCTATGCCTCGAATGCAAAGCTTTTTGTCATTGTTACTATTTTTATCATGAGCAATAGCTGAAATTAATTTGCCGTCATTATCTAGAGTGACCTTAATTTCGCACTCTTTTCCCTTATAGAGGTCTACATCATAAAACCGACTCTGAATAGATTTTTGGACATTCGAAGCATAGGTATCCATTGGATGATTGTCGGTTGGTGCTGCACTTAAGTGCCCAGTAAAAAGAATGCTAAAAAATAAAAAAGACTTCTTCATGAAAACGACCTCATGTTTGTATCTATAATTTTTATTTATTCGGGTATTCTAACTTTGAAACAAAGCCAAGATACATTAGAAAAAATAAAAAAGAAGTAATGAAAATAACCCAATCATTTACATCATCATTTTTTATTAAGCTCATGATGTATAGGCTTATTGAACCCATAATATAAGAACTAATTATAACAACAACCCTAATGATTCTTAACTTTTTGTTTTTTCTATAATCAAAAAGTGTTTTTCTTTTTAAACTTATGAACATGAATATAAAAAAAACATTAAGTCCATAATAGATAAAGTACATATTAGGTTATTCCTTAATAAATATCTAATGGGTTCCCATCTAGGTCTTCAGTATATCTGTTTCCATTATTATCAATACATACTCGGATTCTTGTTGGAGACTCTGTATCGTCATGTCCACTAATAAGCAAAGCAAAATAGCAGTCTTCAACAATTTCTTTTACATTAGATATATTTTCTGGCTCACTAATAACTAAACTAACATGATTATTATCTTTATCTAGTACAAGGAGATTTTTCACATGATCTTTTATTTTTAATAATGAAACACCATCACTAAATATTTCAATACTGAGGAAGAAGTCCTTTTTTTGTTTATATGCTCTTTCAAGATCTTTTCTAACATACTCATCAAAAAATAAATGTTTTTTAGGGTTTCCATAATCATTTAATTTAGGTATTAACTTTAGTTTTCCTTGGACGGATACACCTAAATCGATAAGATCGTACGCTAAGTTTCCTACTGATTCATTAAAACCTAACAGTTTAGCAGTTGCTTTGTAGCCTTCACGTAAAGGGCCTTGGACATCACTATTTCCTTGATAGATTCCCATACCACCTTCATAAATTCCATTAGCTCCGTGTGCCATCAGTGGTGCGCCAATTAGGCATCCTAAGCCTGTAAAGCACAAACCAAAGCCAACAGTAACCATACCTATACCTCCAATAATTGATAGTCCATTTAATAGAAGGTCAAATGCCTGCTCGGTTAAGCTTTTTTTCTCTTGCTCTAGTTCGGCAGAACCTTGCTTGTAGCTTTTTTGACCAGACTCAACCTGATCAACAATTTGATAAGCGAAATTTTCAACATCGCTTTTAAATTCACTTTTTACGTCGGGATAATAAAGGTGTTTTTCACAAAGCTCATCTGCACAATCAATTAGGTGTTGCGCATCAATTCTAATTTTGTTGCTGTCATTGGCAATAATAGGAGGAGCGTAATTATTACTGGGTTGACTAATTGGTTGCTGAGTAGGGGGCTCGGAAGCTACAGGGTTATATGCGCGAGACATCGGTTCATCTTCTTTACTGTAGCAATCTGTGATGGAGTTTATCAGTCTTGCTTTACACGGACAGGAGCTAAAGCTATCCAGTGTTCCCGCCATCATTCTGCCATTACCCCATACATTGCTAACGCCACCCAGTATGTTGTATGTCCCAGAATGCTTTCCACAGGTAACTAGATCGCCCTGACGAGCAGCAGATCTTCCATGAAATATAAAGGTATTGTCGCCGGTTAAAATTTGACCGCCACATGTTGTTTTATCACCAACTCGTAAAAAATATCCTATAGCCATGCCTGTCCCTAAACGAAATTGAACTTAAGTTAAATGTTATTGTTGACCAGTGTTAAGCTATTGACAAGTTATTTTTAACAATCACTAAGGATTACAATAGATAAGAGTAGGGGGGTATTTTAATAATATTCAATAAAAATGATAAAGATGCTATTATGGCAACAGCTTATGTAAGAGGGTGGATGGTGCTAATTAACCCAGTTTTCAAACCTCAAACCATTGAGTATACATTTAAGTATATAAAAAATTGATTATAAATTTATATCAAATAAAAACAATGCATTGTCTGTTGAAAGCGAGTCCGGCCTTCGCACCATAAGAACACCAAGAGGCATCAACAGACGTCTTTTTTTGTATCTGAAATCCAGTGCTTGCAAGGCTTGTCCTTACTTTTGATGCTAAGATCAACTCGGATCGATTACCTGCATGCCCAATCATGTATCGGGTGATTTGGTGCTGAGTTTCAACAAAGCTTTGATAGCCTATTTATTATACCCATTCCGTTTTTAAGTGCCTAAAACGCGTTTGATTGGCGCATTGTCCCAGCAATTGCCTTGTTGAAATAAACTTTGCTTTAACTGGTTAACTCATTTATCCATAGTAAATTTACTAGCACTTATAGCGTTAGTAGCTTTGACCACGGAATAGCTCTGGTCAAGGAAAAACTAGTCTCAAATTAAATTCTGCACTGAAATTACGTCGAGTTTGCATTGTCATATAGGTCACCTTGAACTAATAACACCTCTATTCAGGTAGCCAATTGACTATGACACTTCAGTCCGTATATCTTCTCTCAATATGCTTTATTGATATCAGATAGGGGGCAACTCGTTTTCTTTTTGTTCCCCACAAATGAAGTAAGGGCCAAATGCACTGGAAAAGAGATACCTTCCAGGGGAGATTTGATTAATTTTCGAGTAACTGGTTGTACCAAAAGAAAATGCTTTTAAATAGTGATTGAATACTTCATCACTCACATTATCATTTTTTGCCTTCCTCACTAATGTAATTTTCGTTTTGATATTATCGATTTCATCAATAGTCGAGTTAGTATAGTGAACGACTCTATTCACGGAATAGGTTTTATCCGTGGAAATTGAACCAACCAACTTTATATAGCCGCTATTATCCTTTTGATGGACGATCCTTAAGTCAATTTCATATCCAGCTTTAGGGTATAAGGGAGACTCAAAATTTGAGTTAATTTGTGCACTACAGTATTTGTTGTCCTCTACAGTCACAGAATAAAAAAATAGGCCAACTGACAATAATGCAATGACACATAATAAAATAGTAATTTTTCTCATTCTTAACCTACCAATTTATTCGAGTTGAAATACATATTTTATTATCTTCGCACTTAGTCAGTAGGGTTTGTTTTTCTACTTGAGCATTACTATGGTTACTGTAGTAATAAAAAATGGCGCTGTTATTACATTGTAAATTAAACTCTTTTACATGTTTATCAATATCTTTTGAATTATTTTTATCGTCAAAATTACTGTTAAATGAATAAACAGGGCATGACCCTATTGTACTGACAAGGTACGTATTAACTTTGTCAAAGCTTAATGCACCAAAAAATAAATTATACATTGAAGCCAGTGTTAAAATGACGCTGAAGCCAAGTATAATTTTCAATGAGAAATTACGCTTTAACGTATAACATACTCGGGGTTTAGCTATAACGGAAGATACCGCGACTTGATTATGTGTATTAAGCTCAATTAAAGGTAGCTTATCCCTTCCATCAAGTTTTTCTGTATCTCCTTTTTCTTCACTATGGCGAACAAGCTCGGTGTTACGTTGTGTAATAATGAGTTCTGAAGATAAAATAACACCTTTTTTAGGAATATTTAAAATTGCATTATCTATCTCAAGGTGCTGATAAAGTAGTTTTCGCAGAGCACTGATATATTGGTTTAATGTATTAATTGAGGCAGTCAAACCATGCTCATCCCAAACTTTTTTTAAAAGCTCTTCTCTTGGGATGATCATGTTATTATTTTCGACTAATACTCTGAAAATACGATTTAAAATAGGTGTAAGCTTGGCCACTTCGCTGTTTGAGCCTAGCTGAATTATCTCACCAGTTTCAGAATCATATTCTATACAATTGTTCAATATATATATCATTGTTTATAATTTTTACTCTGTTAAAAATGATTTTTAAGTTTATAAATTTCACTTACAGTCAGTCTGTTAATTATATTAAGCACTACCTCACGATTTTACAACACATTGATTTGTGGTTTTCTTAATCTAAAGCATGAATGATTGATTTAACAATTAATATGAATAACAACCAAATTATTACACGAAAATGGAGTGATGTCAGTTAGAAAGGAAGGTTTTCAAAGAGGTTAGCTAGCTGTTTAGTCTAAAAAAATAAATTTTTTAGACTAATAGTTTTAAGTTTTAATAAAGTTTGGTTTTTTAATTTGATTTATAAGAAGTACTTTTTTACACCTAGAATACTATAGTCATATGATCCTACTCTGGGGATAATTAAAATTTAATAAACAATGGGTTACCTGTTTTCCGTGTTTGTATCTACTTTGAGTTACACTAAATAATCCCCTCTACATTCCAACATTTCCGTTGAAATGATTCATTTATTCCATTTCCTTATTTTCTTTAGACAGAAAGAACGAGCAAGTAAAATCACCTTTATAGATGAGCTTTGTTAGGCTTTAAAATTTAGCTACGGTACTAATATGACAGAAAAGCAAAAGTCTTATTTACCCCTTCAGTTTCTTTGTAGGTAGTCTTAAAACAAATATCTATTTTATCAACTAAAACTAAAGGTAATATTTATTCTATAGTGTAATTGTCATATTTTGACTATCTATATAAGTTATTTTAATAAAGTTATCATATATCTTTTATTGAATAACTGTAACAAATTGCAAGTATGATAGGTGAAGATATGAGTACTAAATATTAAATTTGACAATGTTAACGAAAACATAATTTATAACGTGATTAACCAAAGTTATTCAACCCATTGATATATAAGATTATAATAACTTATAATTAATTTTAATAGGTTATAATATATGTTTTTATATTTTTCAATAGGTCGTGCCTATCTAAAAGCTCGCTTTTCATTGCTTAAAACACTTTTACTCCAATATTGGATAAATCTATAGTAAGCGACATCAAATGAGTTGAGTTAAAAAATACTCCTCCGTTAAATGACTTATTATTATATTAGAATTTATTATTTAGAATCTGGCTATGGTTTTAAGCTAATCGATTATTGATTAAAATATATTTTTAGGAGACTTGGCTATGTTTGTAGAAAATGTAGATAAGATAAAAAGTGAAGTTAAATATATCAATGGATTAGATATTACAAAAGAAACGGGTAAGTTTTTAAAATCAGCTAGAATAGAAAAATGTTTGTCTGGTACTGAAGTTGGAAAATTATTATACCTGAGTCAACAGCAAGTTTCTCGTTATGAGAATGGGTTGTGTAATATATCGATCGATATGCTAAATAACTATTTGCATGCACTTGGCAAGGATTGGTCTGATTATTATTACTACGTTATTGCAAATAATTTTTCGAACAAAATTTAATTGTCTAATTTTAAATTTTAAAACTGATTTCCTTAATTAGAGTAATTAAGGGTTTTACTCATGCCTATAAATAGGTATGAGCTTAGTGTCAATGTTAATAATCATTCGGTTATTAATTTATTTTAATTTATATAGGTAAATATATGAAAAAGTTAGTTATCGCAACAATGGTTTTTGGTGCAATGAGTGCGTCAGCATTAGCAGTTGATGCAGGTACTGGTAAAGTTCATTTCAGTGGTTCAATTATTACAGCGCCATGTTCAATTGCACCAGGTGATGAAAACCAAGAAGTACCATTAGGACAAATTTCTAATACAACACTTGAATCAGGTGGTATGTCTTCAGCTCAACCATTCGCAATTAAACTGGAAGGTTGTACTTTAAATGCAAAATATAAAGGTACAAATGAAGATGGTGAAGAAGTTGAATTAACTTACAATAATACTGTTAATGTAAAATTCACCGGTACTGAATGGGTTAATTCTGGTAATAATACTGGTTTAATTCAAATTACTGGTGATGGACAAGGTGCTGGTGTTAAATTAATGACAGTTTCAGGAAATAAAATTGACCTGAATAGCTCTACAACCCAAAACTTTGTTGCAGGGGATAATTCACTAAGATTCCAAGCTGCTTTGCAAGGTGTTTCAGGTGCACAAGTTAACCCAGGCAAATTTGAAGCAACTACAAACTTTGTTCTTTCTTATAACTAAGTTTCTGCAAAATATTAAGTGCTGACCTATCAGGAAAACACTAAATACTAAATAAAGGACATACCACCAATGATTGTTATCAGGAAAATCACGGGCTTCCTAATTTTATTAATTATAGGAGCCAATAACTCTTTGGCTGATAACAATACTATTATTGGTAAGGTAAATATGCAAGGAAGCATTTTAGAAACAGCATGTGCTATTTCAATGGACTCTTATGACCAATCAATAGATATGGGTGTAATTCCAATGAGTCTTATAAATCAATATGGTCATAGTCCAATAAAGTATTTTTCAATTAAATTAATTGGTTGCCATTTAGAAACGTTATCAGGAAAGCATTGGAATTATTTCACATTAACATTCGATGGACCAGCCAAAAATAATTTGTTCGAATTATTTGGTCACGCAAAAGGAATATCATTGTCTCTAGAAGATGAAAAAGGAAATTTAATATATCCCAGTGTTCCTCTTAAAGAACACTCAATAATACCTGGGGAATCAAACTTAAAATATGGTGTGAAGCTTATGAGAAATGGTTTATCTCTAAAGTCAGGTGGATATAGAACAACAATAAAATTTAAAGTTGATTATCACTGAAGATATTTGACATTTATTTTTGGGTAGTCAGGAAATTAATATGCCTATTAAGCAAAATAAAATACGACAATATATATTAAAAGGCTTGATCATATCAATGCTCTATAGCAGTATGCTGACTACCACATTTGCTAGGGTAATTGAATTTAATACTGATGTATTAGATGTAGAAGATAGAAACAATATTGATTTAGAACAATTTAATCGTATTGGATTTATTATGCCTGGTACGTATAACTTGAAAATTAATATTAATGGTCATTCATTATCTGAAATGTCAGTTATATTTAATGAAAGTGAAACTTCAGATTCAGGTAGTGTGGCTTGCCTTTCCCCAGATATTGTCGAAAGATTAGGGTTAACAAAAGAAGCCTTAAATAAAGCATTATGGGAACAGGGTGGCCAATGCTTAAATTTAAATAGTTTAGATGGGATGTCTGTTGAAGGGGATCTATCTACCTCTTCACTTAATATTAATGTCCCTCAGGCCTATTTAGAACAAATTTATGAAAACTGGGACCCTCCTAGTCGTTGGGATCATGGTATTTCGGCTTTATTATTTGACTACAATATAAATGGAGCAATTAACGATTCGCTTGAACAAGATCAAACATCATCATCTTTAAGTGGAAATGGTGTAGCGGGTATTAATTTAGGTGCATGGAGATTCCGTGGTGAATGGCAATCTCAAATCAATCGTACAACTGGAGAACAAAAAACAACTCAACATAATTTTGATTGGAATCGTATCTATGCTTATCGAGCGATAGCCGCTTTGCAAGCAAAATTAACTCTAGGTGAGGATTTTTTAAATTCAGGTGTATTTGATGCATTTAAGTTTATTGGGCTTGGATTGCAATCTGATTTGAACATGCTGCCGCCTAACTTACGTGGTTATGCACCAGAAATAGTTGGAACAGCAAAGACAAATGCCACAATTACTATACGTCAGCAAGGAAGAGTGATTTATGAAACACAGGTCGCTCAAGGCCCATTTCGTATTCAAAACCTCAGTGATGCAATTACAGGAAAAATGAATGTTACAGTTGCTGAGCAAGATGGGACCACACAAACATTTGATGTTGATACCGCCAGTCTGCCCTTTTTAACACGGCCAGGTCAGGTTCAATATAAATTTGCAACGGGAAAACCTATTGATAACCAAGGCCACCGTCAAGGCGTGAGCTTCGGTATGGGAGAATTTTCATGGGGAGTCAGTAATGGCTGGTCATTATTTGGTGGAATATTAGGTAGTCAAGACTATAAATCAACATCTATTGGTATTGGTCGTGACCTGTTGGTTTTTGGCGCGCTTTCATTTGATATCACGCAGTCTATTGCAAATATTCCTAACGATGGTTCGTTAAAAGGTAAATCTTATCGTCTGAATTATTCAAAGCGTTTTGAGGAATATAACAGTCAAATTAACTTTGCTGGTTATCGTTTTTCAGAACGAGATTTTATGAATATGAGTGATTTTTTAGATTTTCGAGTAACAGGTATGCGTTATGGCTCTAGCAAAGAATTATATACGTTATCAATTAATAAGAACTTTATTGAAAGTGGTCTTTCTTTGTACTTTAACTATAACCACCAAACCTATTGGGACCGACCAGCCAATGATTATTACAGCTTAATGCTATCAAAATATTTTGATATAGGCAGTTGGAAAAATATTAGTGCAACTGTTTCCGCAAATAGGCAGCAAACAGACTCAAAAAGTGACGATAGCATTTATTTTTCAGTCTCTATACCTTGGGGAAGCTCTGCAAGCCTCGGTTATTCGATGGATATAAGTCATAACAATGTTTCAAATAATGCATCCTATTTCGATACATTAACAGAAAGAATGAATTATCAATTTAACATCGGAAACAATCGTAAAGGCGCGACAACAAGTGGGTACTTTTCATATCAAGGAAATGATGCTTGGCTTTCTACTAACGTTAGCTATGCGATGAATCAGTATCGTGCCGCTGGGTTTAGTGCAAATGGCGGATTAACAATAACACCAGAAGGTGGGGCATTCCATGGTTCTAGCCTTGCAGGGGGAACTCGGCTCTTGGTTGATACAGATGGTGTTCCTGATATTCCTATTCGTGGCTCAGGTATTGCAGTTAAAACGAATTTATTTGGTAAAGCAGTCATTAGCGACATGAGTAATTACAACCGAAATAATATACAAATTGATTTAAATAACTTACCCGATAATGCAGATGCGCAGCAGTCAGTGCAACAAGCAACATTAACGGAAGGAGCCGTCGGTTATAGACACTTTGATGTGTTATCAGGATTAAAAGGTATGGTCGTTATCAGGTTAGAAGATGGGACATATCCCGCTTTTGGTTCCCAAGTTAAAAATAGTAAAGGGCAAAACACCGGTATTGTCGGCGACGAAGGGAATACCTATTTGAGTGGAATTAATGCCGATGAAGTAATGCGAGTAAATTTATCTTCTAACCAAGAATGTAAAATTGTTTTTCCCAAAAAGTTGGATGACTTATCGGGAGGGTTATTGGCACTTTGTGTTCGAGAAAATCACCAATAATCTAATGTCTAAATAAAGAAAAAGTAAAGGTATATAAATTATGAAATATAAATTATCCCACAGTTTATTAATAGGGCTATCCAGCATTTTATTGGCAAACATGTCTTTCGCTGGTGTTTCTTTAGATCGCACTCGCATTATTTTTGACGGTAATCAAAAATCTGTCACTTTAAATATAAACAATAATAATCCTGAGCTACCTTACTTAGCTCAAGGTTGGTTAGAAAACCAAACTGGTGAGAAAATTACTAAGCCATTAGTTGCGTTGCCACCAATTCAACGTTTAGAGCCTAGTAAATCTAGCCAAATTAAAATTGATTTAATGCCAACGATAAACGAGTTACCACAAGATAGAGAAAGCCTATTCTATTTTAACTTGCGCGAAGTGCCACCTAAAAGTGATAAAGATAATGTATTGCAAATTGCGTTACAAACGCGAATAAAATTATTTTATCGCCCAGCAGCTATCGTTCCAAAAGATGATGAAAAACCATGGCAAGAAAAAATCACATTAGAGAAATCAGGACATGAGGTCATTGTCAAAAATCCAACGGCATATTACGTCACAATTTTAAATGCATTTTCAGACAGATTAAAAACCGATCCAAATGATTTTGCTCCAATAATGATCGCACCATTTGGTAGCGAAAAATTAGGTGTAAGTACAAGTGTTTTAGGTAATAACCCCGTACTGATTTATATCAATGATTACGGTGGTAGACCTGAATTACATTTCCGCTGCCAAGAAATGAACTGTCAAGTAGAAGAACAGAAATCCTGATACTCTTTAAGAAAAGGAATATAAGATGAATGTCTTTCAAAAAAAATGGAATCCTGTTCTATTACTATTTTCTATATCCGGAATGACATTTGCAGAAAATCAATTTCCAATTAATCATTGGGATGTTGATGGGCAGCATGGGCAAGTGCATGTGAAAGGAATACTAACAGAAAGTCCGTGTCGTATTGCAATGCATTCAATGTATCAAGATATTGAAATTAGCGATTTAAAAACAGCAGATTTTCCCAGTATTCATTCTATGGGAAATGAGTATCCGTTTTATATTGAACTACTTGATTGCCTTGCAACACCCGTTAACATGTTAGATCCGTACTCTGGTAATATGACATGGAGTAATGACCAACCTGGGTTTTCAATAAGGTTCGTCACAACTAAAAGTGAAAATATGTCGAAGTATATCTCAATTAGAGGTATTGAAGGCTTAGGCTTAGTACTGAAAGATAAACAAGGAAATACTATTACTCTAGGGGAATATACAAAACCTAAATTAGTTCCACAAGGGCAAAGTATTTTAACTTACAGTGTGATTCCTGTTAGAACCTCGATGAATATGACGCCAGGTAAATTTTCATCGGTTATTAGCTTCCAATTAAATTATGATTAACTCTGAGTAAAATTCATATGAAAGAGAGTATAAGTATTTTAATAATTTCGATACTAGTATCTATTTTGAGTATACAAATTCCATCTGCATTAGCAGCGAATTCTGTAAGGATTAATTTCAAAGGAAACTTAATTCAAAACCCACCTTGTGAAATTACAGGGTTAAATGGTAATGAAATTACTATTGACTTTCAAGATATGGTTATTAGAAATATAACTGGAATGAATTATATGCAGGAGATTAAATATAAATTGACTTGTGATGCGCCAAATAATACAGGGCTTTCATTAAGTATAAAGGGGACTGCTGCTAGTTTTAATACAAATTTACTTACAACGAGCAATACAAATTTAGGTATTTCATTTTATAGTGGATCTACAAATTTATCTACAATTCGTGTAAATCTTGACCCTATAAAGTTTCCAAATAGCCGTCGAGACCCTATCTATGCTAATCCAGTAATTAATGCTAAAGCAGCTAATATTACAGCGGGTAGTTTTACTGCAACTGCAACGCTTTTAGCGGAGTATGAATAAGGTTAAAATTTATTATTCAGTGTATCTATAAAGGTTTTCCTATGATAAAAAAAGTTAACATTTTTGCTAAGATGATAAACTATTTCTTATTTATATTTTTAATATTAAATAGCCCTAATGTTTTTTCTAATAACTCTACGAGCTTATCATTTAAAGGAAATCTTATTGATACACCTCCATGCGATATTTATGGAACAGAAGGCATCAATAAACCAGTTAATATTCAATTTAGTAAGATAGCGATTCAACGTATTGATGGTAAACGGTTCCAAAAAAATTGGTCTTTAAATATTGACTGTGGAGCTAATTTAGGCAGTAACGTGTCTTTAGAGCTAAATTATATGGGGAACCCAGTATTATTTGATGAAAAAGCATTAGAAACTTCCCGAGCTGGTATAGGGATTCGTTTATATAACGCAACAGATAGTACCGTTATTGCACCGAATGATAAGAAAAAACTTACTATGACAAATAATGGTAAATTATAGATTCCGCTATATTCTATACCCGTAAAAATAGCCAAGCCTACTACACCGATAATAGAAGGGAAATTTACAGCAACAGCAACAATTTCCATTAATTACCCCTAAGGAAATTAATATGAAAAAAATAAACTCTGGCCTATTTTGGGGTTTTCTAATGATGCTATGCGCAGCCTCATTTGGAGATAATAATAATACAGTTCAGTATGAAGGCACGTTAATTTCATTACCTTGTACAATAGATGAGAGTACGCCAACTGTAGTTGAGTTTGGTGTTATTGTTGATAAACAGCTTTATTTACATGAAAAAACATCACTAAAACCATTTTCTATTATTTTACAAGATTGTGATGTATCTATTGCCAATACAATTTCACTATCAGTTCAGGGTACTGCTGGTAATGTAACTTCGGATGGCTATTTAATGCTAAATCCTAGTAGTACAGCGAAAGGTGTTGTCATAGGTTTAATGGATAGCTCTGGGAAAAAGATACCTATGAATTCAGTGTTATCTCCTATTGCCATTTCAAATGGAACAATGGCGATTCAATTGAATGCCTTTGTTAAAATTGAAAGTCAAAATGAAACAAAAATAATACCTGGTGAGTTTACGGCTATGCTCTATTACACCTTGGATTTCAATTAATATACAAGTAAATTTTAAAAATGTCGTATTTGAATTCTAATGAAAGACCAATAGGTGATTTAAATGAATAAATCTAGAAAATGTAAAAGGGGATTTGTAAATGGTATAACATCCATACTTATATTTCTTGTTAATTTTAACGTTAATGCTGCAATATTTAATACGAATGTTAGTGTGATTGTTTTACAGCAGACTTGTGATATCACATCATCGATAAATCCAAATCAACCTATTACTATTGATTTTGGTGATATTTCTGTACCTAAAATTAATGGTTTAGAATATCAAAGGGAAATTCCTTTTAATTTAAATTGTTCTGATGGTGCAAATAACCCTGCATTAAAGCTACGAATAGTTGGGAGTGATGGCATATATTCCACAATGTTAGGGACAAGTAGAGATAATTTATCAATTATATTCCGATTTGGAAATAATATATTAAATTTAAATGGCTGGGCTAATTTTAATTACAGCTTAAGACCCAAGTTGACAGCCGCGCCTTTTACAATGAGCCATAGCACATTGACTGGCGGCACGTTTACTGCAAGCGCCACTTTGGTGGTTGAATACCAATAATAATTAAATGGTTATTGAAAATTGAAGGTAATATTTATTATGCCAAAAGTTATTTTTATTCTTATTTTTTTATTTTCGAGCATCGCTCACGCTGATCGTACGATGCTTTCAAACGTCAGTCAATCAGCCGCTTTATTAGTTACCGCTTCGTGGTTTACAACTGGAAGCAATAATCCTGCTGAAAATACAGTAATACCTTGTGCAGGTTCTCAATGTAGCTATGGTGTGGTTTTATACTATCAAAATGGAAGTATTATTGATTTTAATGGTCGAAGTATACCTGTTACAGCAGGAATGACTTGGAAGATGGCGAATGATGCTTTTGTTCGCCGATTTGGTGCAACAGGAATAGCAGCATGGCAATGGAATTGGCAACCAAGCCAATGGGATGTTTGTATAGGCGCAATCCCTGTAAGGTCAGGTGGATTCGGAGGAATAGGGAGGCCTTTTTCAATTTATAGTTCCCCTTGTACACCAGTACCGCCTGTTAATGTCCAATGTAACGTAAATGGTGATGCTAATATTACACACGGTACTTTAAATGCTGGGCAAGTTAATGGGCATACAGCAGAAGCTACTATTCAACTAAGCTGTAATCGAGCCGCAACAGTTTCAATTGAAGTCCCATCTCCAGATATTGATTTAGGTGGCGGTGTAAAATCTCGTGTTAGTGTCACAAACGGTAGTCGTATTTCGGTTGCCAATTCAGTGGCCTTAAAAATTAAATCGGTATTAAGCGGCACAGCTCCAACAGCAGGACAGCATTCAGGTAGCACAGTAATTGTATTCAATATTGTTTAGTTTAGAGAAAAAACACTATTTAGAAAATTGAATGCAATTCAAAACCAGCCCTGCCTAAATATACCTACGATCCCCTCCTGATGAGGGGGGAATGTGAAATCCCTCATTAGGGAGGATGATGTATATCAGTACTTAATCATTTATTTTGTTGTGTATTTATGTAGCTAATGAATTTTCAATATAGGGAGATTTGTGGGTATAAAAATAATGACTAAAAATAGAGTATTTAAATAGCAAATACTCTGAATGAATATAGCTAAAAGCCCCTCTTTTTACTCTAATAACCTATATATACCTAGCCATGACCACCCCGCCTTAAAATCAAATTCAGTTTTATCCTTAAAAATGAAGCGTTCGTAAATTAGATAAGAAATATTTAGCGCTCAATACTGAGAAAATTTAACCACTGTAGCAGTGAGGATTATCCTCTATATAACTATACAAATGAACTGTATATAAAACATAAGATAATCATGCTTAGGGTGGTTTTTATCGTCTTTAGGCTAAATCTTACCTGTGTCTCAATTTATTGGCTTTCAGAAAGTGAACATAGATCACATTAACTTTTACAATTGATAATGTATACTTTGCATATGTAAAGCATAAGGCGATTAAACAACAGTAAGGGGATTTGTTATGTTGGACTCAATTCCAGCAGGCTACAAGCCGCTGACGTGTGAAACACTACCAATTTATTTAGCTTCCAAACTGACTTCGTCATGCGAGTTAGGTGGAGAGCCTAATCAATGGAAAGTAAATGAAGTTGGTGATGGTAATTTGAATATGGTGTTTCTTGTTGAAGGGACACAAAAAACAATTGTGGTAAAACAGGCACTACCATGGGTCAGGGCTGGAGGGGAAAGCTGGCCATTGTCCCTGACTCGAGCAGGTTTTGAATACAATATTTTATCTCAAGAAGCTCGCTGTGCAGGCCATGAATTAGTTCCTGAAGTCTATTTTTATGACCAAGAAATGGCACTGTTTGCGATGGAGTACCTTTCACCTCATATCATCCTGCGTAAAGAAGTGATGGCAGGTAAAAAATTCCCAAAACTTGCTGAAGATATTGGGACATTTATTGCCAAAACTCTTTTTTATACCTCAGATATCGGTATGAAAGCCGATCAGAAAAAAGCGCTGACCGCTCAATTCTCTCTGAATCATGAGCTTTGTAAAATTACTGAAGATCTGATCTTCACTGAGCCATATTTCAATGCCGAACGTAATAATTGGCTATCCCCTGAGCTAGACCAAGCAGTAGAAAAGATGTGGCAAGATAAAGAAATGATCCAAGTTGCCATGCGTTATAAATATAAATTTATGACTGAAGCACAATCATTGTTACATGGTGACTTGCATTTAGGCTCAGTAATGGTCACCGAGAGTGATACAAAAGTTATCGACCCTGAATTTGGATTTATGGGACCAATGGCGTTTGATATTGGTAACTATATTGGCAATTTACTGATGGCTTTCTTTTCTAGACCAGCATGGGATGAAAATCCATCAAGTCGTGTTGAATATCAAAACTGGTTACTTGACCAAGTCGATTCAACTTGGTCTGTTTTTGTTCGAGAATTCCGCCAATTATGGAATACAAAAACACAAGGGGACGCGTGGCCTTCAGAACTCTATCAACATGAACTCGGCCGCCAAGCTTTACAGGAAGCCCAAGACCAATTCTTTGCCACACTACTTGAAGATTCCTTAGTCAATGCGGGAATGGAAATGAACCGCCGCATAATTGGATTCGCAGGGGTGGCAGAGTTTAAACAAATTAAAGACATTGCTCTTCGTGCTGAATGCGAAAAACGCGCACTTACCATGGCTCGCGAGCTTATTGTCAATGCCAGTCTTTATAAAGAGATGGCTTCAGTTATCCAATTAGCTAAAAAACAGTAAGAGGAATTCATGAATATTGAAGGGAAACACTATCGTACAGTTTGGGTTTCTAAAGATGGAAAATCAGTAGAAATTATCGACCAAACTAAACTGCCTTTTAAATTTGAAGTACTCACGCTCGATTCCGCACAAAAAGTAGCAACTGCTATTCAAGAAATGTGGGTGCGTGGGGCGCCTTTGATTGGGGTTGTTGCTGCTTACGGAATGGCACTAGGTATGCAACAGGACCCGAGTGATAAAAATCTACAATCAAGTTATGACTTGTTAATCAAGACCCGACCTACTGCTATCAATTTAAAGTGGGCACTCGATAGAATGATGGAAAGCTTGAAGGATGCTCCTGAACAGACGCGTAGGGACATTGCTTGGGAGCTTGCCGGAAAACTGGCCGATGAAGATGTCGAGTTGTGTGAGCAAATTGGGCTCCATGGCGTAGAAATTATTCGGGAAATCGCGAGTAAAAAACCGGCAGGCAGTGTCGTAAATATATTGACTCACTGTAATGCAGGCTGGCTTGCCACGGTCGATTGGGGGACCGCACTTTCGCCAATTTATAAGGCTCATGAAGAAGGGATTCGTATTCACGTTTGGGTAGATGAAACTCGCCCGCGTAATCAAGGTGGCCTTACTGCATTTGAATTGGGTTCACACGGAGTTCCTCACACATTAATTGCTGATAATGCCGGTGGTCACCTGATGCAGCATGGCGAAGTGGACCTATGCATTGTTGGTACTGACCGAACCACAACGCAGGGGGATGTCTGTAATAAAATTGGAACATATCTAAAAGCGCTGGCGGCTTATGATAATCAAATTCCATTTTATGTTGCGCTCCCATCTCCAACTATCGACTGGACGCTTAAGGATGGGAAAACAATCCCCATAGAGCAACGCAATGGTGCTGAACAGTCACATGTATATGGGATCAACCCCGAGGGTGAACTAAGTTGGGTTAATACTGCGCCGGCAGGCACCACATGTGGTAATTACGCCTTTGATGTCACGCCTGCTAAATATATTACTGGATTGATCACGGAGCGTGGTGTTTGTGCAGCGAATGAACCTGCATTAACCAACATGTTCGCCGACCTAAAAAATTCGGTTATTTAATTGAGTGTGCATGGGGTATATGCACGCTTTCTAAGGAACTAAGATGGAAAGACTCAAATTAGCGGCAGATATTATCGTTACTTGCCAGGAAATGAATGCTTCTGGGTTGAATCAAGGGACGTCGGGTAATGTCAGCGTGAGGTATCTTGATGGAATGCTCATTACACCAAGTGGTATACCTTATTCGAAAATGACACCCGATATGATTGTTTTTGTTGATGGTCAGGGGGTATCAGAGTCTGGAAAAACACCATCAAGTGAATGGCTCTTTCATCTGGCTTGCTACCAAGCCAGACCTGAATTAAATACGGTTATTCATACACATGCGGTGAACTGTACCGCGGTATCCATAATGAACCATGCGATCCCCGCAATTCATTATATGATAGCGGTGACAGGGACGGACCATATTCCTTGTATTCCATACCATACATTTGGTAGTGCTGAGCTTGCAAACAGTGTGTTTGAGGGAATTAAATCTAGCAAATCACTTTTGATGCAACACCACGGCATGATAGCGATGGAAACAACACTGGAAAAAGCGTTGTGGCTTGCTGGAGAAACAGAAACTCTAGCAGATCTCTACATCAAAATAGGCGGACTACACAGCAAAGTTCCCACTTTATCTAAAGAAGAAATGACAATAGTCATCGGTAAATTTAAAACGTACGGTTTAAAAACTGACGCTTAAATTCAACTTGTTCTCATCGATAGCAGCCATTTTATAAAATGGCTGCCAACCTCTACCTATAACGATTAATTATAATTATCCCAAGGAGTTATTCATGTTTATCGTGGAATCATATCCTATAGCAATAATTATGTGTTTTATCACGATGATTTGTTGGGGGTCATGGGCTAACACAACAAAACTAGTCAGTAATAAGAAATGGGAGTTCCCTCTCTTTTATTGGGACTATTCTCTCGGTGTTTTATTCTGTTCTCTATTATTTGCTTTTACTCTCGGGTCAATTGGTGAAGAAGGCCGTAGTTTTATTTCTGATATTCAGCAGGCGGATATCAATATTATCTTTCTTCCTATATTGGCAGGTATGATTTTTAATGTTTCAAATATTCTTCTTGTTGCTTCAATTAGTTTAGCTGGTATGGCTGTTGCATTCCCTGTCGGTGTTGGGCTTGCATTAGTTCTCGGTGTTATCACAACTTATATTGGTAGCCCTCAGGGGGACCCAACTATTTTGTTCTTAGGGGTTGCTTGTGTAGTCGCCGCAATCATCCTAACTGCGATTACTTACAGCCGTGTTACTCAATCATCGGATAAAAGTCGCCGTAATAAAGGCCTGATAACTGCTATTTTTGCCGGTATCATTATGGGGTCATTTTTCCGTTTCCTCGCTCAATCGATATCAGGTAATTTAAGTGAACCAGAAGCGGGGTTGATGACACCTTATTCTGCACTTGTATTATTTGCTTTAGGTTTGTTTTTATCTAACTTTGTCCTTAATACACTGGTAATGAAAAAACCAATCGTAGGAGAACCAGTTAAAGGGAAAATGTATTTCTCTGGTAGCTTAAGGGACCATCTCTGTGGTTGGTTGGGCGGAATCATCTGGTGTATTGGTTTAGGGCTGAGCCTAATCGCATCAGGGCAAGCAGGGTATGCAATATCCTATGGATTAGGGCAAGGAGCTACTATGATTGCCGTGATTTGGGGGGTATTTGTTTGGCGTGAATTCGCCAGCGCACCAGCTGGCACGAATAAGTTACTCTTAGCTATGTTTTTGCTGTATATCGCCGGTATTGTCCTTATCATAGCGGCAAATCAGTAAATATTTTGCCCCATTATGTCTATAGTGGGGTAAATATTCTTTTTTATTAGGTGGGCCGTAAAAAGTGCGGCACCTTGCTCTTTAGGATGGGGATGAATCAACGTTGGGCAGCTCGCAGGATAATAAAAACTCAGCTGTTCCTTCATCAACAATAAGGTCTGTGACATAGCCGCCGAGTAATGCCCCTAAGGTTGCAGCATAGCCGTTCTCGCCCCCAGCCAGAAATATTTTACGCTCAATTTGCCTTAATTGGGCAAGGCTTATTCCTAGTATCCGTTGGTCAACTTCAGCAATAACAGGTACTCCATTTTTGTCGTAGAACCGGCCACAAATGACGCCGACGGCCCCTGCATCTCGGTAGTTTTGCATTTCTTTTTTGCTTAGGACACCGACTTGAATTAACGGGTTTTCATCCAGTGCGCTTCCTACAACAAAGAAGGCTTTTGTGCAGTGAGTTAATACTTCAAAATTAGCACGAATGATGGGTTCAGCTTGTAATTCCATGGCTAACCTTGCACTGGAGACAACCGCTGGGACATGAAGAGAAGCCACTTTCCCTGACAGTTTAAACGCTATTTGTGACGACGATTCGAGGATTGTCAGGTCTGGCTGAGAAGGCATGGAACCTAGCATCTGGATCACGGTGACATTTTTACATGAATTTGGTGTCATCGTTTTGCTCATCTCATGGATGGTTCTTCCCCAAGCAACCCCAAGAACGTCATTGTTCTCGATAACTTGGTTTAAATACATCCCTCCAGCACGGGAAAGTCTGGAACGCATCAATTTTGAGTCTGTTCGTTTTCCGGCATGCTCGCCATCAGGCACAATGATAACTCGATACAAACCAAATTTATCACGAATACGTAAAGCGGCATCAATTGAGCCAAAGACATTGGTATCTAAATTGATCTGAACTAAACCATTTTCTCTAGCAGTTTGTAGATATTTGACGACGGTGACACGCGAAAGGCCCATTAGGGCAGCGACTTCAGTCTGGCTTTTGCCTTCCTGATAATATAGCCATGTTGCGTGTAATACAGGATCATCATTGAACAAGCTGCTGTTTACTTGCTCTTTACTCATTATTGTCTCCTGGCATCATTTGGAAAAGCCTAGTTTAAACTATAAGAATATTACAGCCAGTCTTTCTCAAGGTTGTTTGCTTTTTTGAGCGGGCAAATCATTATTGGGTTAATTCGTGAATAGAACAATAAAATTTAGAAACGATGCTTTGTATTATAAGGAAAAAAATGGTGATGCCCTAACTTCTATTTAAATATAATTTCCACTATCCACTCTCAATGTAAAATACATAATAACCTAACAAATACTAACCTGTTGTCAGGAGCGGATTTTTTGCCATATTGAGCAAAATGTGGTGAATCAGCTAGGAAAGTAATTTGTATCAGACATAGGAGAGTTTTTTGTTTAATGGATTTGTAAAGCGCGACGGAGTGCCGCGCTCGATAAGAAGTTAGAGGTTAAAATAGTTTTTTCTGCGGGGGGCCCGAGAAATTCATTTTACCGATATGATTCATTAATACTTCAACGACAACTGGCCGCTTTAAAGCAACAGCTTGATGAAGTATAGGTTGGAATTCGCTGGGTTTATCTACCGTTAGGGCGGTGATCCCCATCGATTGTGCTAGTTGGCTAAATGATGGTGTTAATAACTCATTATAATATTGGCGACCTGAGAAATATTTTTCCTGAATACCACGCATGACACCATAACCTTGGTCATTCATGATTATCAACACAATCGGTAGTTGTTCTTGAGCCATAGTCGCAAGCTCACCGACCCCTAACATCAAGCCGCCATCCCCAACTAAGCCAATCACTGCGGTATTTGGGTTGGCTTTCGTACTACCAATGGCCATCGCAAGGCCTAAGCCAATGGCACCCGCTAAGGAATGAATATTGTGCATCGGCTGTGTAGCTTTTAATAAACGGCTGCCCCATAAGCTGCCTGATACAGTAATGTCCCGCACAAAAATACCATGTTCGGGTAAGGCTTGCTCGACAGCATCACTGAGTTCACTGTATGGCCCGCATTGTGCCCTTAATTGCTGTTCTGCCAACTGAACGGCTTGTTGTATTTGCTGTTTCCATGCAGAAGAAACAGGGCGGTTAGCTTGCTCAATTTTATCGGCAAGCGCATTAAGCAGGCCTTTACAATCCCCTGTGATATTGAGGTCGGCTAAGTAATTGCGGTTTGCCGCTAACGGGTTAATATCAATTTGGATGATGGGGTGAGGTAATGGTAATGACCAAGTTTTAGTCTCATTACTGCGTAACCGGGAGCCCGCGACCAGCGTCAAATCACATTCACGCATTAATGTATCAATTGAGTCCGCATTATGAAAAGCACGCAGGCTGAACGGGTGATCATCCGATAAAATACCTCTTCCATGGGTGCTGCTGATTACGGCGACACCTTGGTTAGCCAAGCGTTTAACGGCTTCTACCGCCTGCAATGCACCGCCACCGACCCACAATAATGGGCGCTGTGCATGCTGAAGTTTGTCCCAAATGGCTTCTATCTGTGATGAGCAAATTGCGGGCAAAGTTGGCACAGAAAGCGGGGCACTTAATAAGGACAATGGCACTTGGGCACTTTGAATATCAATGGGGATTTCAATCGAAACAGGGCCACATGGGGCGGTTTGCGCAACTTGGATTGCTTTATGCAGTGTCGCCACCGCTTGTTCTGGTGTATGTACACGGAATGCTTGTTTAGAGCTTGAACGCAAGAAACCCAGTTGATCCGCTGTTTCATGAATAAACCCTGCATCCATATCTAAATAGGCTTTTTCAACCTGCCCAGTAATGTGGAGCATTGGTGAACAAGCATTCATAGCTTCAATCATTGACCCCACTGCATTTCCTGCTCCAGCCCCCGTACTCGTTAGCGCGACGCCTAAGCCACTAAAACGGCTGTGTGCATCGGCCATAGTTACTGCTCCGGCTTCTCCACGGCTTGGGGTAAAGTCAATTTTAGCACGACGGCCAATCGCATCGGCAATAGGTAAATTGTGAATAGAAATAACCCCGTAAACCGTTGTGACTTGGTATTGTTCAAGTGTTCTGGCGATAGCTTCGCCAACTGTAATCATTTCAGACATTGTATTCTCCTAAATGCAGCCGTAATCCTTTAACGGATAAGCTATTCACACCAACGGTTTGGTTGTGGGTTAAGTGCCAAAAAAAGGCTTTTTTGTTGCATATAGGCTTTTAGGCTTTCTAAGCCTTTTTCTCTGCCAATGCCACTTTCTTTAAAGCCCCCAAATGGGGTTGAGATGGAAAAAACTTTGTAGGTATTGACCCAAACTGTTCCTACATCAAGGGCATCCGCCAGTTTAAAGGCGCGAGTATAGTCGCGAGTCCAAATCCCCGCAGCCAGCCCATAAACGGAATCATTAGCTTCTTGGATCAATGTGGCTTCATCATCAAAGGGGATCACCACTAAGACGGGGCCGAAGATTTCTTCTTGGCAAACACTAGATTGATTACTGAGGCCTTCAATAATGGTCGGTAAGAAATAATTGCCATTTTGTAGTGCGGGGTCTGTGGGAACGGTACCGCCAAGGCGAATATGACCGCCTTGTTGGACGGCTTGTTCAACGTAGGTTTTGACGCTATCACGGTGAGCCGCTGAAATTAAAGGCCCCACATGGATGCGTTCTTGCCTTGGGTCGCCAATAATCAAGTTCTGGGTTAATTGGGTTAATTTTTCCATAAAAGGTTGGTAGATATCGCGGGCAACAAATAAGCGAGAACCTGCGATACAAGCTTGCCCCATTGAACTAAAAATACCGTAACAGACTCCATGAGCGGCAATGTCTAGGTCAGCATCTGCTAGCACAATTGTTGGGGATTTCCCACCCAGTTCGAGGGAGGTCGTGATCAGTTTATCAGCCGCAATATGAGCCAGTTGGCGACCCGTGTTTGTCCCCCCGGTGAAAGAGATTTTTCGCACTAACGGGTGGCGAACCAATGCATCACCCACAATAGAGCCTTTTCCCGGTAATACGCTGAGTAAGCCACTTGGTAACCCTGCTTGTTCAAAGAGTTCTGCCAATTTTAATGAAATTAGTGGCGTGGCTTCTGCAGGTTTTAAAATAACCGCATTACCTGCGGCAAGCGCCGGAGCAATTTTTTGCATATCGCTGGCAATGGGGGAGTTCCACGGTGTGATGGCGGCGATCACTCCGATGGGTTGGTAAGTGCTTATTGTCATCAAGTCTGGTTGGCGTCGAGGTGGAAGCTCCCCTCCAGAAACCTCACAAACGGCGGCAAAATAACGTGCGGTGGCGGCTGCGCTCATGACTAAACCACGCGCTTCAGCCCACGGCTTCCCGTTGTCCAAAGTTTGTAATTGCGTTAAGGTTTCACGCTGCTCATCAATCAATGCGCTGACGTTATATAAGATAGCCGCGCGTTGATGCGCAGGCATATTGCGCCAGGTAGGTTCTCGCCAAGCTTTGTCCGCCGCGTTTACGGCGTCTTGGACATCTTCAAGGCTGGCACTGTTGAGAGTAGCAACGACATGGTTATCACCCGGAAAACGTGATTGCATTTCAGGTCCACGACCTTGTTGCCATTTTCCCCCCACAAAAATATCCATTTTATTCATGATTAGGCTCCTATTAGCTTACCTGTTGCTCAGCAATACGGCGGCAAATTTCAACGGCACTTAGGGCTGCAAGCATAGATGTCTTTGGGTTTGAAGGTAGGGGGTTGCCATTTAACTCAATAGAAAAATGCCCGAAATCCCCTCTTACATCAATTTGATGCGAATTTTTGGTGGTGTCCGGATCAACGATGAGTTGTACCTGAGTTGCATCCATACCTATGCCATACAGTGCAACGGTAGCGGCAACATTAGCATTGGCTGGGAAGTTCAAGGCAGCTTCTCGCGCACTACCACTAAAAAAGGCGGTAGCTTCAGAGACACTCGATAAGTCGATATAACGCTCAGCAGCACCATTGCGCCAACTGGCAGGGCTTTTACGTGACTGATAAATGACGTGGGTAATGTTCGCCTCTTTGGCTGCTCGTAAACCATCAAGCCCAGCAACCGCGCCTGAGAGAGGAATTAGTTGGCTTTGATGACGCTTTGCTAATGTGGTTAGTGTGTTTTCGAAAGTGGCATCAGCCAGTACACCAGTGGAAATAATGGCAAGAGTCCAGCCCCTTTGTAAAATGGTTGGCGCATACTGCTGTACCGCTTGATGACCAGCACACTCCAACACTAAATCGGGGTGTTCGTTAAAGTCATCAAGGCTATCAATAGGGAGCACCGCGCCCTTGAAGCGTTCTTGTATTGCGTTATGGTGATGAGGGCGAGCCACAACCCAGCGAAGGGTTATTCCACTAGGTAAACGAGCAATCACTTCTTGTGCCATTGCACCATAACCAATCAACATTAATGTTTTCATAATTAACCCTTTAAATGTGATGGCTAAAGCCACCCGAAATATCTAAAGCGGCACCGGAGGTAAACGAAGCCATCGGTGAAGCTAAAAAAACTAAGGCACGGGCTGGTTCTTCTGGTTTCCCCAAACGTTGCATCGGGATCCCTCGCTTGTTAGCGATATCGCCAATCCATTGCTGCCAATCCAAGCTTTTATCACTCCGGTTTTCGAAACGACGCCGCCATTGGTCTGATTCGACCATACCGAGCAAAATTGAGTTAACGCGTATCCCTTTGGGTAGCAATGTTTTCGATAAATTTAATGTCATGTTCAACAGAGCAGCGCGTGCGGCAGATGTGGCGACCATATGGGGCTCGGGTTGTAACGCTAATAACGAATTAACACAGGTAATTGACGCAATATTGGATTGTTCTAAGAAAGGTAAAAAAGCATTTACTGGGTTAATGACACCAAATAATTTTAATTGTGCTTCATGTAACCAAGCGGCTTCAGGAGTGTCAGCATAGCTTGCAACATAGCCTTGACCCGCATTGTTAATCAGAAGATCAACTTGCCCATAGTGTTGATAAACATGTTGAGCGAAGTTTTCTGTTTGTTCCTTATCGAGGACATCACAGCGCTGTGCGATAAATTCCCCTTGAGGGTAGAGAGACCGTAATGTATTGAGAGCGTGTTGTAGTTTTTCAGTATCTCGACCACAAAAAGCAACTTTACAACCTTCGTCGAGTAACAGTTTGACTGTTGCAAAACCAATACCAGAGCTCCCTCCAGTCACGACAGCAATACGGTTATTTAACTGTAAATTCATAAGGATTCCTTTATTCGACTGGGTTGTATACCGTCTCTAAAAATTGTTTCAAATGGTGATTAAACTGTGTGGGGGTATCAAGGTAACTGGCATGTCCCGCTTGTTTAATCAACCAAAAAGGGCACTCTTGTTGTATCGCGAGCTGCTGTACTTGTTGTGGTGGCGTAATGGTGTCATCAGCGCCTGCCAGTATTTCGATTGGCCCGTTATAACCCTTTAAATACAAACTAATATCGTCATGGGCTAACATCCATGCTGCCGCAAGAAAGCCTTGGGGATTAAGTTTTTCCATATTTTGTTTCACCCAATCGATTTTTTCTGGGGTTGCATTGGGTGATAGTAGGGCGGCGGCTCGGTTTTCAGCATAGGCTTGTAACCCTGAATTAGTTACAATCATCTGCCGTTGTTGATACACGGAAGCTTGCTGTTCAGGGCTTTTAGAGGCATAGCCTTGAGCTGGATTAGCTAAAAATAATCCTTTTACTCGCTGAGAATATTGTGCGGCAAAAGCGCTAGCCATCAAGGCTCCGAGTGAATGCCCGACTAAAACGACCTGTTGTATTTTTAGGCTATCTAAAAAAGCTTTTAATGCTGTAGCATAGTCAACAGCAGTTGGTTTCGCTGTGTTGAGCATTGAGCTGCCCGAATAGCCGGGAGCATCCCAGCTATACAGTCGATAGTGGTCGGTCAGTGATGAAGAAGCCAGTTGGCTTACCCATGAGGCCGAGCCAGAGCTGATCCCGTGCAATAAAACGACGGCATGCCCATGACCTGAACAGCGCCAATTAAGGCGGTATTGGCCAAAATCAGCCAGTTGTTGTGCAGGAAGTTTTTCGATTGGCAAATTCATCACTGATAACTCCGGTTAGTTACGTTTCACTTTAGATAACGGGTGGTCTTCTGGGTAAGTCGGGATTGCAGGCTTTTGTGTGCCAATCATCACGCACATTAATGCCTCTTCCTCTCCATGATTAAATAGACCACGGTAAATCCCCGCTGGAACAGAAATTAGGTCACGTTCTTTGAGAACCGTTTCATACTCTTCGTCACCATCACGAACAAATAGCGTAATAGTGCCCTTCAGCATGAAAAACACTTCTTCAACATCAGGATGTAAATGTAAGGGGCCTTCACATTTGGCAGGTAATACCATGGTGGAGAAAGTGAAGTTCTCTGCGGGGACGGTATTCACGTCATTAGCAACACCTGTTGCACCAGTACCGATGTAGCGCATTTGGGCACGACGATATTTAGGGTCGTAATCAGCTTGGAATTTCAAGGCGTTCCAGTCATATTTACGGCCTTCAAGGCGAGCAATTCGTGATTCTATCCATTGTGCCATTGGGATATCTTGGGGTTTGATTTGAGGTTGTGACATAGCGTTATCTCCTACACAGAGTGATTAGTATTTTTTCAGTAGAGGCAGAAGTAGTAGGCTGCCGACTAAACCAATAATTACGATAAATAACAGCCCGCTATCCATAGTGTGAGTGGCGGTGATCAGCACCCCCATCAGCAGAGGTGCCGCCGCGCCAGCGAGGTTTCCTAGGCCATTGAATATGCCACCGGCCAATGCACTGACTTGTTTTTGTGTGACTTTAGCGAGTAGAGCGAAGATATTGGGAGCACCTGCTCCCCACATAAACATGCTAAATGCCATCATGAGGATGATGCTGTAGGTATCAGTGAGGAATAGCACTCCAGCTAAGCCCAATACCGCACCTAAGAGAGATACAAAACACACTAAAGCTCTACGGTCATAGCGGTCAGACAACCATGCGCCTATTCCTTCGCCAAACAACATGGCGATAAAGGGGAGAGAGGATAAGACCCCTGCATGCTCTAAGTGGATTGATTTCCCTTTAATTAAATAGCTTGGTAACCAGCCATTCATCCCCCAAAGATAAACAAGAAAAGCGATGTTAAACAGGCAGATAATCCAAAAATGGCTGTTTTGGAATAAGCGTTTTTTATGGGCTTGTATGGTCGCGAGCTGTTCGGCTGATCGTTTTTCACCCGCTGAGTTTTTGGTTTGAGCCTGACGATTTACTAAGTTAGGGTGACGGATACCAATCACGACTAGCCACCAAACGGGTACGGTAAAGGCCGCCATTACAAAGAAGGTACTTTGCCAGCCAAAATTATTCAGAAGATATAGGGCGATAGGGAAGCCTAGAGCCGCTCCAATTGGAGTTCCAAGTAACCACATCATGGTGGCGCGAGCCTGCATCTTAGGTGGAAATGTGCGGCGTACAATGGCGTAAGCAATGGCTAGCAGGGGGCCTTCAGCAATACCGAGCAAGATCCTCAGAAAAACCATCGTGCCGTAATGATGGGTAAACCCCATGAAAATCATTAAGAAGCACCAACTGCTAATCATAAACAGTAGCATTTTGGTTGGGTGGAATCGGTCGCCAATTCCACTAAGTAACATTGAGGAAACGCCATAAGCAAATAAAAATGCGCTCATCAGCAGACCTAAACGTGTTGGATCAAAGTCAATGCCAAGTGCCTGCTGAAACTTTTCATCTGAAAACAGAGCTGCAATACTGATTTTGTCGAAGAAAGCGAGCAATACACAGGAAAATAAGCCAATTGGGATTAACCAATTAATTTTTTCAGGGATGTCTTGGGCTTGTTGGTCATGTTCCTTGGCTTGTAAGGTAATGCTTTGATTAGCCATGTTATTTCTCCTTGCTGTACACTATTTCAGTGACATCAGTGAAAATGTTGGATCAGCAAGTTCAGAAGGATCCAGTTTGCGGTGACTTTGCATCCAACGCTTACCTAGCTTGATAGCGCGTGCATCATTGAAAGCAATCATTTGCACCAATTCATTAGTGTCATTCAGGGAAAAATGGACCTCTGAGTTTGGTGTATAGCGCTGGATGTGTTGTTGCGCTTGCGAAGTTGGTATGCCCAATATTTGAATATTATCTTGGTATTGATCCGACCATAGCCAAGCTGGCTCATCAAACCCTTCTGATTGCGGGTTTAACATGGCTTTTGCCGTCGTGATGGCTTGGTTTTGTGCGTAAGCCCAAGATTGCAGACATAAAGAAAGTGTTGGATGACAAGCCACGTCGCCAGCGGCGTAAATATCAGGGTGTGAGGTTTGCCCTTGGTCATTGATAACAATACCATGGGTGATATCAAGCCCAGCTTGTTTGGCGAGTTCAAGGTTTAATTCAACCCCAATCCCCATTACGGCTAGGTCGAATGTTTGCCATGGTTGCTTCTGGCAAGTGATTTGTAAGCGAGTCACTGACTCCCCAAGCTTAATGTCACCACAATCCGTAATGATATGTACGCCAGCTCGGGTATGGCGCTGTGCCAATGCTTCAGAGACATTTTGTGGAACGCTGCGTTCGCATAGGCGGCTTTGACGCTCAAAAATTGTGACATCTATTCCCATTTGACGTGCAGAGGCAGCGACCTCCAAGCCAATCCACCCGCCGCCAATGATGGCAATTTTCTTTGCCTCAAGGAGTGCTGAGCGTAGTTGTTGTGCATCGTTCCATGAGCGTAATGCGAAAACTTGTGGGTGTTTTTGCCAATCATTGGAGAGGTAACGGGGGCGTCCACCTGTGGCGAGTAACAGTTTTTCAAATGTTACAATACGGCCATCATTGAGGTGAACACATTTTGTTTTTGTATCAATCTTAGTGGCTCGCACTGGGCGAAACCATTGCAAATGTAAGGCTTGGGTGGCTTCTTCACTAAATAACCGAGACAGCGCAAAGCTTTCTAGTGTGAGTGCGGCTTTTGATAGCGGTGGGCGTTCATAAAAGTCATGATCTTCATCGCTGATAACAGAGATTTGGCCTTGGTAACCTTCATCTCGTAAGGTTTTTGCCGCCCAGCCACCTGCTTGCCCACCGCCAATAATGACAATACCACCTTGGATTAAGGAATTCATAGGGTTACTCCTTTACCGGTTTGACTTGACGACGGGTTTCATAATCTAGACCGCCTTCCACCGCCCACTCGGTGAATGAAACCAGTGAATGTTCCAGTTCGCGAGGCTGCCATTTATCCGTCAAGAAATCGTCATTGGTGTAATATTCAAAGGCGCCACCGGTCGGGCTGTTAACGTACCAAAAATAAGCCGATGAAATCGGGTGGCGGCCAGGACCAATAAAGGTGCTCCATTGCTGCCGGTTCATTGCTAAGCCCCCGCCAATGACTTCATGGATATCACGTACGGTAAAGGCAACATGATTAAGGCCGCTGCCACGGTGTGGTAATTTGAGTAGGAATAAATTGTGATGACAACCATTAACTTGAGCACGTAAAAAGACAGCACGGTCGATATAACGGTCAGAGACTTGAAAACCCAGCTTTTGGCAATAAAAGGCTTCTGTGGACGGTAAGTCGTCGACAAAAAATACCACATGGCCCACATTAATTGGCGTTGCTTTTTCGTAAACAGGGCTAGGTTGATCAATACGGCGAATATCCCCCCATTGGTTGATTGGTGAGATTTCTATTTCGACGCTCTGTTGCTGAGTGACGGTAAAAGCCACTGTCATACCATTCGGGTCACGGCATTCGGCGCCATCTCCAGTAAGTTTGAAACCATCACAACCCTGAATGTTTTCGATGATTTTATTGAGTTCAGTGGCATTTTCCGTCCCCCAAGTTATTCGACGCAGGGTTGAGCCTGTTTCAAAAGCAGGTGGAAGTGTAGGGTCTTGATGGTCAAAAAGTTGTATTTTTGCCCCAGAGAGCGTCGAAAATAATGACGGGTTGACCGCAGTAACCTGTAGGCCAAAATCATGTAAAAATTTTTGGCAGTTAGGGATGTCTTCGACACCAAATTCTAATTTTTCTATTCCAATCACTGACATAGCAAAGTCCTCTGTAGATTGGTGTTATTGCCAAAGGCACCTTTTGGGCAAAAGGAGTCTGAGGCTTATGGCAATAAACCTAAAAATGTAGGGTAGATAATTGCTTAACGCTAAACGGCTTTTGCTTGGTTCATACCACCAATAAATTCAGTCAATCTTTGCGCGGCATAACTCACTTCATTTTGTAATCGCTGGCGTTCCTGTGCCGGAATACTGTTCATCGGTACCATGATGCTAATCACCGCCTCTACGCCATTAGCTTGGTTGTAGACGGGGTAAACAATGGATGAAATCCCCCGACGATAAAATGATTCGCCGATCACGTAGCCACGCAATTTGTCGGCTTGGATCATTTGCCAGAATTCGTGTTTACTGCCTGCATTGTCGGGTAACTCATCGTGAGGGTAGAGTGCATCAAATTCCGCACGGTTCAGCCCACTAAGTAGCATGCGCCCAAGTGAGGTACGATGCGCGGATAAACGTGTTCCGACACTGACGTGGTTAATTTTTGATTCGGCACCACTGACCCGAGCGATATAAATAATATCTGTGCCATCGCGGATAACTAAATGGCTGTTACATTGGCTACGGTCTCTCAATTGTTCGATAATGGGTTGACCTAATTGAGTTAAATCTAACGATGCAATATAACCAAGACCAAGGCTTAATACTTTTCGCCCCAGAGAAAAGGCCCCTGTGCGTGGGTGTTGGACGAGAAAATCCAAATGCACCAATGTTTGGATAGCCCGATATGCCGTAGCCTTTGGCATATCGACTAAGCGCAAGATTTCAGCAAAAGTTAACTCACGATGTTGCTGAGCGAGGAGAAGAAGAAGTTGTAACCCTTTTTCCAAACCCGGTATTAAATATTTGCATGTTGAACTCATTGCCTTAACCCCTTAGCCAACTTGGTTAGTTAATTAAAAACAAAGCCACCATTAACGGGAATTAATTGCCCTGTGACAAAATTAGCCATTGGTGAAAGTAGATACAACGCGGTGCCTGTTACGTCTTCAGGGATTTGTTCACCTTGTAGTGCTCGGCCATTTTCATAAAGCTGGTGGCGCTCAGTAGGGACATATTCTGTTGCTTCAACTTTGGTAAGCCCCGGTGCAATAGCATTCACACAAATGCGGTGAGTACCAAGTTCGCGAGCCATTGAACGAGTCATACTGATAATGGCCCCTTTACTGGCGACATAAGCCATTAGCTTTGGTGCACCCCACAGTGCAGTATCGGAGGCAATATTGACGATTTTTCCATGGCCACTGAGTTTTAAAAATGGCAAAGCCGCTTTTGTGACTAGCCATGTTCCTCTGACATTGACGGTCATGACGTTATCCCACAGTGCTATGTCATACTCATCCAGTAACTTGCCGCCTACACCTGTTGCAAGAGCTGCGTTATTGATCAAACCATCAATAACCCCTTGCTGACCGATGATATCGAATGCATGCGCTATTGAATCAGGGGAAGCAAGGTCAAGCTGAACACCTTGTGCATCAAAGCCTTGGTTACGGAGTGTTTCAACGCTTTCTTGTAATCGTTGTTCTAGGATGTCACATAAGACAACATGAGCCCCTTGCTGCGCTGCGGCTTGGGCAAAACTAAAGCCAAGCCCTCTGGCTGCCCCAGTGATCACAATCCGTTTGCCCACTAATAAGTCACGCATTTTCAGCTACCTTGCTGTTTATTAGGTCAAATTGTTTTTTCGCTTCACGCTGCATTATCCGGCGTAGGCGCGATAGCCCCACATCATGTTGGTAGAGGAATTCTTTATTACGTGCGTTAGGCGCAAGGTTTTCTAAAATAACGCGGTCTTGTTCTAAGACATCCCAGTGCAACCCTTCTAGACGATTGCGGTACATAAAGCGCCATAAATCACGTTGCCAATCTTTGACTTTGCGGATGCGCCAGAAGAAGACCCGAGTATGATCACGGTCTTCAGGAACGACCATACCGATAATCCAAAAATGCCCACCCGGCCCAAAACGTTTTTGATAAGGAATGGATAAGCGCATCCAATTTGCGCCTGTGCTCGCAAATTCGACCCAATCGAAGTTGACGCCAATTTGGTCATTCTTACGGAAAATGAAACCATTTTTTGTCGCTTCAAGGATCATCTCTGACTGTTTGTCTCCTTCAGCCATTGAATGTGATGATGAATGGAGGTAGGTTCCGTGCATGGGGTCCATTACGTTTTCTAACGCGTACTGGTAATTGCATTTCCATGAGGCAGTACATAGGAAATGACTGTGATTTTCGTCATCCGCTAATTCTTCAGGGAACTCAAGAGCGGGTGGGGTTTCACCTTCAATGACAGCAAAGTAGAGAAAAATAGCCCCATGAATTTCTTGAACTGGGTAGGTCTTTAAGCATTTTTGCCCTTCAAGCGGACATTGGCTGACCGCTGGAACATCTTTAACGACACCGTCGCCACCGACTTCGACGCCGTGGTACCAGCAAGCAATGCGTTCACCTAGGTTCCACCCCATTGATAATCGAGCGCCACGATGTGGGCATCTATCTTCAAGTGCGTGAAGTTGGCCTTTATCATCTCGCCATAAAACGATTTGTTCTTCGAGCCGAGTGATGCCAATAGGGTTACTGCTTACTTCCCAACTGGATAATACGGGATACCATTGTCCACGTAACCCAACATCTAAATATTCTTGAGAGTTTTGAAGTTGTGTATTGGTTGTCATGATTTGCTTCCGTTTATCAAAGGCGTTTTAATTATATTTTCTGAGTAATGCCAAGGTGTTAATAACCATTGACGAGAAGAAATTCTCGGAAACTGCTGGAAGACCAAAGGTGACCTTGTCGGTCATATATTTGCAGCTGGTTTAATGCGCTAACTAATTCATCAAGGGTTTCAGTGCCTGCTGCAAATAGAGTCTCAAGTGCCGAAATTAGAGTGGTCTCATATTCATCAGGTATACGTGAACGGGTTTGCCAAACAATATTGGGGGCACTTCCCGGTGCTTGAATACTGCCTTTCCCCCCTTCACGGGCAGGAATGATTTGGTTATTTGCAGGTAAATAAGGATTAAAATTCTGAATGGGTTCCATTTCTACTCCTCAATTAAACTGATTTCGATTTGGTTTTCGTGAACTCGCGTTTGGTAGGTTTTTAAGTCACGACCTCCTGGTTCACGTAAACATTTTCCGGTTTTGATATCGAAAATGGCTTCATGTAGTGGGCATTCAACTTTTCCATCTTCTACAAAACCTTGACTTAAAAGGGCATAAGCATGCGGGCAAACATCTTCCAAGGCGTAATATTGGTCCTCAACCAAGAAGATCCCAATCTCGGCATTATCAACTTTGGCGGAAAAAGGAAATTCTTCTTGAACTTGTGATACATCACATACCGCAATCCAGCTCATTATTTTCTCCTTTTAAATGTGGGTAACATTTTGTTTCATATATAAAACATTGTTTATTATTTAAAACCAGATTAATTGTATGGACGATTATTAGTCAATCAAATGTTGGTTTTATGTAAAATAATCGTTTCAAAATGTGGGGTGTGTCTAGGTTATGATGATGTTTTGTTTCATATAAGAAACTCAAGCTGACATACGCAGAGTAAAGTGCAGACTAAGCTGGTCGTGTTAGAAAAGGTGAGAGAGTGGGGGTGAGAGAAGAGGGGGAATAAAATTAAAATGGCGCCTTATTTAGACGCCACTAAAAAAGCGTTTCACGTATAGTTAAAACTGATTGAAGAAATAACTTAATGTCGTTTAAGTACAAAACCACTTATATACAAAGTGGTTCTATACTTACTATTGTCAAAAATGAAGCGTTAACTTGCTACTGGGGTTTGATGGTTGTTATTTAATGGTGCATGGGTCGTAAAGAGTTGTAATATAACGCCTAATAATGCGCATGCAGCCATCGCAAAGAAGGTATAAATATAGCCTAAAGAACTATTCCAACCCCCGCCTAAATTGATTAACCAGCCCATTAATAACGGTGATAACGCACCGCCAATAAACATTGATGTGGTAATAATACCATTTGCTGTGGATATGGACTGGTCATTTGCATTATCTGATGCCATGGCATAGTAAATAGGCCAAACAGCGTTAGCGACTAAGCCAAAAAACAGTTGTATTGCGATGATTTTTGGCATTGAGGTTGCGAAGTAAAATAAAGCAATCCCGATACTCATCCATAAACCACAGATGATCAATGTTCTTTTTCTGCCTAAGATATCCGATAACCATGGCCAAACAATTTGCCCAACCACGCCCGTCAATGTAAAAATAATACTCAAACCCGCAGAAGCCGCTAAAGATAACCCCGAAACATGATATAGATAAGAAGGTAATACCATGCTTATCCCCATATAGACGATTTGAGTTAATAGGGTATTCCCGGCGGTTAAGGCAATATTTCTATTTTTTAGTGTTTTCAGGAAAATTTTTAACCCTTCACCTTTTTGAACTTGAGTACTGCTATTCTCAGCAGGTTTTGTCATCCCTGACTTTTCAATATGTTGATATAATATTGAAATCCTTGCAGCGGTAGAATATTTTGCCCAAAAAATCATAATAGGCAGTGCGACGATTAATGGAATAAAGAAACTATAGCGCCAATTTGCTTCGCCAAATTCAGAAATAATAAAGCTTGCGACAACGCCACTTAATAAAGCCCCAATAGGATAGCCCGTATGATGTACACCGAGAGCAAACCCTCTTTTTTCTTTAGGCCACCATTCAGCAGTATTACTGACGCCAACAGGTTCACCCCAGCCTGCACCTAAATTAACCCCAAAACGCAATAGAATAAAATAGGTTAAGTTATGGCTAATTGCTTTAAAACCTGAAACAAATGAAATTGCGGTATAACCTAAAACTAAAGGAACTTGAAAACGAGCTCGTTTCCAACCGGAGCCATATCGGTCACTTAATACAGAACCTGGTATGTCAAGAATAGCGAGAGCTATCATGATAATAGCAACAATATTACCCCACTCTTCAGGGCTTAAATTAAACTCTTGAGAAATAACCGGACCTAACCTTAAAATCATTTCTCTATCATAAGCATTCAATAACCAAATAAGCCAACATATGAATAATGAAACCCATGAATAGCGATGTATATTCTTAAAGGATATTTTATTATTTGAAACATTATTTTTAATCATAATTATAGCTCTTTTATAAGTATAATAATTTGAGGTTAATTGATATTAAATTTTGATTAGCAAATTGTTTATCTACCCACCAAATCTTTTTTCAGCTATGCCCTTTACACCAAGATTATGTATTGAGAATACGCTTCCTCTTAATTGACCATCTTCAGGGAAGCGAGGTAATGGTGGCCTTGCCATTGAAGTAACATATAAAATATCTAAATTTTCGCCGCCAAAAGCGACGCTGGTGACCTTTTTAACTGGCATTTCGATAATTCTGTCAATATCGCCGTCGGGGTTATATCTCACGATTTTCCCTGCATAAACGAGTGCATTCCAAAGGTAGCCTTCACTGTCAACAGTTGCTCCATCTGCAGCGCCTCCTGTTGATGTATCGACTTTGCAGAATGTCTGGCGATTATTAATATTACCTGTCGATACGTCATAATCATATTTCCATATTTCCCCTGTCCATGTATCAGCAAAATAAAAAATATCACCGTTTGGTGACCAACAAGGTGCATTAGAAACAATAATGTTTTGTTCTATTTTATGGAGTGAGTGGTCTGTATTTAATCGATATAACGCCCCTGATGGGTTATCTTCTTGCATGTCCATAGAGCCGACAACAAAGCGTCCTTGTCTATCGACTTTTCCATCATTAAACCTATTGTTAGGTTTGTCACTTTCAGGTGCGTGCAGAAGATGAGTTTCACCTGTTATAAAGTCAAGAATATATATTCCTTTTTCTAGGGCGACTATAGCCGAATGACCGTCTTTGCATAAAGCCATTGAGCCTATTTTTTGCCTAACATCCCAACATTTAATTTCAGTTCCTTTTTCTGTACATGAAAATACTCGTCCATCTAAGCTATCAATCCAATATAAACGTTGTTGTTCTACATCCCATATAGGGCCTTCCCCTAAATTGTTTTTTAAATCCAATAATATATTTATTTTCATTTTTCAAATCCTACTAATAACATTATTTAAACTAGGGTTATTTAATGGGTTTCGGGAGTGTGATTACTTACACGATTGGGTTAATTAGTTATAGAGAATCTTAATAGTAGGGGAATAACGCTGGAATAATGTGAAGATGGCAATGTTTATTATATATTCAATTGTTAAATCATTTGTTCATTTGCACAATGAAATAAAATTTAATATTGAGGTGGGTTCTTATATTTTTTTATTCTAATAGTTATCTAAAATAAAATCAATTGACTTAAATTAAATGTATAGTTAGGCATATTAACTAATACTTCTTAATAAAGGTAATAGATTAATCGAGATTAAATTAACTTTTTAACAGAAAGTGGATTAACTTTATAAATTTAACTTTAGTTATTTTTTGTGTCAATAAACCTTACATTTTGTAATGGATTATTGATCGCGCACAAGGCTCCATTCTGACCTGTCTATAGAATAACCATTGAAATTACATAACTTAGCTAAATACAAAAAAATTTTAATAAAGCTATTTAAACTTTAAGAAGCAATGTTAAGTGAGGCAGATATGGATAAAGCATTATCTGATAGGTTGCTCCAATCGGAAATCAGCCGTAGGAAATTAATGCAAACAGGTACTGCAGGTGGGCTAGCGCTTGCCAGTGGTGCATTAAGTTTACCCTTTTGCAGTGCCGCGAATACGAATGAAACTGCATCACAAACAATGACACCCAAGGAAAAAATTGTTTGGAGCGCATGTACGGTTAACTGTGGTAGCCGTTGCCCGTTACGGATGCATGTGGTCGACGGTGAAATTAAGTATGTCGAAACCGACAACACAGGCGATGATGTTTACGGGGACAAACATCAAGTAAAAGCGTGTTTACGTGGCCGCTCTATGCGACGCCGTGTGTATAACCCTGACCGCTTGAAATACCCAATGTTGCGTGTTGGTGCGCGAGGTGAGGGGAAGTTTAAGCAAATTAGTTGGGAAGAGGCCTACGATTTAATCAGTGACAATCTAAAACGTATCATTGCCGATTACGGTAATGAAGCGGTCTATTTGAACTATGGTACGGGGACTCTAGGGGGGACGGTTGCTCGTTCGTGGCCGCCGGCCAACTCACCTATTGCACGCCTAATGAATTGTACAGGTGGTTATTTAAACCACTATGGTACATACAGTACGGCACAAATTAGCTGTGCGATGCCTTATACCTATGGCAGTGGGGCGGGAAACAGTGTTTCTGATATCGAAAACTCTAAGTTAGTGGTGCTATTTGGTAATAACCCAGCTGAAACGCGAATGAGCGGTGGTGGTATTACTTATCAATTAGAGCAAGCGCGTGAGCGTTCGAATGCACGCATGATTGTTATTGACCCTCGCTATACTGATACGGCAGCAGGGCGCGAAGATGAATGGATACCGATCCGACCTGGTACTGATGCTGCATTGGTCGCGGGGCTTGCTCATGTGTTAATCACAGAAGACATGGTTGACCAACCTTTCTTAGATAAATACTGCGTTGGGTATGATGAGAAAACCCTCCCTGCGGATGCGCCGAAAAATGGCCACTATAAAGCGTATATTTTAGGTCAAGGGGATGATGGTGTAGAAAAAACACCACAATGGGCTGCGCAAATCACCGGTATTCCGGCAGATAAAATCATTAAACTCGCGCGTGAAATCGGTTCAGCAAAACCAGCTTATATTAGCCAAGGTTGGGGGCCTCAGCGCCATTCAAATGGTGAGCAGACAGCGAGAGCTATTGCGATGTTGCCGATTTTGACTGGCAATGTGGGAATTAGCGGGGGGAATACAGGGGCCCGCGAAGGGAATTACGATATTCCATTTGAACGCATGCCAACCCTTGAAAACCCAGTTAAAACCAGTATCTCTGTATTCTTATGGACAGATGCTATTGAACGCGGCCCTGAAATGACCGCAACTCGCGATGGTGTTCGGGGTAAAGACAAACTAGATGTGCCAATTAAATTTATTTGGAACTACGCGAGTAACAGTTTAATCAATCAACACTCAGATATTAATAAAACACATGAAATTCTTCAGGATGATAAAAAGTGTGAAATGATTGTTGTGATTGATAATCATATGACGGCTTCGGCAAAATATGCAGACTTAGTCCTGCCAGACTGTACGGCCTCGGAACAAATGGATTTTTGTTTAGATGGTGCTGCCAGTAATATGGGCTATGTCATTTTTGCCAGTCAGGCAATTGAACCTCGCTTTGAAAGTAAAACTGTGTACGAAATGTGTACGCAAATTGCACGTCGTATGGGGGTGGAAGAGAAATTTACCGAAGGGCGAACACAAGAAGAGTGGTTACGCCATTTATATGAAATTTCAAGAGAAAAACTGCCAGAACTCCCTGATTTTGAGACCTTCCAGCGACAAGGGATCTACAAAAAAATGAATCCGCAGGGACATGTGGTGGCACACCAAGCCTTCCGACAAGACCCTATTGCTAACCCACTAAATACGCCATCGGGCAAAATTGAGATCTATTCATCACGCTTAGCGGATATCGCGAAGACATGGACATTGGATGAAGGCGACCTGATTTCTCCTCTCCCAATGTATTCTCCTGGCTTTGAAAGCCATGATGACAAACTTACGGATAAGTATCCTTTGCAACTTAGTGGTTTTCACTATAAATCACGAGTTCACTCAACTTATGGCAACGTCGATGTGCTTAAGGCAGCTTGTTTACAAGAGATGTGGATTAACCCGATTGATGCAAAACGTCGCAACATCAAAAATGGCGATATGGTGCGTATTTTTAATGATAGGGGTGAGGTTCATATCAATGCCAAAGTAACACCAAGGATTATACCGGGGGTGGTGGCGATGGGGGAAGGGGCTTGGTATGCACCAGATGAAAACAAGATAGACCACGGTGGGAGCCTTAACGTATTGACCACGCAGCGTCCGTCACCGCTGGCAAAGGGTAACCCTCAGCACAGTAATCTTGTTGAAGTGGCTAGGGTATAGGGAGGAGATAAATCATGACAACCCAATATGGTTTTTATATTGACTCAGCCCGTTGTACGGGGTGTAAAACATGCGAATTAGCCTGTAAAGATTACAAAAATTTATCTCCTGAAGTGAATTTTCGACGTATTTACGAGTACACAGGGGGAGATTGGCAAGAAGATAACGGTGTATGGCATCAAAACGTCTTTAGTTACTACCTGTCAATCTCCTGCAACCACTGTGAAGACCCTGCGTGTGTCAAGGTGTGCCCGAGTGGTGCGATGCATAAACGTGAAGACGGCTTTGTGGTCGTAGATGAAAGTGTCTGTATTGGCTGCCGTTATTGCCATATGGCTTGTCCTTATGGTGCACCGCAGTTTAATGCGGAAAAAGGTCATATGACAAAATGTGATGGCTGTTATGAGCGAGTGGCAGAAGGGAAAAAACCGATTTGTGCAGAATCTTGCCCACTGCGAGCCCTCGATTTTGGTCCTATTGACGAGTTACGTAAAACTCACGGCAATTTGGCTGAGATAGCGCCATTACCTGAAGCGCATTATACCAAGCCAAATATTGTGATTAAACCTAACGCCAATAGTCGCCCTGTCAATGATACGACGGGTCATTTAGCCAATCCACGGGAGGTCTAAGATGGGCAACGGATTACATGAATGGCCGCTGATTTTATTCACCGTTTTAGGCCAAAGTATAGCAGGTGGTGCGATTGTGACCGGACTTGCATGGCTATCGACTGATGATAAACAGCAAAAACAGCGCATTGTTAATGCCATGCTAGTGCTATGGGTGCTAATGGGGCTAGGCTTCTTAGCCTCTATGATGCATATGGGGTCACCATTACGGGCCTTTAACTCGATGAACCGTGTATTTGCATCTTCATTAAGTAATGAAGTGCTGTTTGGTTCAATCTTTTTTGCCCTCGGGGGGCTTTGGTGGCTGCTATCTGCGCTGAAGAAAATGCCTGAGGGGTTAGGCAAAATTTGGTTGATCCTTACAATGCTAATGGGGTTAGTCTTTGTCTGGGCTATGACTCGCGTCTATATGATTAGTACTGTACCTACATGGGACACGCCACATACCACTATCGGCTTCTTTATGACGGTGTTTGTGGTGGGACCTATCTTAGGGACATTGTTACTGCGAATCGCTAAATTTCCCCTTCATAGCGGTAAGTTAGCGGCAATCAGTATTATTGCCTATATTGTGACTATCGCATCGGTGTTACTACAAAGTGGTGAAATAGCGCTAATCGCTAGCTCAGTACAAAAAGCGAGTGATTTAGTCCCTGACTACGGCTTATTGCAAATGATCCGTTTAGTGGCTACAAGCCTTGGCTTGTTGTTGTGGATCTTGCCAATTTTCCGTCAAAGTCAACCTTCTGCGGTAAGTTTGTTGATCGGCACATTATTGGTGTTGTTTGGTGAATTGATTGGACGTGGACTATTCTATGGTTTACATATGACAGTCGGTATGGCTGTTGCTTAATAGTAAACTTTTCAGCGTAGGGGGGTCCCTACGCTGACCACCGCAGAGACAATGAATATGCAAGACATGCGATTTCTTGAACAGGTAGCAATTACTGGACGCGTTCTCGGTTCTTTATTTTATTTCGCCCCAGATAGTGAAAATAATACGGATATTGTTGCTATTTTGCAGGAACCGACATGGCATGAAGAATGGCCATTTGACTTACCGTCTTTAACTACCATAAGTCAATTTTTTCAGTCCAGTATTCACGATGAAGAACCCTTGAACGAAGCCTGGCAGCGTTTATTTATCGGGCCTTATGCTTTACCAGCTCCCCCTTGGGGCTCAGTTTGGTTAGATAAAGAAAATATTATTTTCGGTGATTCAACTGTTGAGCTTCGTCAATGGATGCGTACAAAAGGCATTGAACCTGTGACGACCCAAAAAGAGCCTGAAGACCATATTGGCTTGGTCTTGATGTTAGCGGCTTGGTTAGCAGAGCAAAATAGGCGAGACGATCTTGAAGAGCTACTCGCGTGGCATCTTTTACCTTGGTCTGAACATTTTTTGGATACTTTAGCGGATACAGCAGACAGTGCTTTTTATATTGCAGTAGCGAAATTGACCAAAGAGACGCTTGCTGGCTATCAGCAACAAATCACACAGCCTGTTTTAGCAAAAACAGTGTATTACAAGGAAAACGCCGAGTAAAAAAATAGCACCATCCAGTTATAGGGTTGGTGCTATTGGTTTCTATTAATTGTTATTGTAGCTTAGGGTGTTGTTTCGCCTTGTTGTACATAAGGTGTATACACACCCGTTAAACTTTTCAAGAAGGCCACAATATCATCGACATCTTTTTGTGGGAGTTCTTTACCCACTTGATAACGCAGCATCAGTTTAACGGCTTCGTCTAAGGTTGCCACATCACCACGGTGGAAATAAGGTGCGGTTAGCTCGACATTACGCAGTGTTGGGACTTTCTGACGTAGCTTATCGCGTTCATCGGAAGTCACATTCATACGGCCAATATCTTGTGCAGTTATTTCACCGAATTCATAATCTTTCTTCAAGCCTAGAGGTTCGAAAGAGCGACCGCCGAGAATAATTCCCCCATGGCAAGTTGCACATTTATTCTCTTTAAATAGTTGGTAGCCATGTAATTGTTGAGCGGTCAGTGCACCGTTATCACCTCTTAACCAATTATCGAATGGAGAATCCGGGGTAATTAATGTTTTCTCAAACTCGGCAATGGCATCGGTAATGGTATCGCCTGTAAAACCTTCAGGATAGACGGCATTGAAATCGCTTTTTAAAACAGGGTCCTGATCCAATTTAACAATGATTTCATCCCAAGATTTTGAGGCCATTTCAATTGGGTTTAATGGCGGCCCACCGGCTTGAGCTTGTAAGTCAGGTGCTCGTCCATCCCAGAATTGCTCAACGTTAAATACGGAGTTAAATACCGTTGGTGCATTGATAGGTCCTACTGCACCGCCAACACCAATTGATGTTTTACGACCATCAACCCCGCCGGCATTTAACGCATGGCAATGGGCACAAGAGATAGTACTATCGCCAGATAGACGCGCATCATGGTAGAGGCGGAAACCTAAAGCGACTTTTTTGTCATCGACTTCCAGTGATTTGGGAATAGGCTGGATTGGTTCATTACGATGTTCAGCAGCCATATCTTCACTTGCGTAATGTTCTGCTCGTTGCTTGGCTATCCAATCAAGAAGTTTAGTTCGTTCTTCATCACTGACACTGCTCGCCCAATGAAGTGCGACATAGCGAGTTGGCGGCATCGTGTGGTTCTGCATAACCCACTCAATTTTGTTTAATTCACTTTGTGGAACAGGTTCTCCAGCGATAAGAGCAGCGCGTGCGGCTTCGAGGTTAAATGATTTATAGCCGAGTTGAATATCATATTCCATCAATTGTTTTGCGATGGGGAATGATGCATAGGCGGGTAAATCAGCTGATGGAGTATGGCAGTAATCGCATCCTTTTTCGTCAAAAAAACGGAGGACTTGATTATTTTCTGCAATTTTAGATGTCTGAATGTCATTATTTTGTCTACGTTGATTATCGTGATACCAAACGTAACCAGATAACCCAAAATATCCGAGTAAAAGCAAAAATATGACAGCGACCGTAATGCGAGTAAGCTTTTTCATTACACTATCCTTGGAAGATTGCGGTCAAATATATTTAAATATTTTTAATTAATATAATTCTACAGCCGGACTATGATGGATAAATAAAGCTGAAAGGTTCTTGATTTTTATCAACGATGGCCATCGGTTTAAACGATTGCTGAAATAAGATTTGCCTATCAATCAAACTAAAAAGAAAAATAATCAATTTTAATTATTGTACTTGATTGAATTATATGTGAATTAATTTGTGGCTTACATCATGATGTGAGAAAGTCTAAATATTAAAAACAAGTTACCTTTAATGATGGCTTCCCCTTTATTTTTAATTAATCTAAGTAAATGCAAGTAGAAAAATATATTTTTATGCTTTTTTGATATTGTTGTAAATTAAATGCATATTTTAATATTGAATATAATATGTAAATTTTTTCTAATTTTTAAAATAAATTCTATTTTCTCTCGTTATTGTTGTATCGGAATAATTGTAAAATATATTTATTAACCCCCACTGACATTATCTTTTTTTATCGCTTCATTATTTTGTCATAAAAAAGACATTTCATTGTCATGAGCCTGACTTAAGTTCCTTGTAACTAAGCTAGGAGATAGCATTATGTTTAGTGTCGATACCTTGCTCCACGATATTTACCCACAGCAGCTACCTTCAGTATGGAAGCGTCGTATATTGAAGCGCTTGCTTTTCGAAAAGGAATTTAATCAATTTGCGCTTAATTACCCACATTTAAAAGGTTTTGACCTGATAGAACAGGTTATGGAGTACTTTGATATTCGCAGTGAATTTGCCGAAAGAGATTTAGAAAATATCCCTACTCAGGGGCCAGTTGTTTTAGTGGCAAATCACCCGATTGGTTCTTTGGATGGCCTCGCGATATTACGAGCGGTGGCTACAGTTCGTCCCGACGTTAAAATCGTAGCTAACCAATTTCTGAGTTATATTGAGCCACTAAGTAGCTTGTTTATTCCTGTTGACAATATAAAGAGTAGAACTAGTCGCCAACAAGTTTCCAATATGCAACAACATTTGAATAACCAAGGGGCTTTGATTATTTTCCCTGCGGGGGAGGTTTCTAGGGTTAGCCGCAAAGGTATACGTGATGGACATTGGCGTAGTGGTTTTTTGCGTTTAGCAGCGAAAGCCCGGGCTGTTATTGTTCCCATTCATGTTCAAGGGCGTAATAGTTATTTATTTTATCTCACCTCGATGGTTTATCGCCCTTTATCAACGTTAATGTTAGTCAGGGAAATGTTTAAGCAACAAGGTAAACAAATAAAAATACGGATTGGTGGGCGTATACCATTTACACATTGGCATAATGGGCATATGAAGGCTCATGAATTAGCAGAACGATTTCGTCGTCATGTGTATTTACTGGGTAAGGGTAAAGCGGGGTTATTTACTAGTGAATCAGCCATTGCACTACCTGAAGACCGTTCAGAATTAAAAAAAGCGTTAGTTGCTTGCGAGCATTTGGGGATATTGCCTGATGGCAAAATGATTTATCTTTATCAACGAAATCAAGATATCAGGTCGCCTATACTTCGTGAGTTAGGCCGATTACGGGAAATTGCTTTTCGCGCTGTCGGTGAAGGGTCTGGAAAACGTCGTGATTTAGATAGCTACGATGATGACTATTGTCATCTGATCCTTTGGGATGAAGATGAGCTGGATATTGTGGGTGCCTATCGTTTTATCCCAACTGAGAAACAATTGGCTGTGAAAGGGTTAGCCGGTATTTACAGTTATAGCTTATTTCACTATGACCAAAAAATGTTACCTATTCTTGCTCAAGGGATTGAGTTAGGAAGAAGTTTTATTCAGCCTAAATATTGGGGCAAACGAGGTTTAGATTATTTATGGTTGGGAATAGGCGCCTATTTAGCCAAGTACCCACAATATCGTTATTTATTTGGTCCAGTGTCTATTTCTGGTGCGATGCCAGTAGCTGCAAGGGATTTATTAATTGCATTTTATCGGCTCTATTTTTCTGCAAAACAGACAATGGCACAATCACGCCAGCCTTATCCCGCTTCCTTACCGCAAGTGCTTGCCCAATTTGCGGGAGATAACTACCAAGAAGATTTAATTAAATTAAAGAGCTTACTCAATAATATCGGTTGTTCGATTCCGACACTTTATAAGCAATATACAGAACTGTGTGAGCCTGGGGGCGTACAGTTTATGGATTTTGGTTCAGACCCAGCTTTTAATGACTGTGTTGATGGTTTGATATTAGTCGACTTAACTAAATTAAAGCCTACACGCTATCAACGGTATGTGGGGGGACATTTAACAGGGAAAAGAGTCGCCACATCATTGTAATGAATCATAATTAAATGAATCCGATTTGAGAGGGGGATTGGGGGAATAGTTCTCCCCCAATTGTGTTTATCTATTTAGTGAAATTATGGCCAATAAGGTAGATGAGCGAAGAAGATATTAACCCTGCAACCACGACTGATAACTCAGGAGCGTAGGCATTCACAATTAATGCAATTCCTGATGCTAATATCCAAGAGATAAAAGCTAAAGGTTGCCAATTTTTTGACTCATCGTTTTTTCTTTTTAAGACTAATTGGTCCATGATAATAATTGCCGCAATAGGTGGAACAATCAATCCAAGTAAATTTAACCAAGTTTGGAATGCATTCCAAATCCCTGTCACCGCAACGATAATCCCAATCACACCAAGGATAATCGTTAAGGTTCTCATTTTTCCTTTTGTAATATGTGACCAACCAACAGCACCATTGTATAAACAATGAGTACAGCCCACGCCTAAGTTAACAAAAACAAAAATGATAGCCAAAATAGAAAGTAACGGGCTAGCATTGGCTAGGATAGTAATAAAATCTCCGCCAGTCACTTCTGGGTGCAATACCACTCCGGTGGCTACAATTATTGCGCCAATCACTTCTGCAAAGAACTTGGAAATTGGGAAGGCGGTAAATGCAGCTAAAAAACCTTGTTTACCATTTTTTGCCCAGCGGGTGAAATCTGCGGTCATAGTACCTGAATCGGTAAAGGTGGAGAAGATCATCGTTACAGCGACACCGAATGAAAGTACGCCAGCACCAACCGCAGGCTGATAATTAATAATATCTGATGAGCCATTTTTCATAGCAATAACAACAGAAATAATGCCGAGGATTAAATACATCGGGGCTGCAATATAGCCTAGAAAGGCTAATGCTTTTATGCCTATGAATGTGGCTCCAACATAAAGCACACCACCTAAGATAGTCATCAGTAATAGGTTCTGTCCAAATGAACGAAACATTGTGTCGCCAGTTAGGCCAACCATCAGAGCAAACCAACCTATAACGACGGTTGCCAGCAACCCTGAAACTGCAATATATCCACGCTGTCCAAATGTTTTTTTAGCCGAAATAGCAAAGTTTTCCCCGGTTTTTCCTGCTAAATAACTTAAGGAACCAATAACTAAACATAAAAGTAAATTACCCACGAGGATTGCAGTGACCCCCATTTTGAAACCAAGCATTGCTGTAACGACACCGCCAATCACTGCGCTGGTTAATACTAGAGGGAAGCTGTACCAAACGGCAGAAACGGAGGCAAAGCTTTTTCGATGTTCAATAGGGACTGGGACATGTTCATATTCGGAATCTAATAGAGCATTTTCTTTTTCTTTATTTGACATATTAGGTGAACCTCATTTTATTAAAAATAATTGGAGTACCTATAAAAATAAATTTTTAAATATTTATTGTTCTAATATTTATGGTTTATTAATAATGGCGAAATAGAATCTATTGTTAATAAATAAATTTATTAACTTGTAATAAAAATGTTTTTCTTGGTTTTTTTATGATAAATCAAGCATATCAATAGTCAGTAGTGAATAGAATCCATTTGAAATTAATTCATCAATAAGGTGGGTGATTGTTGATCTTTTTTCAATAAACAAGGTTTTATGTGATTGCTAACATCATTAAATAAGAAATTAATATTGTTTTTAGATGGTTTGTAAAAAATTCATTAGAGTTAATATTACTCTCATTAAATAATAATGTTTAAATTGTGATTAATATCAAATTGCGTGTTTTCTTATTGTTATTTAACTGTGTTTTTTATGTTTCTTTTAATTCGTAAAAAGTACTTTTATTCTGTCAAAATGGAATATTAATTTTTTATGATGCCATATGAAAATGCGATCTTTGCATGAATTAGGCTGTCATCATCCAATCATAAAATTGTCATCAATTTGACGTATTCAAGCCGTAGCATCATCCATAACGATTAAGTCCCAAAGAGGATACAAATAGTTATGCGACAAACTCTCTCTTCCTTGAGTGAGTCTCCCTGTCTTTTGCCATGTAGGCAGGAAACGGGGGGCTTACCGATGATCTCAATTCAACGTTTATCTCAGGCATTTTCACACCAATATGTACTAAATGGCATCGATTTATCTGTAGAAAAAGGCACGATCCTTGCGCTATTAGGGCCTTCTGGTTGCGGTAAAAGTACTTTGCTTAAATTATTAGCGGGTTTATTACAACCTTCTGGCGGTGCGATTTATTTTGGTGATCAACTGGTGGCGAATTCTCAACGCCTTGTTCCTCCTGAAAAGCGCAATCTTGGCATGGTATTTCAGGATTATGCGTTATGGCCGCATATGAGCGTATTTCAAAATGTGGCATTCCCTTTGCGTATGCGCGGTTTCAGTCGTCCAGAAATCGAAAATCATGTTATGGAAGCTTTAAAGCGTGTGGGGTTAGTGGATTTTGCTAAGCGGAAACCCGCTGATTTATCAGGGGGACAGCAACAACGTGTTGCCTTAGCTCGTGCCATTATTGCTGAGCCTAAAATTTTGTTATTCGATGAGCCTTTGTCAAATCTTGATGTTGCATTACGCCAATCACTTTGCGCAGAAATGGCTCAATTACTAAGAGCATTAGGGACTACCGCTGTATACGTAACACATGACCCCGCAGAGGCTAATGCACTAGCACATCAAGTTGCACATATGCGCAATGGAAATATTGAAAGTTTGACCACATTATGAAGAGAGAGACCGCTATGCAAAATTTACTGTCAAAGAACCGATTTTCACTAAAGGGTATCACAATGAGTCTTGGCCTTTCCTGTGCATTATTTTCCATTCCTTCCCAAGCAATTACGGTTTACACCGCAGGGCCTGGTGCTATGGCGAAACAATTGGCGGCGGGGTTTGAAAAACAAACAGGCACTAAAGTGAATGTTTTTCAAGCAACAACCGGGAAAGTAATGGCAAGGCTTGAAGCTGAACAAGCGAATCCCCGTGCTGATGTGTTGATTTCTGCATCATGGGATACGGCAGAGGATTTGCAACAAAGAGGTTGGCTGTTGCCTTATGAAAGCGCAAATGCCCAGCAAGTGCCTGCACGTTTTAAAACACCTTATTATGTCGCCCAAGGTGTTTCTGCATTGGGTATTGTGTGGAATAGCCAAAGTGGCACACCAAAACCTACAGATTGGCAGGATCTTGCTCAACCTGCTTTTAAAGATAAAGTCACGATGCCTGACCCTGCACTTTCTGGTGCATCATTAGATTTAGTCTTAGGGTTACAAAATGCCAAACAACAGGCTGCTTGGACATTATTTTCTGAATTAAAAGCCAATGGAATGGTGATTTCTGGGCCGAATGCGCAGGCGCTGACTCCTGTATTGCAAGGGGCAAAAGCGGCAGTATTTGGTGCGGTAGACTATGTGGCATATAGCAGTATTGCCAATGGTGAGTCGATTGAAGTCATTTTCCCTAGTAGCGGTACGGTAATTGCGCCTCGCCCGATGATGATTTTAAACAGTACTAAGCAACCTGATGAAGCCAAAGCCTTCATTGATTATGTATTATCTCCAGAAGGGCAAACGATAGTCGCTAACGCTTGGTTAATGCCTGCTAGGGCTGATATTGAAGGGAAGCGGCCTGATTTTTCAACACTCAAATTATTACCAGAAGCAACAGTAGATAACGCAGAACGTAGTGAAGTGCTAACGCGTTTAAGCGCACTTTTCCGTTAAATAATGCAACAAGGTAATTTTAATTAGCAAACCGCTGGGTATGCATAATACCCGGCAGGAGTGTTGTTTCTAATGATAAAAATTCGTTTTTTACCTTTATTGGTGCTCATTGCATTAATCATTTTAGTCGTGATCCCTTTGAGCTTCATTATTTTACAGGCGGTTTTCCCCCAATTAGGGCAGGGAATATTTGAACAACCATTCGAACCAATTATTCATTTACTGAATGAGCCAGAGCTTCCACTGTTATTGCAAAATACTTTGTTGTTAGGTGGTGGGGTCGCTGCCATCAGCGCAATGATTGCTATCCCTTTAGGGGCACTACGAGGCTTATTTAATATCCCTTTCGCAAAAGGCTGGGATTTACTGTTTCTAATCCCTTTTTTGATACCACCTTATATTGCGGGGTTATCATGGATGTTAACTCTGCAACCCAATGGCTATTCTCAGCAGCTTTTTGGTCTGAGCCCAGGAAGTGCTATTTTCTCATTAGGTGGCATGATGGGGATTATGGCTTTAAATTTATTCCCCGTATTATATTTTGCCGTATCGAGAAGCATGGCTGCGAATGGTAATAGACTTGCTGATGTGGCTCAGGTTCATGGCGCTACCCCTTGGCAGGCCTTTTTTAAAGTGACGTTGCCGTTATCATTACCATCGATTGCCGCTGGGTTACTACTCATTTTTACTCTAGCGATTGAAGAATACGGTATCCCAGCAGCAATTGGTGCGCCTAATGGTATTCGAGTATTAACAACGGATATTGAACAACGCTTAGCGGATTGGCCAATTGATTTACCCGGTGCAGCATCGTTATCACTGGTGCTGGCGAGTATGGCAATTTTGGCTTATACCTTACAGCGTTCTATTGTTTCTGGGAAAAATGTTGTCACGACGACAGGAAAAGCGGCAGCACAAGTGACTCGCTCGTTAGGTGGCTGGCGTTGGCCAGTTGTTGGGATATTTACATTTACTGCTTTTTTGGCGGTGGGAATGCCTTTATTAGCGATGTTTGGTACTGCATTTTCCGCCACGGTTTCAGGTGGATTGGCTTGGGATAACCTGACGTTAAGGCATTTCTCAGGGCTAATTGACTCGCAAACAGAGGCTCTTTCAGCATTGTTGACCAGCGTTTCTTTAGCGACTGTAACAGCAATATTGACAGGGATATTAGGTTTCTTATCGGCTTGGATCGTTGTATCACAACGTATTCGTGGTGCCGCTGTTATCGATGCGCTTTCTTTACTGCCAATTTCTATTCCTGGCATTGTTATTGCGGTAGGGATGATTTTGGCTTGGAACCAGCCCTTTTGGCCTATAACACCCTATCATACATGGGGGATCTTACTACTTGCTTATAGTTGTTTGCTTCTTCCTTACCCTGTACGTTATTGCAGTGCCGCATTAACCCAAATCGGCGGAAGTTTAACGGATGCTGCAAGGGTACATGGTGCTTCAGCTATCACGACATTACGTTTGGTACTTTTCCCGTTGGTATTACCGAGTTTAGTCGCAGCCATGATGTTAGTTTTTGCCGTGGCTTCTCGAGAGTTAGTTTCTTCATTATTGCTAGCCCCAGCGGGTATGCAAACCGTATCTATTTTTGTTTGGCGTCAGTTTGAACAAGGCTCGATAGGTAGTGGGATGGCAATGGCCTGTTTGGCGGTATTAATTAGCTTAAGCTTAATGCTGTGCGCACAATGGGTAGAACAGCGATATAGCAGAAAGTCATAAAATAAAGCGCAAGTAAGTTTGTGAGTACTTACTTGCGCGCAAGAGTCATTTAATACATTACTCGCTAATATCACTCGCATCGTGGCGTTCGCGGACTTGTTGTGCCGGGTCACCTTGTAGACGGTTCACTCGGCGTCCACGTTGCACGGCTGGGCGTGCATAAACTTCATCGGCCCAACGAATAACATTTTTATATTCATGGACAGATAAAAACTCAGCCGCATCGTATAACCAGCCTTTTACTAGAGCACCATACCATGGCCAAATTGCAATATCTGCAATCGTATAGCTGTCACCGGCGACATATTTATGGTTGGCTAAGCGCTTGTCTAATACATCGAGTTGGCGCTTGGTTTCCATCGCAAAACGGTTAATTGGGTATTCGAATTTTTCAGGAGCATAGGCATAGAAATGCCCAAAACCGCCACCTGCGAAAGGCGCTGAACCCATTTGCCAAAATAGCCATGAGAAGGTTTCGGCACGCTCTGGTTGGGCTGTCGGTAATAACGCCGAAAATTTTTCGGCTAAATACGTCAGAATCGAACCTGACTCAAATACTCGAATAGGTTCTTCGCCGCTTCTATCTACTAATGCGGGAATTTTTGAGTTAGGGTTAACTTCAACAAAACCAGAACTAAATTGGTCGCCTTCACCAATATTAATTAGCCAAGCGTCGTATTCTGCCTCTTTAATGCCAAGGGCTAGTAGCTCCTCTAACATGATAGTGACTTTTTGTCCGTTCGGCGTTCCTAAGGAATATAGCTGTAGTGGGTGCTTACCTACAGGTAATGCCTTTTCGTGAGTAGCACCAGAAATTGGGCGGTTTATATTCGCGAATTTTCCGCCATTGCCTTGTTCCCATTGCCAGACTTTAGGGGGAACATAAGGGGAGTTTGCCATGAGTTATCTCCTTAACCGTTTTAAAGGGGGCGATTTTTCTCTTCAATAATCTTATGTTGAATGATCTTCACTGTAGCAATCTGCGATGAATTCGCCACCTTTTTATCGTATTTTACTGCGGGAGGTGCTTGAACCGCACAGAATGCATGAAATAGCCACCTAAGAAAGTCAGTTAGTCATTTACACAAAGATTACCTTTAGGTGGGGGGATTGTTCATGCGCACAATAGCGAGTCAATAAATGGGATGAATATACTTAAGACTGAGGTTTGAAAATCATACCCAAAGTCAAATAGTTCAATTTATCATCATCTTTAACGCCAAAAAAGGCACTTAAGTAAAAAATAATTAACAAACCGATTGTGCAGATAGCTAACTTAAATAAAAAAAAGGTGTGAACAATATGTGAACATTGGCACTAATTTATGAGGTGGCATTTTATACATTGATAGTATATCAGCCATATTCAGTTGTGTTGGAGTGTCTCATGCTTGCATCAAATTCAAATATTTATCAAAGCTTATTAAATAGAGCAAAAATACAACCAGATGCTATAGCCATTGTATTTGAAGAGCAAAATTGGAGTTATCACCAGCTACTGGTTAAAGTAAACCAAACGATGCATTGGTTAACATCCAGTTTGCAATTGAATAAAGGTGACCGCATTGTATTAGGTTGGGGAAATACCATTGAATTCTGCCAATTATTTTATGCTGCTGTGGGGTTAGGGCTGCAAGTTATTCCTTTAAGTACTAAAATGAAAGAGTTTGAAGGAAAAGAACATGTACTGAATATCAATGCGAAGGCAATTTTTTGGGATGACAGTTATCAACCTTGGTTAGCTCCATTAAGTGTAAAAGGTATGAGCCTTTCACAATGGCGTGCCTTAACATTAACTGATGAAATTAACTTTATTAATCAGGTTGACAATGATGACCCTGCTGTAATTATTTTTACTTCAGGTACAACGGGTGCCCCTAAAGGTGCTGTTATTACCCATAAAAATATATTATCTGCAATATATGCATATCAGGAAACATTACAGTTATCTGAGAAAGATAAAACAATACTTGCTGTGCCTATTTACCACATTACAGGGCTTTCAGCTATTTTAGCCTTATTTATTCATATTGGTGGGACAATTTATCTACATAAAAAATTTAATGCACAAGAGATTATTTCCACAATTGCGAAGTCGAATATAACATTTTTACATGGTTCACCAACAGTATTTATATTATTAATTCAAAAAATAAAAGAAAATAAAAGTATCAATTTAGAAAGATTTAATACATTGCGAATGATTGCATGTGGTGCGGGCCATTTAAATGAAGGCACAATTAAAGAATTATCATATATTTTTTCAAAGACATCTATTCACTCTATATATGGCTTAACGGAAACATCGTCTCCTGCAACAGTTTACCGTGACGATATTCGTAGCAGTAATAAAAAAGCAAGTTCTGGTACGCCGGTACCGGGGATTCAAGTGGCGATCCGTAATGAAAAAGGTGATGATCAACCCGCAAATAGTACCGGTAATATCTGGGTTAAAGGGGATGTTGTGATCCAGCGTTATTGGCCTGATTGCCCTGCGAATAAATCTTCATTTAAAGATGGTTGGTTTTTTACTGGGGACATCGGTTATATGGATGATGAGGGCTACCTTTATATTCAAGATAGAATCAAAGATATGATTAACCGAGGTGGTGAAAAAATATATTCCATTGAAATGGAGGACCTTATTTCTAATTACCCTGGTGTCAATGAGGTTGCTGTTATCCCTATAGAAAGCGCAATTTATGGTGAAGAACCGATCGCATTTATTATTCCAGAAATGCAAGTGTGTTTAACCAGTAAAGAAGTTATTGAATGGCTAAAGGAGCGGGTTCCAAATTATAAAGTTCCTATAAAAATTATATTTACACGTAATTTTCCTAGAACTTGGAATGGGAAAATAAGTAAAAAAGATTTGAAAAAACGATATTACTCTTTAAATAACTAACATCTAAATTAGTTTTTAATTAATCAAATAAAAGGCTACGAAATATTAGCCTTTAGGCAGGTTTTTATCATGAATAATAAATTTATCTCTAAACAGGAAGCCGCTAAATTAATTAATGATGGCGATACAGTTTGTACTGTGGGAATGACCTTAACGAGTGCTGCTGAATCTATTTTATCGGCAATTGAGCAACGTTTTTTATCTGAAGGCTCTCCAAAACAATTAACTTTAGTCCATGCGGCAGGGCAATGTAACCGTATTCGGGGTAATCAACATTTTGCTCATCAAGGAATGGTGAAACGCATTATTGGTTCACATTGGGGGTTAGCCCCTCGCTGGATGCAGATGATCAACGATAATCAGGTTGAGGCTTACTGCCTTCCTCAAGGGCAGATGGTGCATTTATATGGTGCGATGGCGGCTGGTCTACCGGGGCGCTTGTCCAAAGTTGGGCTAGGGACTTTTATCGACCCTGACTTAGAGGGGGGAAGAATGAATGCGAAAACATTAGCGCTTCCGTCCCTTGTGGAGAAAGTTAATTTCAAAGGGGAAGCGTGGTTATGGTATCCCGAAATTCCATTGGATGTTGTCGTGATCCGCGGTACACATGCGGATACTAAAGGTAATTTGACCACAGATGAAGAAGCCATGTCGTTGGAGGTATTGCATGCTGTTTTAGCGGCAAAACGCTTTGGTGGGAAAGTCATTGCTCAGGTGAAGTATTGTGTTGAAGAGGGGACTTTGCACCCGAAGCGTGTCACTGTTCCAGCCAGTTTTATTGACCATATTGTGGTTTGTGATAACCCTGAAGAAGATCATCGTCAGTCCTCAAGTTGGTTCTTTGATCCCACATTGTGCGGCGATATTCGAACGCCAGTGCAGCAAACCACGCCGTTACCTCTTGATATTCGTAAGTTGATCGGGCGCATCGCTTGCCGTTATCTCACGGAAAACTGTGTGATCAACTTAGGAACAGGGATACCTAACGATGTGATCGGTTCAATTATCCAAGAAGAAAATGCGACCAAACGCGTAGATATCACTGTGGAATCTGGTATTTGGGGCGGTGTTCAAGCGGGGGGAATCGATTTTGGTATTGGCCGCAACCTTTCTGCCATGATCAGCCACCAAGACCAAATGTTGTATTACAACGGTGCAGGGGTAGATATCACCTATATGGGCGCGGGGGAAATGGATGCCAGTGGCCATGTTAATGCTACTTTGCTTGGCAATATTTGCCCGGGTGCAGGTGGGTTTATCGATATCACGCAGAATGCTCGTCACGTCGTTTTTTGCTCAACATTTACGGCTAAAGGGTTAGATATTCGTTGTGAAAATGGGCAGTTAAAGATTATTCGTGAAGGTGATATCCGCAAGTTGGTGGATAACGTTAGGCAGATTTCTTGGAACGCAGATGTGGCGCGTCAGATTAACCAAACTATGCATTTTGTCACGGAGCGTGCGGTATTTACCTTGGGTGAGAAAGTCCCTGTGTTAGTAGAAATCGCCCCGGGAATTGACCTTGAGCGTGACATTCTTGCTCATATGGATTTTGTACCAGAAATCTCCCCTGATTTAAAAGTGATGTGCTCTTCATTATTTAAAGAAGCGCCTTTTGATCTGATTTCATATTTATAGTCTCAATATTAAAGAGGGATTTACGCATGTTAGTCAAAAATAAAGTTGCCATTGTTACAGGATCAGCGAGAGGGATAGGGTTTGCCATTGCACAAGTATTGGCAGAAGAAGGTGCAAAAGTGGTGATATCTGACCTTTCGATGTCCTCTGGCGAAGAAAGTGCGAAGCAATTACAAGAAAAGGGTTATGAAGCTGTTTTCATCCCATGCGATATATCGAAGCGTGACCAGGTTAATGAGTTGTTTTCAAAGACAAAAGAACATTTTGGCACCATTGATGTATTAGTCAATAACGCAGGGATAAATCGTGATGGCATGCTGCATAAATTAACCGATGATGATTGGGATAAAGTTATCGATATCAATCTAAAAGGTACGTTTAATTGCATGCAAGAGGCTGCAAAACTCATGCGCGAACAAGGCAGCGGACGCATTGTAAATATTTCATCTGCAAGCTGGTTAGGGAATGTTGGGCAGGCAAATTATGCGGCATCGAAAGCAGGTGTCATTGGCCTAACGAAAACGGCCTGCCGCGAATTGGCACGTAAAGGGGTCACTGTGAATGCGATTTGCCCAGGGTTTATTGATACCGATATGACTCGTGGTGTTCCCGAAAAAGTGTGGGACATCATGATCAGTAAAATTCCAGCAGGCTTTGCAGGCGACCCGCGTGATGTCGGCCAATGTGTGGCATTTTTGGCTTCCGATAAAGCGCGTTATATCAATGGCGAAGTGATTAATGTTGGCGGCGGCATGGTGCTGTAGGAGGAAATATGAAACAAGCAAATGACATTGTGATTGTAAGTGGTGTGAGAACGGCAATTGGGACGATGGGTGGTAGCTTTGCGAACACTCACCAACATGATTTAGGTGCGTTAGTTATTCGTGAAGCGGTAAAGCGTGCAGGGATCGCCCCTGAAGATGTTAATGAAGTGATTGTGGGGAATGTGGGGCAAATCGCAGAAAGTGGGTTTATTGCCCGTATTTGCCAATTGCGAGCAGGCTTACCAAAAGAAACGACCGCGTATTCTGTTAATCGCCAATGTGGTTCAGGGTTACAAGCGTTAGCTGATGGCATGATGTTGTTACAAACTGGTCAATCAGATGTGGTTGTGGCTTGTGGTACAGAAAATATGACCATGCTGCCTTATTACCTGCGCAAAGCGCGTTACGGTTATCGCATGGGGAATGATGTTTTAGAAGATGGCTTAACGTCAATTCTTACTTGGCCTGAAGGCCCATATCATAATGGTATGACCGCAGAAAATGTGGCCGAGCAATTTCATATTTCCCGTGAAGAAATGGATGATTTCGCATGGAACAGTCAGCAAAAAGCATTGAAAGCCATTGAAGAAGGCTATTTTCAAACGCAAATTTTGCCAGTTGAAATCGCAGAAGGGCGTAAGGGAACGCGTATTTTTGATACGGATGAACACCCGCGCGATACACCACGTGAGAAGCTTGCCAAATTACGTCCCGCATTTAAGGCAGATGGCGTGATTACTGCGGCTAATTCATCAGGGATTAATGATGGAGCCGCTGCGTTAGTCATGATGCGACGCGAAGAAGCTGAAAAACGGGGTTTGAAACCTAGAATGAAAGTGGTTGATTGGGCCGTTGCGGGCTGTGAGGCTGCCATTATGGGGTTTGGCCCAGCACCTGCAACACGCCGCTTGATGGATAAACTCAAGATGGACGTCAAAGATATTGACCTTATTGAGTTAAATGAAGCTTTTGCCGCACAAGCAATCGCAGTGATGAATGATTTGTCGTTAGACAGTTCTCGAGTCAATGTGAATGGCGGCGCAATTGCCCTTGGTCACCCTGTTGGCGCTAGTGGAGCAATCCTACCTGTAAAATTAATGTACGAAATGGAGCGTCGTCAGGTTTCTACTGGGCTAGTGACCATGTGTATCGGTGGTGGTCAAGGGATATCAATGTTGTTTGAAAAAGAATAAGAAATATTGCAAGCAGAAAGCCCGACGTGGGGCGTCGGGCTGTTGCTGAAGTAATAACAACAGGTAAGTCACTTATGACGAAGAACTATACCTGTTTCACCACAACATGAGGATCTTATCTATGTTTTCTACAAATGCAAATTTAGATTATGTTGCGCAGGGTAAAAAAACGAACGCAAAGATATATCGCAACCTGATGCCTTTACTGATCTTAGCTTATATTATTAGTTTTATTGACCGAACAAATATTGGGATGGCAAAGCACGCCATGTCAATTGACTTAGGGCTGTCAGCAACTGCATTCGGTATTGGTGCAGGGCTGTTCTTTCTGACCTACTCGATTCTTGAGATCCCAAGTAATTTGATTATGGAAAAAGTGGGAGCGCGGTTTTGGATCACACGGATCATGATCACTTGGGGGTTATTATCTGCTGCGATGGCATTTGTGACCGGGCCTACCTCATTTTATATTTTACGCTTATTACTTGGTGCGGCTGAAGCAGGGTTATATCCCGGTGTTATCTTGTATATGACATATTGGTTTAGCCAAGAAGAGCGTGCCAAAGCAACAGGGCTATTTTTACTTGGTGTCTGTTTAGCCAATATTATCGGTGCGCCGTTAAGTGGCTTATTATTAAGTATGGATGGCTTATTAGGTTTCCATGGTTGGCAATGGATGTTTGTTATTGAAGGTTTACCTGCGGTGATCTTAGCTTTTGTTGTCTGGTTTGTTTTACCCAATAAACCTGAAGATGCAAAATGGTTAGATGAGGATGATCGCAATTATATTAAATATAAACATGAACAAGATAAAAACAGTATTAGTGTGAGTAATAGTAAATTTTCACTGATGGCAGCATTTAAAAATAAAGCCTTCATGATGATTGTCGCAATTTATTTTACTCATCAATTTTCAGTTTATGGCTTAAGTTATTTCTTACCAACAATTATTGGAGAATATGGCAAGTTAACACCAATTCAAATTGGGTTATTAACAGCTATACCTTGGATCTCAGCAGCGATTGGTGGCATTTTTGTGGCAAGAAAAGCCAATACACCTCGTCGTTCATCGCGCATTTTAATTTCAGGTTATGCTGTTATGGCTATCGGACTAGTGATTGGCGCTATGGGCGGGCCTGTTGTCGGTTTAATTGGATTCTGTTTAACCGCATTTATGTTTTTTGTTGTCCAATCTATTATTTTCTCGCTTCCACCAACCTATATGAGTGGCAGTATGCTGGCAGGTAGCTTGGCATTGTTAAATTGTCTGGGGTTATTTGGTGGTTTTCTTGGCCCATTTATTCTCGGATTTTTTGAGGACTATACTGGTACTGCTACATCTGGATTATGGTTTGGTGTTGGTTTACTTGTTATCGGCACCATTATCGCCTCACGGGTCAATACTGGTAGTATAGGGGATAGTGCAAAAGTGGAAGCTACTACCTCAATACAAGTAAAGTAATACAACATCGCCATTTACAATAGGAAAGTCTGCATGAAAATTGTTATCGCACTTGATTCCTTTAAAGGAAGTTGTTCAGCACAGCTTGCGTGTCAGGCTGTTGCAGAGGGTTTCGAGCGTGTATCCTCCGAGTTGGATGTGACGTTATTACCTATCTCTGATGGTGGAGAAGGTTTGTTGGAGTCACTAGAGCACAGCCCAGTATTATCAGGTGTCACACCTTATACTTTTAATTGTACTGGCCCATATGGAAGTAAGGTTGATGCACGATTATTAGTATTAGAAGGAAAGACGGCCTTTATTGAAATGGCGCAATGTTGTGGTTTAGAACTGGTTCAAGCAGAACATCGTCAAGTTGAAAAAGCGTCGACTTATGGCTTAGGTGAAATGGTAAAACATGCACTCGATTTAGGGTGCACACGCATTATTATCGGTATTGGTGGAAGTGCAACTAATGATGGTGGTGCGGGTTTTGCACAAGCTTTAGGCGCAGAGTTTTATGATAATGACCAACAGCTTATCGAATTTCCTATTAATGGCGAAAATTTGATAAATATCGCAAAGATTAACTTTGATAAATTCGATCCTCGTGTAGCGGATGTCGAATTTAATGTTTCTTGTGATGTTGAAAACCCGTTATTAGGTAAAAATGGCGCAACCTATATTTATGGCTCACAAAAAGGCGCTGATAAAGCGATGTTAGATAAGCTTGAGCTAGGCATGGCTCATTACGCTCAATTAATGACAAAAATTACAGGGAAGGATTTCTCATTGGATGCGGGGAGCGGCGCTGCTGGCGGATTAGGGGCTGGGCTACGTTGGTTTGTTTCCGCTAAGCTTGAGAAGGGGATCGACTTGGTGTTGGGGCTACTTGGTGCGGAGTCGTATATTCAGCAAGCCGACCTTGTTATCGTTGGGGAAGGGCGGCTTGATAGCCAAAGTGCCAATGGTAAAGCTCCTGTTGGTGTCGCTCGTATGGCAAGTCATTATGGGGTACCAACAATCGCACTATGTGGGGGGTACAGTGAAGATAGCCGTATTTTATATCAACATGGTATCACTGCCATGTGGTCACTTTGTCCGGGGCCAGTTTCCCTTGAGCAGGCAATGGTTAATGGAGAACGTTATTTAGCTGATACGGCTGAAAATTTGTTACGTACTGTATTATCTAGCCATAGTAAGCAAATAAAACATTAAGATGAGGCGGTAATATGCTACTGACTGAAAAATTAGCTAATGATATTGTCACTCGTGCAATGGGGATAATCCATCACAACGTCAATGTGATTAATAGTCAGGGTGTAATTATCGCCTCAGGTGAAAAAAAACGTATTGGTGAGACTCATGAAGTCGCGGTGGAAGTTATTCGCTGTGGTAAACGGATCACCATTTATAATGAAAATGAGGCGAGTCGCTATTCCAATGTCGCGCCTGGTATTAATCATCCAATTATGGTGGCAGATAACGTTGAATTAGTGATTGGTGTCAGTGGTGACCCGGTTATTATTCAACGTTATGCCGAATTAGCAATACTCACAGCAGAGTTATTAATTAAACAGGAAATTGAGCGGCGTAGTATTAATTGGCAGCATCGTTTACGTGATATGCTATTTGTGCAATTTATTGAAAGTACTACGCCAATGCAAGGTCGTAGTGCTTTATTGAAATTACACAATTCGGGCTTTTCATTTTCGTTGCCTACAATCCCGGTCATTATTAATATCGAAGCGATTCAATATCGGCCAGAAATTCTGGATTCCATTATTACTGAATTGTCAGCAATGGAAAAAAGTGATGTATTACTATTAAATAGCCGTGAAATTTTGATGTTATTTCCATCAACATTTTATAAAAACGAATCCTTTATTTCTCATCTACATTTTATTTTAGATAGTCAACTTAGCCAGTACTATATTGGTGTTGGGGTTCAAGCTGATACGGAAGAACATGTGAGAGATGCTGTTCATTTCGCACGTTCAGTCATTGATGTAGGGCGGTTAACAGTTCCTGAGAAACAAGTTTTTTTATTTAAAGAAATGGCCTCTCTGTGTTTATTTAATGAGTTGGAGAATAGCTATTTATTTAATTTTTTCTTAGATATTTGCAATAAAATATTATTACATGACTCGGGGGATATCTTGCTTGAAACCCTAGAGTTATTTTTATCGCAAAATGGCGAGGTTGGCAGCACGGCGCAACAGTTAGGTATTCATAGAAATACATTAAGTTATCGATTACAACAAATTAAAAAGCAAACAGGCTTAGACCCGACAAAGTTTACTGACCTTATTCAACTGTCTGTTGCTATGCATGGCTATCGTCGGCGTTATCCGAAACAACAGCCATGGTTGGATGCGTTAACTTGATCTTAATGGGCATTATTTTTGCTGTAAAACAAATATTGCAGCTTCGACCCGTGACTTTAAATTTAGTTTTTTCAATAAATGTTTTACATGTACTTTTACTGTACTTTCTGTGATTTGCAATTTATTAGCGATCAGTTTATTTGAAAGGCCTTGTGCTATTAAGTTTAAAATACGGGTTTCTCTTGGGGTCAACGACGACAAATTATGGTCCGCAGAGGTTCGATTGTCTCTTAATGATTCAGCTAATACGGTGGCAAGAGTAGGGCTAACTACCATTTTACCGCTGGCGGCTTCTTTTAAGGCAACAATCAGTTTTTCAGGTTCCATATCTTTTAATAAGTAACCGTCCGCCCCCCGCTTTAAAGCATTAATTAAGTCTTCGCTGTAGTTTGAGACAGTAAACAATATAATTCGGCCAGAAAGTTCTCGGCTACGCAAATCATCAAGTACTTCAAAACCATTCATACCGGGCATATTGAGGTCTAATAAAATTAAGTCAGGGTCTTGTTCTTCGGCAATTTTAATACCTGTCACCCCGTCATCAGCTTCACCAATTACCCGTAATGTGGGCTCTAAACTGATTAATTGCTTAACTCCGTTACGTAGCATTGGGTGGTCATCAATAAGTAAAATGGTGGATTGCCCAATGGTGGTATTTTTATTTTTCATGAACGAGTTGCTCCAATTTGGTTAAGACACACTCACAGGGAATATGACATTAACAATGGTTCCCCCTTGAGCTCTTGGGGTAATAGAATATTCCCCGTTTAAGCTTAGGGCTCTTTCTCTCATAATAATCAGCCCATAATGATTATTTTTTGCAGGTTGAAGTTGAATGCCTTCCCCATTATCTTCAATCATTACCGTAATTAACCCTGCATTTTCGACTAATGAAACCTGAGACCAATTAGCATTAGCGTGCTTTAGGATATTACTCAAGGCTTCTCGAATTATTTGTATAATATGGATAGCTTGATGTGGTGAAATACTTTTTGCTGGGATCTGATAATTTAAACCAATGTCAAAACCAATGCGTTGGCTAAATTCTTGAATGGTGCTCTCTAAAGAGGGCAGTAACCCAGGCTCTGTTAGTTTTAACCTAAAGGTTGTGAGTAATTCACGTAATTGGCTATAAGCCGAGTTAATTTCATTGCGCATTTCATGAAGTAAATCTTGATGCTGTTTGGGGAGTGGTCCGGGTTGCATTTGCAGGTAGCTAATTTGCATTTTTAAACAAGATAATGATTGGGCAATAGAATCATGCAGTTCTCTTGCGATAGCGGAACGTTCATCCATAATGAGCAATTGTTGCTGTTGTTCTAGTTGGTGCTCCATCGCTAACATACCCGCGATTTGCTTTACTAGCATGAGAACTAAATTATTTTGTTCATCAGATAATTGCTGATCTATTGCGATCTCCGCCAATATCACACCGTAACGGTGTAAGTTATCGGAGATATCCCAAGACATTATTGTTGTAGGTTGTATGGTTTCTGGTGATAGAAGGCCGCCACAATGGAATTCATGAAAGCAACGGTCATTATCTTCTTCATATAATCGTAAACTAATATTTTGCAATGGTGTTAGGTTCTTGAGTTCAACCAAGACTTTTTCTAATCGGTTTGCTAATGGTTCAATGGAATGTAATATGCGATTAGATTGATACAAATACAGTAGCACTTTGTTTTTACTTTGGAGATCGGCGGTTTTTTCTTCGACACGTGATTCTAGCTGGTGGTAACTTTGTGCTAACTCGTCTGACATTTGGTTTAAAGTTTGCCCAAGGGAGCTTAATTCATCTTGTTTTTTACCCGCAGAAAAACGCTGACTAAAGTCCTTATGGCTAATGGCATTGACCATATTTAATAGTTTCAGCCAAGGGTAGTAAATTTTTTTTCTAAGATGGCATATGGTAAGCAAAAGTAGAAATGCGACGAGGGCAATAAAAACCATTTGTGTTATTGAGACATAAGTTATTTTTCTCTCTGTTTTTTCATCAATATTACGGACTAACTCGTCGAGTTTATTAACAAACGTAATGACTTCAAAGCGGGCATCATTTGGTGACGTTGCATTAATAAGTGCAGGTTTTAAATTTGTTTCCCAATAATGATAAAGCTGAGTAAATTGGTCTGTTAAATTTTCTACCTCGATCACTTGAGTTAATTCTTGGCTTAATAAGTTGTTTTCGAGTTCGTTTAAATAGGTATCGGAATATGGGGTTAATGGGGTGAGAGAAAGCAAATGGTAACTTTGCATTCGTAATGCGCCTGATTTATTAATTGCGTGAGCATTTCCTTGAACGCTGGTAATCATGCTATTAGAAATAGCCATGCCAATAATACCGAGTACGGCAATCAATAGCATTAACCCGATGACTTGGTTAATGATTGAAAATCGGTGATAAGTCGTTGGCATAAATAATTCGTTCCTTTTTATTTGGTTATTCATTCTTTTCTATAACGTGGGTATTGTTCCTCTATTGTGCAAAATTGAATATGCCACTTCGGTGTTACTCCTTAATATCCCTCTGAGTCATTTCGCCTAAATTCAAACAGTAAAAACGGCCATTTAACGAATTTTATTTATTTAATTCAAATGATTAAATGGTTGTACTCCCCATACTCCTCTGGTGGTTTATCCAAAAAACGCACAAAATTTGATTTAAATCTGTCTTGATTTAGATCAGCTTCGCGGCGACATATTCGCCACACACTGCGATAAGAAATTGTGTTTATCGGGGTGATTTATGTCTCAACGAGATAATGTTAATAGTGGAGTTGCACAGCAAAATGCCAATAGTGTTATTCAGGACTGGCGTCCTGAAGAAACGCAATTTTGGCAGCAAACAGGAAAACGAATTGCAGAGCGTAATTTGTGGATTTCTATCCCTTGTTTGTTGCTCGCATTTTGCGTCTGGATGTTATTTAGTGCCGTTGCAGTGAATTTAAACAAAGTGGGTTTTAACTTTACCACTGACCAATTATTTTTATTAACAGCATTGCCTTCAGTGTCAGGGGCTTTATTACGAGTACCTTATTCTTTTGTTATTCCTATTTTTGGTGGGCGACGCTGGACAGCCATTAGTACGCTATTTTTGGTGATCCCTTGTATTTGGCTTGGCTACGCTATCCAAGACCCAACTACGCCTTATCAAATATTTGTCATTATTTCCCTTCTTTGTGGTTTTGCTGGGGCTAATTTCGCATCGAGCATGGCGAATATCAGTTTCTTTTTCCCAAAAGCACGTCAAGGAGGAGCACTAGGTCTGAATGGGGGGTTAGGTAACTTAGGTGTAAGCGTAATGCAATTGGTAGCACCATTTATCGTCGGGGTGGGTGTTTTTGCCTTTGCGGGTGGAACTGGGGCATTACAGCCCGATGGTTCAACCTTATGGCTAGAAAATGCCGCTTGGGTTTGGGTGCCATTTTTATTGTTATTTACAGTGATGGCATGGTTTGGCATGAATGATTTAGCGGCGAATAAAGCGTCATTAAAACAGCAATTGCCAGTGCTTAAACGCGGCCATTTATGGATTTTGAGCCTGTTGTATCTTTCTACCTTCGGTTCATTTATCGGTTTTTCTGCTGGTTTTGCCATGCTTTCTAAAACCCAGTTTCCCGACATTATTATCCTCAAATTTGCCTTTTTTGGCCCTTTCCTTGGTGCATTAGCTCGTCCATTAGGCGGCATGCTGTCAGACCGCTTTGGTGGAGTCAAAGTGACTTTCCTTAACTTTATTGTGATGGCGATTTTCTCTGGCTTGCTATTTTTCACCCTGCCTGAAAACGGACAAGGTGGTTCTTTTGGTGCTTTTTATGGGGTGTTTATGGTGCTGTTTTTAACCGCTGGGTTAGGCAGTGGCTCTACTTTTCAAATGATAGCCGTGGTCTTTCGTAAATTAACTATGGATAAAGCCATTGCCCGAGGTGCTTCAGAGCAAGAAGCACAAAAAGAAGCAGTAACAGAAAGTGCCGCAGCATTGGGTTTTATCTCAGCAATAGGCGCCATCGGTGGTTTCTTTATTCCAAAAGCGTTTGGTACCTCCTTAACGTTGACTGGGTCTCCCGCCGATGCAATGAAAGTGTTCTTTGTGTTTTATCTTTCCTGTGTGTTTATCACCTGGCTAGTTTATGGGCGTACACATAAATAATAACAAGCAATAAAGATTAATTTTAAGCAATGTACGGCGCGAGTCGCCGTCTCTTTGGAGGCAATCCGAATGAGCAAGTTTTTAGATAGATTTCGTTATTTCAAGCAATTAGGTGATACCTTCTCAGGTGAACACGGCCAAGAGTTAAACGTAAACCGTGACTGGGAAAATGGTTATCGTAGCCGTTGGCAGCACGATAAAGTGGTGCGATCTACTCATGGCGTTAACTGCACAGGTTCTTGCAGTTGGAAAATTTACGTCAAAAATGGTCTTGTCACGTGGGAAACGCAACAAACTGATTATCCTCGCACTCGCCCAGATCTACCCGACCATGAACCAAGAGGCTGCCCGCGTGGCGCGAGCTATTCATGGTATTTATATAGTGCTAATCGCGTGAAATATCCGATGATGCGTAAGCGCTTACTTAAACTGTGGCGCGAAGCAAAAGCTGAACATCAAGACCCTGTCAATGCATGGCTTTCTATCATCAGTGATCCGCAAAAGGCGCAAAGCTATAAGCAGGCGAGGGGACGCGGGGGCTTTGTGCGTTCAAGTTGGCAAGAGGTGAATGAACTGATTGCCGCAGCAAATGTGGCAACTATCAAGGAGTTTGGTCCCGATCGCATTGTCGGGTTCTCTCCAATACCTGCGATGTCAATGGTTTCTTACGCGTCGGGAGCGCGCTATTTATCGTTGATCGGTGGTGCATGTTTGAGCTTCTACGACTGGTACTGTGACTTGCCGCCTGCATCCCCCATGACGTGGGGTGAACAAACAGACGTACCAGAATCCGCTGACTGGTATAACTCGTCTTATATTATTGCTTGGGGATCTAATGTTCCGCAAACTCGGACCCCAGATGCCCATTTCTTTGCAGAAGTACGTTATAAAGGAACAAAAACGGTCGCAGTGACGCCAGACTACGCGGAAATTGCCAAATTATGTGACCATTGGTTGAACCCAAAACAAGGGACAGATAGCGCCATGGCAATGGCGATGGGGCATGTGATCCTCAATGAATTCCATGTCAAGCGTGAAGCCGAGTATTTCCGTGAATATATACGCACATATACGGATATGCCAATGCTGGTTATGCTCGATAAACGTGATGATGGCTCTTATGTGGCAGGCCGGATGCTGCGAGCATCTGACTTAGTTGATTCTTTGGGAGAAGAAAAAAACGCCGAATGGAAAACTATCGCCTTTGATGAAGAAACAGGCGAATTGTGTGCACCACAAGGGTCGATGGGGTTTCGTTGGGATGGTAGTCAGAAATGGAATCTAGAACCTAGGGCAGGGCAAGATGCTCATGACATTAAAATGAAACTTAGCCTTGCAGATATGCATGATGAGTTGGTGAATGTAGGGTTCCCGTATTTTGGTGGTTTAGAAAGTGAACATTTCCAAAGCGTTGAACTGAAAGACGTCTTACTGCACAAATTACCCGCGAAACGTATTCAGCTGTCCGATGGTCGTGAGTCTTTGGTGACCAGTGTCTATGATTTGATGCTTGCTAACTATGGTATCGACCGCGGGTTTGGTGATGAAAACTGTGCGGTTGATTACGATGATATGAAAGCCTATTCACCTGCTTGGGCGGAAAAAGTCACCGGTGTTAGCCGCCAAAACATTATTCGTATTGCCCGTGAATTTGCAGATACTGCTGAGAAAACCCATGGCCGTGCGATGGTGATTGTGGGGGCAGGGATTAACCATTGGTATCACATGGATATGACCTACCGTGCGATTATCAACATGTTGATCTTCTGTGGTTGTGTTGGGCAAAGCGGCGGCGGCTGGTCACATTATGTTGGGCAGGAAAAATTACGTCCACAAACAGGTTGGTTGCCATTAGCATTTGGACTTGATTGGCAGCGTCCACCACGCCATATGAACAGCACGTCATTTTTCTATAATCACTCAAGCCAATGGCGCTATGAAACGGTAAGTACTGAGGAATTATTATCGCCTTTAGCAGATAAAAAAGCCTTTAATGGTAGCTTGGTGGATATGAACGTACGTGCCGAACGTATGGGCTGGCTACCCTCAGCACCCCAGTTGAATGTGAACCCACTGAAGATTGCCAAACAAGCACAAGAAGCGGGGCTTTCTCCCGTTGATTTTACTGTTAACCAGTTGAAAGAAGGAAAGATCCGCTTTGCTTCGGAACAACCGGATGACTCACAAAATTTCCCTCGCAACTTGTTTATTTGGCGCTCTAACTTACTTGGTTCTGCTGGGAAAGGTCATGAATATTTATTGAAATATTTATTGGGAACTGAAAACGGTATTCAAGGCAAAGACTTAGGTCAACAAGGTGGCGTAAAACCACAAGAAGTTGAATGGCAAGATAAAGCTGCTGAAGGAAAAGTTGACCTTGTTGTGACATTAGATTTCAGAATGTCGAGTACTTGCTTATTTTCTGATGTCATTCTCCCTACAGCGACGTGGTATGAAAAAGACGATATGAATACATCAGATATGCATCCGTTTATTCATCCGTTGTCAGCTGCTGTTGACCCAGCTTGGGAATCAAAAAGCGATTGGGAAATCTATAAGGGTATTGCTAAAGCCTTCTCGGTGGTTAGTGAGGGGCATTTAGGTCAGGAAATCGATGTGGTGACTCTGCCTATTCAGCACGATAGTGCGGCAGAAATGGCCCAAGCTTTGGATGTTAAAGATTGGAAAAAAGGCCAGTGTGACCTGATCCCAGGTAAAACAGCACCGCATATTATGTGTGTTGAACGTGATTATCCAAGTACTTATGCACGTTTTATCTCTCTTGGCCCACTCATGGATAAATTGGGTAATGGGGGTAAAGGCATCAATTGGAATACACAAGATGAAATTGATTTCCTGAAAAAATTAAATAAAACCCAGCCAGAAGGTGCAAATCAAGGCCGCCCTAAAATTGAAACGGCAATTGATGCCGCAGAGGTCATTCTAACCTTAGCGCCGGAAACCAATGGGCAAGTTGCAGTGAAAGCGTGGGATGCGTTAGGTAAGGTGACTGGGCGTGACCACACCCATTTAGCGCGTTATAAAGAAGATGAAAAAATCCGTTTTCGCGATATTGTTGCACAACCACGTAAAATTATTTCCAGCCCCACATGGTCAGGCTTAGAAGATGAACATGTGTCTTACAATGCTTGCTATACCAATGTTCATGAAATGATCCCTTGGCGTACGCTAAGTGGTCGCCAACAACTTTATCAAGACCATGAATGGATGCGTGCTTTCGGGGAAAGCCTCGTCGTGTATCGCCCACCAATTGATACGCGGGCGGCTCAGCCATTAATGGGCAAAAAGCCTAATGGCTTCCCTGAAAAAGCACTGAATTTCTTAACTCCGCACCAAAAATGGGGTATCCACTCAACTTATAGTGACAATTTATTGATGTTGACATTAGGGCGTGGTGGGCCAGTGGTTTGGCTTAGCGAAGAAGATGCCCGCGAACTGGGTGTTGAAGATAACGATTGGATTGAAGCGTTTAACAGTAATGGTGCATTAACCGCCAAAGCGATCGTTAGCCAACGTATTCCTGATGGCATGATCATGATGTATCACGCCCAAGAACGGTTGATCAACTTACCCGGGTCTGAAATTACGGCTCAACGTGGCGGAATTCATAACTCTGTCACGCGTGTTTGCCCGAAACCGACCCATATGATCGGCGGCTATGCGCACCTTGCTTATAGCTTTAATTACTACGGAACCGTGGGTTCTAATCGTGATGAATTTGTGGTTGTTCGTAAAATGAAACAGGTTGACTGGCTGGATGGTGAAGGTGATGACTACCAGCAGACCTTGAGCGGAAAGGAGAAAGCATAATGAAAATTCGTTCTCAAGTCGGCATGGTATTAAACCTTGATAAGTGTATTGGTTGTCACACTTGTTCAGTGACCTGTAAAAACGTGTGGACCAGCCGCGAAGGTGTTGAATACGCTTGGTTTAATAATGTCGAAACTAAACCGGGTATTGGTTATCCCCATAATTGGGAAGATCAGGACAAATGGAAAGGCGGTTGGATCCGTACTATCAAAGGTAAATTAGTGCCGCGAATGGGTAACAAAGTTGGGGTTTTATCCAAAATTTTTGCCAATCCCGATGTCCCTGCATTAGATGATTATTATGAGCCATTTGATTATGACTATGGCCATTTAAAAAATGCCAAAGAAGGTAAACATGTGCCAACGGCACGTCCGCGCTCTTTGATCACGGGCGAGCGAATGAGCAATGTAAAAATGGGCCCCAATTGGGAGGATGATCTGGGAGGCGAGTTTTCTAAACGTGCACAAGATAAAAACTTTGAGCACATTCAGAAGGAAATGTATGGGCAGTTTGAAAACACCTTCATGATGTATTTACCTCGTCTTTGTGAACACTGTTTGAACCCTGCTTGTGTGGCCACGTGCCCAAGCGGTGCCATTTATAAGCGTTCTGAGGATGGCATTGTACTGATTGATCAAGATAAATGCCGCGGCTGGCGTATGTGTTTAACCGGTTGCCCATATAAAAAAATCTATTTCAATTGGAAAAGCGGTAAGTCAGAAAAATGTATTTTTTGTTATCCACGCATTGAGTCTGGGATGCCAACTGTTTGCTCTGAAACCTGTGTTGGTCGCATCCGTTATTTAGGCGTTTTGTTATATGACGCAGATAAAATTGAGTCAGCAGCTAGTGTGGAAAAAGAGACCGATCTTTATCAAAGCCAGTTGGATGTTTTCTTAGATCCCCATGATCCGCAAGTGATTGCTGAGGCTGAAAAACAAGGGATACCATTGAGCGTGATTGAAGCTGCACAAAAATCCCCAGTGTACAAAATGGCAATGGAATGGAAGTTGGCACTGCCATTACACCCTGAATATCGTACATTGCCGATGGTTTGGTATGTGCCGCCTTTGTCACCCATTCAATCTGTTGCAGATTCAGGGCTATTGGCAAGTAATGGGGTATTACCCGATGTAGAAAGCTTGCGCATTCCTGTGCAGTACCTTGCCAATTTATTAACGGCGGGGGACACCGAGCCGGTATTATTAGCACTGAAACGGATGTTGGCGATGCGCCATTATAAACGTGCAGAAACCGTTGAAAACCAATGTGATACTAGTGCACTAGAGCAAGTGGGTTTAACTGAATCACAGGCTCAAGAAATGTACCGTTATTTGGCGATTGCGAATTATGAAGACCGTTTTGTGATCCCATCTAGTCACCGTGAATTAGCACGTGAAGCTTTCCCTGAAGCTAAAGCTTGTGGTTTTAGCTTTGGTGACGGTTGCCATGGTAGTGATAGCAAAACAAATCTGTTTAACAGTAAACGTATTGATGCCATTGATATCACACCAAAAACAACACAGGAGAAAGCACTATGATGACGTTAAAAGTGATTTCTCGTTTATTAGAATACCCTTCAGAGGCGCTTTGGTTACATCGTGATGAACTGATTGAGGCATTAGAACAAGCAGATGAATTACCGATAACTCGGGCGATCCAATTGATGATGTTTGTACGTGAATATCTTAATGAAGAATTGTTGGATATGCAGGCACAATATTGTGAATTATTTGATAGAGGCCGGGCAACATCATTATTGTTATTTGAGCATGTTCATGGCGAGTCTCGTGACCGTGGCCAAGCTATGGTCGATTTAATGGCGCAATATCAACAATATGGTTTACAGATTGATTGCCGCGAACTTCCTGATCATTTACCTATTTATTTGGAGTATCTCACGGTCTTACCCACAACAGAGACCGTTGGCGGTTTACAGGATATCGCCCCTATTTTAGCGCTCCTTGGTGCAAGGCTGAAGCAACGTGAAAGTCGTTTTGCCACATTGTTTGAAGTATTACTCGAATTATCAAATAGTGAAATTGCCACCGAGCAATTAACCGAAAAAGTGGCTTTGGAATCGCGCGATGATACTCCACAAGCACTGGATGCAGTTTGGGAAGAGGAGCAAGTGAAATTTTTTGCTGATGAAAAAAACTGTGGTGGAGAAGTTACAGCCCATCAACATCGTTTTGCCAACGCCGTCACCCCACAATACTTGGATCTCGGCTCTAGCAGCCATGTAGGAGTGCAAAAATGAATTTTCTCAATCAATTTTTCTTCGACATCTATCCATATATTGCTGGTACTGTGTTTATTGTGGGTAGTTGGTTGCGTTATGACTATGGGCAATATACGTGGCGAGCAGGTTCTAGCCAAATGCTCGATAAGAAAAACATGCGCTTAGCATCAAATTTATTCCACGTGGGTATTATTGGTATTTTCGCAGGGCACTTTTTAGGGATGTTAACCCCACATTGGATGTATGAATCTTTCTTGCCAATGCATATAAAGCAATTAATGGCGATGATTGGTGGGGGCGCTGCAGGTGTGATGATGTTAATTGGTGGCGCGATGTTATTGAAACGCCGATTGACTAACCCTCGTATTCGCGCAACATCTTCTTTTGGTGACATCATGATTATGGTGTTGCTAGTGGTACAAGTGTGTTTAGGGTTACTGACTATTCCATTTTCAGCGCAACATATGGATGGTAGCGAGATGTTGAAACTTGTGGGATGGGCGCAGTCCATTGTGACATTCCATTGGGGGGCTTCAAATTACCTTGAAGGCGTTGGTATCGTGTTCAAGCTGCATATTGTGTTGGGGATGACGATATTTTTACTCTTCCCATTCTGCCGTTTAGTGCACATTTGGAGTGCACCTATCGAATACCTGACTCGTCGGTATCAATTGGTGAGAAATCGCCATTAAGTTCAGGCTTCACAAGGATGTGAGCCAGTACATTGCTCTTGTGTAACTTGTTCTTATATCAACAACAAATGTGGCCATTTTGGCACCCCATCTCATATGAGATGGGGTTTTTTGTTTGTGTTCTTATAAAATAATAATCTTGTGATCGAATTCATAACAAATTGTGCATCTTCACAATTATATTCAATTTTTCACGTTAAAAACTAGTCATTCTTACAATGCCTTCCTGATAAGTGAACTATATAATTTAATTAAATCAAAAAGTCTAATTGATATTAATTTTATTGATTAATTGGGTGGTAATAAAAATGACAGTTAAAATCGTGTTTCTCGATTATGAAACTTTCCCTGAAGGAATAAATATTAAGAAAATAAATAAAGAATATAGTTTAGAACTGTATGGGAAAACATCGGAAGATGAAATTATTGAGCGAGTAAAAAATGTAGACATTATTATTACCAATAAAGTAAAAATTACTAAAAAAGTTATTGAAGCTGCAAAGCAACTTAAATTTATTTCTGTCGCTGCAACAGGAACAGATGTGATTGATATTGGTGCTTGTAATGAGCGTAATATATTAGTTTCTAATATCAGAAATTATGCAATAAATACGGTTCCTGAGCATACGTTTACCTTGATTTTAGCCTTACGTCGTAACTTATTAGCCTATGCACAATCAGTACGAAATGGTCGTTGGCAAGAATCAGGCCAATTTTGTTATTTTGATTATAAAATTAATAATTTATCTGGTTCGACGCTTGGTATTATTGGTGATGGTGTCTTAGGTAAGGCAGTTGCTGATATCGCAAAAGCTTTTGGTATGAAGGTGCTATTTTCCACATACAAAGGCACGAATAATATGGGCCCACTATATACACCATTTGAAGATGTTGTTGCGAAAAGCGATATTATTTCTATTCATTGTCCACTACTGAAATCCACCAAGGATTTAATTAGCTTTCCAGAATTCGAGCAGATGAAACCATCTTGTATTTTAATTAATACTGCACGAGGTGGGATCGTTAATGAAGAAGCATTATATGGCGCTCTAATAAATAATAAAATATTAGGTGCTGGGTTTGATGTTTGTCTTTCAGAACCACCTGAAAAAGAAAGTTATATGATCAAATTAACTCAATTATCAAATTTTATTCTTACCCCTCATATCTCCTGGGCTAGTTTTGAAGCGATACAAACCTTATCAGACATGATGATGGACAATATCGAAGCCTTTTTATCTGGCCATCCTCAAAATTTAGTTAATTAATTCACTCATTGATTTAAAGAGGTCATCAATATGTTTTTAGGAAAAGAAATCCGTTTAAAAAGATTATTAAATAAAAAATCTGGTCGTCTTCTTGCAATTACCATGGATCATCCAATTACACGTGGTGTATTACCGGGAATTGGTGATATTAAATCCGTCATGAAACAGGTTGTTGCGGGCGCACCTGACGCTATTACGATGCATAAAGGTATTATTGAAAAGGTTTATCCTCCGTATGTCGCTTCCGATGTTTCTATCATCATGAAAGCGACAAGTTACTCCATACCTTACCATGAAGCTTATGACACACCGGTTGCTGACGTTGAAGAAGCCATTCGTTTAGGTGCAGACGCAATTTCAGTCGGCTGTATTATGGGCGGGCCAGAACAGGCACAGCAATTGACATTTTTAGGCCAAGTATCGAAAGCTGCTGCTTCCGCAGGACTGCCTTTAGTCGCACACATTTATCCAAAAGGCCCAATGATTGAAGACAGTTTTGATGCGAAAAATCTCGCTTACTGTGTTCGCGCAGGCGCTGAGCTAGGTGTCGATATCATCAAAACACTCTGGTCTGGTTCCCCTGAGACATTTAAATCTGTCGTGGATAGCTGCCCAGCTATGGTTGCTTTAGCTGGTGGTGATATGGGGAGCGATCTTGTTAGCTTCCTAACAAATACACGTAAAGCATTAGATATTGGTGTTGGTGGTGTGACGTATGGGCGCTTCGTATGGCAGCACGAAAACCCAACAGCAGTCATTAAAGCTCTGAATGCATTAATCAATGATGATTGTTCGGTTGACCAAGCTATCGCGGAATATAAGCAAGCGGGTGGCAAATAACTAACGTTCATAGCTGTTATGCATGGGGAGGAAAAAATGAAAGCAGCGGTATTGTATGCGCCTAATGAACTTAGAGTGGCAGACGTTAAATATCCACAAGTTGGTAAAGGTGACGTGGTTATTAAAGTCAAGGCAGCCGCGATTTGTGGAACTGACGGACGGATTATTTCCGGTAAAAAAACCAAAGGTGTGCGTTACCCTTCTGTAATAGGACATGAATTTTCAGGGGAAATTGTAGAAGTGGGTGAAAATGTGACCGACCTAAACGTCGGTGACGCAATCGCAGTTGACCCTGTCGTACCATGCCGTTCTTGTGTTTATTGTCGCATCGGTAAAGAAAATGTCTGTTTAAACCGCCAAGCGATCGGCTATGAATTTGATGGCGCTTTTGCGGAATATGTTCGAATACCAGAGGTTGCTTTGTCATCGGGTAATGTCTTTAAGATACCGCAAGGAATGTCTTTTGAAGCTGCAGCATTAGCAGAGCCGTTAGCTTGCTGTATCAATGGACAAAAAAATGTGGGTATTGAGCTCGGTGATACGGTGGTCATTATTGGTGCGGGGCCTATCGGGTTAATGCATGTGCAACTTGCACGTTTCTCAGGTGCGACAAATATTATTGTTAGTGAACTCAATGAACAACGCCAACAGGCTGCGTTAAATTGTGGTGCTACACGTGTCGTCAATAGCCAGCAAGAAAACTTACTGGATGTAGTAAAAGGCTTGACGGAAGGGGTGGGCGCAGATGTGGTGATTATTGCTATTGGCATCCCTGGATTAGTTAATCCTGCATTGGAACTCGCTAGAAAAGGAGGACGAGTTAACTTGTTTGCCGGCTTTTCAAAGGATGATATGGCGCAAATTGATGTCAATATTATTCACTACAACGAGCTTATTCTTACAGGAGCCAGTGCGTTAAGTCGAGAAGGATACCAGCAAGCCTTGACACTGATTTCTTCGGGCTTAATTGATATCGAGAAATTAGTGACTCACCGATTTGCTTTAGATGAGATCAACGAGGCCATGGCAACCGCTCAAAAAGGTGACGCGATTAAAATTATTATACATAACAATTAAAAGCAGGCGTTGGAGGCAGCATGATGGACAGTGTCTATTTGGGAATTGATGCAGGTAGCAGTAGTGTGAAGGTTTGTGCGTTTAATTTTCATGGAGAATTATTGGCAAAGGCTTCACGTGATACCAATATTATTTCCAAATCTCCCAAAAATCATGAAATTGACTTAAATGACTTTTGGAAAAAGACCGCAGATGCAGTCAAAGAAGTGACTTCTCAAGTAAAGAATATCGTATCTGTGAGTTTCTCTGTTGCTTGCCCAACGCTGGTTTTATTGGATAAACATAATAAACCCGTCTCAAATGGGATTACTTATCTTGATGGGCGTTCTGAAAGCTTCATACAGCAAACACTCGGGGAAAATATAACGCATGTTCGGGCGCTTTCTTGTAATAGTCCAAGTCCGTCCGCATGTTGGGTAGGAACGTTAGGATGGCTACAAGAACAACAGCCGGAATTAATGCAAAAAGTTCATAAGGTTGTGCTACTTAATAGTTTTTTATCTTTAAAGTTAGGGAGTCAAAAAGCTGCTATTGACCCGACCCAAGCCGCGTATTCTGGCGCTGTGGTTTTGTCTAAAGCGCCTAAGTGGTCAAAAGAACTATTAAGGTATTGGAAGTTTAATCACGATATTTTGCCGCCGATTTATCAATGCACTTCTGTGGTTGGTAAAGTGAGTAAAGAAGCCGCTCAAGAAACAGGATTAAAAGAAAATACGCCAATTATTTTAGGGTCGGCAGATACCGCTGCTGCTGCATTTGCAGTCGGGTTACTTGACCCTGAAACAGCTTTTGAATCAACAGGAACATCGGGAGTCATAACGTTTTGCTTAGAAGAGCCAAACTTTGACCCTCGTTTTATGAACCGGTACCACATAGTCCCCAATCAATGGTTGGCCCATGGGGCGATGTCGACAACTGGGGGGACATTCAGTTGGCTAAACCAGGCTGTTTGGCCGGAAGTTAATGACCATGAACAGTTGGAGATCTTTTCAAAATCATCAGTACCTGGTGCTAATGGCTTAATTTATCTGCCTTATTTAGCTGGAGAACGTAGCCCTATTTGGGATGTTAATGCATCGGGAGCATGGATAGGCTTACGTCTAAATCATACTCGCGATGATATGGTCAGGGCGGCATTTGAAGGTACAGCATATGGTTTAAAACAGATTTTGAATATTGCTAATGAAAAATGGGGAGTGATATTAGATGAATTACTCAGCGTAGGGGGAGGATCACGTAATACGTTATGGACTCAAATTAAAGCGGATATTCTTCAGGTTGAATATAATATTGCCCAAACAGCAGACGCAGCCGCTTTTGGCGCTGCAATGGTTGGTGCGACAGGAGCCGGTTTTTTCTGTGGCATTAATGACCCTGATTTACCGATTATAAAAACAGAAGATATCACATTCACACCAAATCAAGATAAAAAAACACAAGATACTTATAACAAGCAGTTTAATATTTACAATGGGCTGTATCCTTTATTAAAAGAAACAATGCATAGCTTGTCGAGTAAATAAATTAGTTGAAGTAACTTTAAATTAAATAACGTTCCTAAATGTTAATTTTAATGAATTAGCAGGGATCGTTTCATTCTTAAAAAAGCAGGTAATAAAACGTGTATTAAATAATAAACTGCTCTGGAGCGAAAATAATGATAAATTCAAATCCGATTAGACCAAAGACGAATTATCGTTGGGTGGTATTAGCCCTGATTTTCATCGTCTATGCTGTAAATTATGCAGACAGAAGTAATATTGGTGCGGTTCTACCTTTTATTACTGATGAGTTTAAATTAACTAATTTAGAAGCGGGTTCTCTCGCGAGTATGTTTTTCCTCGGTTATGCTTTATGCCAAATACCCGCAGGCTTTTGGATGGCGAAACGTGGGATCAGAGGTATGGTGTCATTATCCATTCTTGGTTTCTCTGCCATGACTTGGTTTATTGGCCTAGCCCAATCGGCCTTTGCTATCAAGTGGTTGCGCCTTGGCCTAGGTATGGCCGAAGCTCCAACCCCTGTCGGGCTAACGTCGACAATTAATAACTGGTTTCCAGCAAAAGAAAAAGCGACTGCCACTGGGGTTTATATTGCTTCAACGATGTTTGCTCCGATTATTGTTCCACCATTAGTCGTTTGGATTGCATTAACTTATGGATGGCGCTGGGTCTTTATTCTGTTTGCTATTCCCGGTATTTTTCTCGCAATTATTTGGTATTTATTTGTTAGAACAAAACCAGAGGAAAGTCGCTTTGTTTCGCAAAGTGAATTAGATTATATTCGTGCCGATAATTCAGAAATTGCAGAAAAGAAAATAGAAGGCAATATTGTTCTGAGTCCTAAATTTAATACGCTAGATAAATTTATTCGTGTTAAATCAGTCACACCATTAAGTTCAGCTTCCCAAATATTTAAATCTAAAAACATTTGGTGTAATACTATTTCTTATTTCATGATGGTAAGTATTTTATATGGAATATTAACATGGATACCTTCTTATCTGGTAAATGAAAAAGGCTTTTCATTTATGAAGATGGGCTTTGTTGCATCAATGCCATTTATTGGTGGGTTTATCGGTTCGATTTTTGGTGGCTGGATCTCTGATAAAGTTTTTGGTCGTCGTCGTAAACCCACCATGCTTTTTACCGCAGTAGCGACGATTGCCATGATGTTAGTGATGTTGAATGTACCTGAAAGCACGAGCACAGTTGCACTTGCCCTTTTCTCGGTAGGCTTGTTCTTGAATATTGGTTGGCCTGCATTTACTGCTTACCCGATGGGAGTCGCTGATAATAATAACTATCCAATTGCGATATCTGTTGTGAATAGTGGAGGAAACTTAGGTGGTTTCGTTTCACCTATGATGGCGGGGTTATTATTAGATATGACTGGTAAGTTTGATGCTGTTTTCTCTTACTTTGGTATCTGTGCGGTGATTGGCTTAATTATGATCCTCTTACTCGATGAACCAAAATAATAAAATGTCGTATCAGGTGGGCGAATACCCACCTGAATTTTTAACTTATTGATAATAAAATTTTCTAAAGGATTATTTTTATGAAAATAGTCATTGCACCTGACTCATTTAAAGAGAGTTTATCTGCATTGAAAGTCGCAACGGTTATTGAAAACGGGTTCAAAGAGGTATTTCCTCATGCAACTTATGTTAAGTGTCCTATTGCAGATGGTGGTGAAGGCACTGTTATCACGATGGTTGAGGCTACCAATGGGGAAATCTATCATCTTGATGTTATCGGTCCTTTAGGCACGAGTGTTCAGGCATTCTATGGTTTATCTCAAAATAAGCAGCAAGCATTTATTGAAATGGCTGCGGCAAGTGGACTAGAGCTAGTCCCTGTTGAATTAAGAAATCCGTTACTCACGACATCATATGGAACAGGGGAATTGATAAAAGCCTGCCTAGATACTGGAGTAAGGCAGATTATTATTGGTATAGGCGGAAGTGCAACCAATGATGGCGGAGCAGGAATGTTGCAAGCACTTGGAGCCAAATTATTAGATTCGCATGGGCAACAAATCAAATTAGGGGGACAAGCGCTTGCCGATTTAGCCTGTATTGATGTCAGCACAATGGACCCTAGGATAAAAGCTTGTCAATTTAGTATTGCTTGTGATGTTTCGAACCCATTAATTGGGAAAAACGGTGCATCTGTGATATTTGGCCCCCAAAAAGGTGCGACAAATGAACATGTTGAAATGTTAGACAAAAATTTAGAACATTTCGCAGATATCATTAAGCGAGATTTGCATGTGGAAGTTCATTATATTGCAGGAGCCGGTGCTGCAGGAGGGATGGGAGCAGCATTACTTGCTTTTCTAAAAGCGGAACTTAAGCCTGGTTTTGATATTATTGCACAAACCTTGAACCTTGAATCACACATGGTAGGGGCAAATTTAGTCATTACTGGTGAAGGCCGGTTAGATAGCCAAAGTTTAAATGGCAAAGTGCCTTTTGGCGTCGCTCAGTTAGCTAGAAAACATAAGATACCCGTTATTGCCATTGTTGGAAGCCTTGGTGATGATCTCAGTCATTTACAACAATATGGTATTGATTCAGCGTTTAGTATTTTACATAAAATCAGTTCACTAAAAGAAGCTCTAAATAATGCTGAAAGTAATTTATTTAATTGTACTAAAAATATTGCAAATACGCTGAATATTAAAATAGATAATAAAAATTGAAATAATAGTTTTGAAATTTAGCTTTGTTTGCTTTATTTTAAATGAGATTTATTTTTCTTGATTTTTTCAAGGAATATTGAATACTGGAGTTTATTAAATTAAAAATAAACATTATTAAAATTTATGATTGGAAAGTTTGTTTCTATTTTACAGCTCCAGTAAAAGAGGTTGAAATATGTATGATTATTGTCTTACCTCCAAATTAGCGCAAGAAATCGTTGATAGAACCATGAAAATTATTGATTGTAATATTAATGTTATGGATGAAACTGGATGTATTATAGGGAGTGGAGATAGTAATAGATTAGGTGAGTTTCATGAAGGTGCTTTGCTCGCAATCAAACAAAAACGAACTGTAGTTATTGATGATGCAACAGCAAATAATTTGCATGGGGTTAAACCGGGGATAAATTTACCTCTTTATCTTAATAGCAAGATTGTAGGAGTGATAGGTTTAACGGGAGAACCTTCTTTAATTAAGCAATTTGGAGAGCTTGTTTCAATGACCGCAGTTATGATGCTGGAACAAGCTGAAATTTATAATCATTTGAATTTGAATGATCGTTTTAAAGAAGAAATTATTTTAGCTTATATTGAAGATGGCACTATACCAGATAATATTACTGAGTGGTCTAAAAAACTTAATATTAACTTCTCCATTCCAAGGGTTGCTATTATTATTGAGATTGATAGCGGCCAGCTAGGAGTTAATAGTGCTTTTAGTGAGCTACAAGAAATTAAAAAACTTATTGAGTATAATAATGCAGATAACTTAGTCGCTATTCAGTCATTAACTGAGATTGTTTATTTGAGTCCTGCTCTAAATCAATTTAATCGTTGGAATATTGATGAGCAAAAAAAGAGAGTTATAAAGTTGGAGTCAGATATTCAAGATTTATTTAAATTACGCGTCAAAATAGCGTTAGGTAATTTTTTTCTAGATCTCCCAGAAGAGGCTATAAAAAAATCATATGAAACGGCAAAGGTTACCATGCAGGTTGGTAAAGCTAAAAAACCACAGTTAAAGATTTATTGCTATCAAGATATTATGTTGCCTGTGCTTTTATATGGATTGAGTTTTAAATGGTCTTCTGAAGAGTTATTAAAACCTTTAAATACATTATTGCATGAGGATGCTAATGGCGTTCTTATTAAAACATTAACGACTTGGTTTAAAAATAACTTACTTGCAAATGAAACCGCAAAAGAACTTTTTATTCATAGGAATACATTAGATTACCGATTAAAAAGAATATCGGATATAACGAAGTTAAACTTACTAACAATTGAAAGTAAAGTCCTCCTTTATGTTGCTTTACAATTAAAAATTTAAACTATATAAAAACTCGTAATATAAATGCCCCCCAATAGGTGAGCTAGTAATTATTGGGGGGGAGTTTATTTATCGTTATAGTTTTATTTCTTTTAGATTATCAGCGATCTCAAAATCAGCATCAGTACGGGCTTTAATGACCTCAACACTGGTTCCTGGTGCATATTCTACCAGTGTGAGCTGCCCACCAATAAAACAAAAAACTGCTAATTCAGTAATAATAGTTGAAACACAATTTTGTGCTGTCAAAGGAAGCTGACATTGACGCAGTATTTTTGCTTCTCCAGTTTTTGTGCAGTGCTCCATCGCAACAATAACATTTTTTGACCCTGTGACTAAGTCCATAGCACCCCCCATACCGGGCACCATTTTCCCAGGAACCATCCAATTTGCTAAATTACCCTGCTGATCGACTTCTAAACCACCTAATACACAAGCATCGATGTGCCCTCCACGTATTAGGGCAAAGGAAAAAGCGCTATCAAAAGTAGAGCCACCTTTTATAATGCCGCAGGGTTGCCCCCCTGCATTGGCTAAATCAGGGTCGGGATTGTGTATATCGACGGGGCAAATACCTAAAAAGCCGTTTTCGGATTGCAATAAAATATCGATACCGTCAGCAAGATGAGCTGCTACCATGGTGGGGAGGCCGATACCTAGGTTTACGACATCACCATCTTTCAACTCTTGCGCAACTCGGCGAGCAATAAATGTTTTTGTATCCATTATTGATCTCCTTGAAATAGGCCTGTTATCAGTAGACCCGGAGTCATTATAGAGTCAGGGGCTAGGCCCCCTACTTCAACTAATTGCTCTACTTCTGCAAATACCTTATCAGCGGCTAAAGCAATTAACGGATTAAAATTACGGGAAGCTAAACGATAATATAAATTGCCAACGATATCGCCAGTGTGAGCGTGAATAATGGCGATATCAGCTCGTAATGGGAGTTCAAGTAAATAGTCTTTACCTTCAATAGTTAGCCGCTGTTTACCTTCCTCAACCACGGTACCAACCCCTGTTGGTGTCAGAAAGCCGCCTAAACCGGCTCCACCTGAACGTATGCGTTCTGCCAGTGTCCCCTGAGGTACCAGTTCAACATCTAGTTCCCCAGAAATCATTTGTTTTCCTGTTTCTGGTAATAGACCGATATGTGAACTAATTAAACGTTTAACTCTTTTATTTTCAATTAAAGGAGCAACTCCGATCCCCGGTATTCCTGTATCGTTACCTATCAGTGTTAAATTTTTAACACCAGATTCTAAAATTATATTAACGAGAGCCGCTGGAGTGCCTTGCCCCATAAAACCACCATACATGATGCTCATTCCATCATGAAACTGGCTAATGACCTTATCTTTTTCGATGAGTTTATGTTTCATTTTCATCTCCATCTTAAGAAAGGCGTTCTACAATAACGGAAACACCTTGACCACCACCAACACATAATGTAGCAAGCCCTGTAGTTTTATTTTGCATTGTCAAAGCATGTAATAGAGAAACTAAGATGCGCGCTCCTGAAGCTCCAATAGGGTGACCTAACGCAATAGCACCACCGTTAACATTCGTTTTTTCAGGGTCGAATCCAAGCTCTCGACCTACGGCAATGAATTGCGCGGCAAAGGCTTCATTAGCTTCAATTAAATCAAGGTCATTGATATGTAGACCTGCTTTATCTAAGGCCTTCAATGTTGAATAAACTGGGGCAATTCCCATGACCGCTGGGTCAACTCCAGCTGTTGCGTAGCTACGAATTGCTGCTAAAGGTGTTAGTCCTAAATTTTTTGCTTGCTGACTCGACATAAGGAGCAAAGCAGCTGCTCCATCATTGATCCCTGATGAATTACCAGCAGTTACACTTCCAGTAGGTTCAAATACAGGATGAAGTTGACTTAAGGATTGATAAGAGGCATCGGAACGGATGTATTCATCTTGCTCAAAAATAAGATCTATTTTTTTATGTTTCACTGTTACGGGGACGATTTCTTGTTTGAATGCGCCTTTTTCAATCGCTATTTGTGCTCGAAGTTGCGATTGCAGAGCAATTTTATCTTGCTCCTCACGACTAATATTATAGCGTTTTGCGATGTTTTCTGCGGTGATCCCCATATGGTAACGATTGATAGCGCAGCTTAAACCATCGTGTACAACACTATCGGTTAAGGTTCCGTTTCCTAGCCGATAACCGAATCGAGCTTTATCCAATAAGTATGGCGCAGCCGACATATTTTCCATTCCGCCCGCTAAGACGATTTTATTATCACCTGTACGAATGGTCTGAGCTGCCACTATGATGCTTTTTAGTCCAGACCCGCACACCATATTTAGGGTTGTAGCCGGTGTTGTTTCAGGGAGCCCTGCCTGTAAGGCTGACTGACGAGCAGGGTTTTGCCCAAGTCCAGCTTGTAGTACATTACCTAATAAAACTTCATCCACATCATGAGGTTGAATTCCTGCTCGTTCAATTACGGCTTGTGCCACTATTGCTCCCAGATCGGTGGCTTTGATTGAAGCAAGTGAGCCTCCAAAGCTACCAATCGCAGTGCGTACCGCACTTACGATCACGACATCATTCATAAGGCTCTCCTTTTTAAGGTTAAAATACTGCGTGTTTCATCGGGAGTTGCGGGGGCTCTATCGACTTCATTAGCAAGGCGAACTGCTCGAGCTACAAATTCTGCATTAGATTGTGCTAACCGTCCTTTGCTGTAATAGACATTATCTTCCATACCAACACGAACATGCCCACCCATTGCTAAGGTTGTCATCAGAATAGGCATATGCCCTCTACCAATCCCAAATGCAGACCAATGTGCGTTTTCAGGGAGTAAACTACGTAAAAAAATGAGGTTTTCGACTGTTGCAGAGATACCACCAGCGGCACCTAGAACGAATTGATAATAAGCAGGGGTTTTAATAAGGTTTTTCTTTATATAGTACAGTGAGTTATAAAACATACCTGCATCAAAGACTTCAATTTCAGGGCGGACTTCATTATCTATCATTAGTTGTCCTAGCTTCTCTAAAAAAGCAGGGTGATTAATAAATAAGCCAGAGTGTGCCCAGTTCATTGAGCCACAATCATAGGAGGCAAGCTCAGGTTTCAGTTCGACGAGGTGGATCATGCGGGTTTCATCAGTGGCATTTAAATCACCAGATGTGGTGAGGTTAAGAACAATGTCACACTTTTCACGAATTAAAGTCACAGTTTCGCGAAATTTATTAATATCCATTGTTCCGCGTCCTTCATCATCACGCATATGCAAGTGGGCAATAGCAGCCCCTGCTTGCCAACACTCGTAGACGTCCTCTGCGATTTCCCGTGGTGTCAGCGGAATATTTGGATTATCGTTTTTAGTTGGAAAAGCCCCAGTGGTGGCAACAGTAATTATTGTTTTATTTGTCATATTAAAAACTCTTGAATTAAGCATCTGAATGAGTAGCAATATCTGGTGGGGTGGCTGAATACCTTGATTTATCGATATCTGGTAAGGTAAACATCATCACCCCAGCCAAACAGAAGAAAATTGCACAGATAATTAGCCCAGTGACTAATCCATAGCTCAGGGCAATGAAGCCCATTGCAAATGGGGCAAAAGCGGAAATGCCTCGACCAATATTGAAACAAAAGCCTGCACCCAAAGTACGTACGCGAGTGGGGAACAGTTCAGGAAAGTAAGACCCCATTAAGCCGACAAAGGCAGTAAAAAAGGCATAAACTGGTCCCATCACAAGGAGTGCCGTGTGCCCTGTCATATTGACGTAAATAGGTAAGGTTATTGCGGTACCAATAAAAGAGATTATGAGTGCGTTTCGACGACCGATTTTATCAGCCATCACACCGAATACGTTGTAACCAATGAACATGCCAATATTTAGAACAACAAAGAATAGGGACATATTTTCCATAGTAAGTCCGCGGTCTTTAGTTAAAAACATCGGCAACCAAGTGGTACATCCCCAGTAGCCAATTAAACCAAAGCTAGCGACTGTAGTTGCTAGGAAAGTATTGCGAGCCATTTCTTTTGAAAAAATTTCGCTAATTCGAATTTTTTCTCCACGTTGGGTTTGAGCGGCTTTCTCTTTTTTCCAACTTTCGGACTCAGGAACAAAAATAAGAAAATAAAATGCGGCAATAATGGCTCCAGCACCGCATAGAAAGAGAGCTCGCCAACCGTAGGTTGGAATAATTAAATAAGCAAGGAATGCAGCTAATCCAGCACCTGCGGGGAAAGAGCTTAAAACAAAGGAAGCTGCTCGCCCACGTTGTTTTGCAGGCCAGGTTTCAGCAATGTAAGCAACAATAATGCTCCAAACACCCCCGAGGCCTAACCCCGCTAAAAAACGTAATATTAAGATCTCAAACCAAGTATTTGTAAATGCAATTGCAGCGGTAAGCACACTAAATAGCATTAAGCTCCAAAATAGTGTTTTACGTCGTCCATAAGTATCCGCACACCAACCAACAACAATACTACTTAAACCAATACCGACCATTGTCGCTGTGGCAAGTAACCCTCCATCAGCTGTAGAAATACCAAGGTCTGCGATGATGACGGGCATGGCAACGGCAAGTAGAAGAATATCAACAGCATCGAACATGTATCCAAAGAAACCGCCAATGAGCACATGCCATTTTACCTTTTGATTACCTACAGCATTGTCATGAGATTGTGTCATGATGTTATCTCCCGCTAGAGGTCAAACATAGCGACTGCACGGCACCAGCCGGCGCTAGCAGCTTTTATTTTGATGGGAAAACAAGCAATCTTGAAACCAAAAGGGGGTAACTTATCAAGATTCGTCATTTTTTCCATATGATAATATTCGCGTTCAATACCTGCGAAATGCCCTTCCCAAATTAAAGATGAATCACCTGTTTCTTCAAATTCCTCTGCAATTAATGAAAGAGGGCGATCCCAGCTCCATGCATCGGTGCCAACAACTTTTATTCCATGTTTTAATAAATAGAGCGTGGCTTCCCGAGTCATTCCACAACCTGCGTTTAAATAGGCATTGGTTCCCCAATATTTCATTGCACCAGTCTGAATAACGACGATGTCGAGGGGTTTTAAGGTATAGCCAATTCGTGTTAGTTCAGCTTCAAGAATATCAACGGTAATTTTCTCACCATTACCAGGTATGGTGGAAAAGTCGAGTTTGACTCCATCAGAAAAGCACCATTCAAGAGGTATTTGGTCGATTGTACGAGCCGGCTCTCCTTGATTCATCGTCGGATGATAGTGCCAAGGGGCATCAAGATGGGTACCACTATGAGTGGTAAGTTGAATATATTCGATTGACCAACCTAGCCCACTAGGAAGATCTTTTTCTGTGGCAGTAGGGAAAAATTGGCGCATATGCTCGGCACCTTTATCGTGTCCCCTGTAATCTATTTTTGTTGGCATAGAAGGGGGGTCACAAGGTGTTTCATGCTCTATAGTGACACTCAGATCGATAATTTTCATCATTATCCTCACGCTTTTCATTTTATTGGTCGTACGTCCAACCTATATGTAATTTGGACGATCGTCTAAATTTATCTATTGATAACGTGAGGTTGATCGAAAAATAAACAAAGTTGTGATGGAGAGCCCAGTTTAGTGAAATGACTTAATTGAGGTATTTTCGTCATTTACCAGAGGGAATAGGTGGAAATCGAAAAGACTTTTTGAAAAGCTCGGGTATTTTCAATGATGGGCTTTATAATAGTAGACAGAAATATTAATGTGGTAAACGTGGTGAAAATTAATCAATCCTTTTTATAAGGCGCAAGTTACGGACGGCTATGCAAATATCGACATCGGAAAAAATTTTAAATGCTGCAGAAGAGTTGTTTGCTCAAAGTAGCTATGATGCTGTTTCTATTCGGCATATTACACAGAAAGCGGGCGTGAAATTAGCGCTTGCTCATTACCATTTTGGTACAAAAAAAGAGCTGTTTGATGCAGTTGTTAAACGGCGTATTGGTCTATTGAGCCAATCAAGAATTCAATTACTTAATCATTTTTTAGCTCAAAATGATGATCAGCCTTTGCCTATCGATAAAATTGTCCATGCTTTTGTATTGCCCTATCTCTATTGGCATTTGAATGGAGGTGAAGGATGGCGCAATTATGCACGTATAGTTTCTACTTTACTTGGTTATAACCTTTCTTTATTACAAGAGCAATTTGATGCTGGAGCGCACGTTTTCTTGCGAGAACTTCGTCGAACAATGCATTCAACGAAAGAAGAAAAAGTACAATGGGGGTTTGATTTTATGGTTGGCGTTATGTGCAACACATTCTCTGAAGTTGACCGTATTGGTGGTTTAACTAAAGGTTTATGTTCAATAGAAGACAAGGAACAGGCTTGTAGCTATCTCATTCCTTTTATTACATCTGGTTTAGAGCAATTGGCTTCATCACCACAAGCTGATCTTAAAGAAAACCTTGCACTGTTGTCTACCTTAACCCTTTCATTCTAGTCTATAGCATTTTTGAAACTATTGGTTATATGGCCTCTGTTGACACTAAATTTGACTGTATAACCAATAATAGAGAAACCCTATTGAACAAGTGAGCCTCTTTGTAATACTTATAATTGCTCAATTTGATGTATATCAAATGTTCAATGTAATTAGCTTATAATATGTGATTAAGATTAGGTAATGAAATAATCATGACTTATAAAGTAAGTTACGTGTTTTTTCTTAGTGGTAATAATGATGTATTAATGATTTCTGATATTTTTATCATGTAACTATTAATTAATATATAAAGCATTACGCCTATCAGTTGTTTTGATTTTATGTATTATTTGGTAGTGATATGAAACCAATTAAATTAAGTGGTTTTATTATAAAGTTTTAAGCTAAAATAGAGTATTTTAAAGTTTGCTACTTAAAATAGAGTGATAACGCATCATATATGATTGTGGAAAATTACCTTTAATTACTTTTTGATAAATCTTGTAACATTTTTAATTTCTATTAAATAGTAATCTTATTCTTTAATTTGACATGATGTTAATTTTTTGTTCTGAATCCATATATCTAATAATCTATGTTATTTTATACTTAATTGTTTCCTATTATATATTTCATTTAGTATTTACTTTGTTTTTCTTTCTTTGTTGTTCGGGTTTAACCTATTGATTTTACTATGGTTTTGTTTTATTTTATTTGGGTTTATAAATGTAACAAAAAGTAAAAATAGAAATATTGTGAAATTGTTTTATTTGTGATTTTGAGATGTTTCTCATTAATTATTATGCGATATAAATATCGTTTTAATTAATCTAATTTCTCTATATTTAACTTTTCCTTTAGCGACATTTTTTTTCACTAATGAAAACCTGTTTTATGAGTATAAAAAACTTTATTAATAATGTTTGGGTTTATTTTGTGGTTTTTTAATGGAAAAACTACAACTTAATTAGATTTGTTATATCAATTTATCCTATTACAGTGTGTTAGTTAAGATGTTTTTTTTGAATATTATATATATATCACCAGCTTACGGGTAAAGTTATTAATTAAACCTGAAATTTGACATAACCAAAATGAGGTATAATAATGGCGACGTATTGATACGTTGCTTAATTATTCATTTTATTAATGGAGTTTGATAAAAGGGAATAATTCTTGGTATCAATTTTTTAATGTTTACTAATCAAACATATTTTAAGAAAAAATTAAAATAATCGGATTAATAATAACTCATTATTTTAATTTGTGTCGTCTTTTTATCTAATGGAAATGTATAAAATGAAATTAAATAAACTTGCTTTAGTATTAGGTTTAGGTATGGCTGTTGTTGCTGGCTCTGCAGCTGCAAACCAAGGTGGCGGCCAAGTCACTTTTAAAGGTTCAATCATTGATGCTCCTTGCTCAATTCCACCAGGTTCTCAAGCATTTGAAGTCCCAATGGGTGCTATCGCAACATCTGCATTAAACGGTGGCGGTAAAAGTATTGCTCGCGATTTCAACATCCAATTAGAGCAGTGCGATATCACGACTCTGAAAACTGTTCAAACTACATTTACTGGTACGCCAAGTGACTCTGTAACTGATGGTTTAGCGATTGCAGGTACTGCGAAAAACGCAGGTATCGTGATCACTGATTTCAACGGTACTAAAATTGCTTTAGGTGCTAAATCTCCATCTCAAGCTTTATTCACTGGTGCAAACACACTGCGCTTCCAAGCGTATTTGCAAGGTGATGCTGATGCAACAAATAAACCAGCTGTACCAGGTGAATTTGACGCAATCGCAACATTTGCTCTGAGCTACCAGTAATTGGTATCGCCCGTACAAGGATGTATGGGCACTAATTTTAATGCGTTGAAATTGGTTATTAAGTTGAAATGGAGTCGCTATGAATCACTTTGGCATCATTGTCATGGTGCTTTCAGGAATGATATTTGCCCCGATAGCGAGTGCGCAAAATCAAAATTCTCGGGCACAAAGTCAGTTCAAAGGAACTGTCACTATGGGTGGTTCAATCATTGAGAGCCCTTGTGCAATTGATGCAGATAGCCGAGATCAATCAGTTAACATAACAACTGTACCGGTTAGCCAGATAATTAACGATAGAGAAAGCCCTGCAAGTAATTTCTCTATACGCCTTATCAATTGTGTTCTAACACCGGTAACTCCTGGAACTCCTAATTGGCAAACTTTCAATATTACATTTGATGGCCCGACAGATGGTCGCAGCTTCGATGTTTTCGGGCATGCAAATGGGTTATCAATAAAAATTTCTGACATGGCTGGAAATATTGCTATACCTGGGAAACCTATGCCTAGTTTACCCATAACTGTGGGTGATTCTATTCTACATTATAACGTTCGTGTTGTGTCTAATAATAAACGTTTAAAACCAGGAAACTATCAGACTACTATCCGTTTTAAGATGGATTATTACTGAGTTATTACTAAGGGACTATTATGGCTCTGCTATTTAAAAGTAAAAATAAAGTATTTAATAACTCAGTAAGTTATTTTTTAACGCCTGTTGCTACTATGGTGTTTCTTGCGATTGCTCATATAAATTTAGCTAATGCAAATAATGATAGTATTGAGTTTAATACGGATGTTTTAGACCTTCAGGATAAAAGCAATATTTCCTTAAATGAGTTCTCTCGTGCAGGTTATGTGATGCCAGGGAAATATCCATTTAAAATTAACTTAAATAGTCGCGACTTAGCAGATAGTTTTGATATTGAGTATATTGCAGATCCTAATGATCCGGGCATGACGGAACCTTGTTTAACACCAAATGTTGTTGAACATATTGCTTTACGCGATGAATGGAAACAGAAGGTTGAATTTTCTAACAATGGCCAATGTTTAATTCCAGAAACGATTCCAGGAATGACAATAAATGGCTCTTTAGCTAAAGAAACTATCACAATTACTGTACCTCAAGCTTATATCGAATTTTCCTCTGAAAATTGGGACCCACCATCACGTTGGGACGAAGGGGTTCCCGCCCTCATTTTTGACTATAACTTGAATGCTAATGTGACAAGACCTGCTGATTCAGCCAATACTCAGTCGGTTACTGGTAATGGCACAACAGGTTTTAACCTTGGTGCTTGGCGTTTTAGAGCGGATTGGCAAGCAAGTTATAATCGGACTAATGGGCAGTCAACCGATCGTAAATGGGATTGGAGTCAATATTATGCCTATCGAGCAGTCAAAGAACTAAATGCAAAGCTAACGATGGGTGAACAATTTTTACGCTCAGGTTTGTTTGATTCATTCCGTTATCTAGGGGCAAGCTTGATCTCTGATGAGAGAATGCTACCACCAAATCTACGTGGGTATGCACCTGAGGTCTCCGGTGTCGCAAGAACCAATGCCAAAGTGGTTGTAACTCAGCAAGGGCGTGTTATTTATGAAACGCAAGTCGCTCCTGGTCCTTTCCGTATTCAAGATTTAAGTGATGCGGTTAGTGGTAAGTTAGATGTTCGCGTTGAAGAGCAAGATGGCTCTGTACAAGAGTTCCAAATGAATACGGCATCAATTCCGTATTTAACACGACCTGGCTCGATACTATTTAAAATCGCTGGTGGTCGTCCTAACAATATGGAACACAAGACTGAGGGGCAAGGATTCGTCATGGGCGAATTCAGTTGGGGGGTCTCTAACGGTTGGTCATTATTTGGTGGTGCACTTGGTGCGGGCGACTATAACGCGTTATCGCTGGGGGTTGGTCGAGATTTACTAGCTTTTGGTGCGATTTCTTTTGATATCACTGAATCACGCGCAAAACTGAAAACAGATAACAAAATCTATACGGGTGCATCGTACCGTCTGAGTTATTCAAAACGTTTTGAGGAATATGATAGCCAAGTGACTTTCGCTGGATACCGATTCTCTGAACGTGACTTTATGAGTATGAACCAATACCTCGACCGTCGTTATAGAGGCGTGGAGTTCGATAATAGTAAAGAATTGTACACCATTACATTTAATAAGTATTTCACGAATGCAGATCTAACTGCGTATCTGAACTATAACCACGAAACCTATTGGAATAAGCCAGCGGCAAAACGTTATAACCTTTCTATTGCGAAATATTTCAATATTGGTCGTTTTAAAAATATCAATTTAAGTTTAACGGCATTCCGCAACAAATTTGATAATAGAAATAATGACGATGGGCTATACATGAACCTCTCTTTGCCATGGGCAGATAGAGCATCAATTAGCTACAACAATATGATAACGAGAGATGGTAACTCACACACTGTCAGCTATTTCGACTCCGTTGATGATAAGACCAACTATCGTGTTGGTACTGGGGTGAGTAGCCGAGGTCGTGGAACTATTGATGGTTTCTATACGCGTTACGCAGATTTAGCAACAGTGACTGCAAGTACCAGCTATATCAATGGTGATACTTCTTCAGCCGCCTTTTCATTACAAGGTGGTGCAACAGTTACAGGGCATGGTGCCGCACTACACCGTATTAATACACCCGGCGGTAGCCGTGTGATGGTGAGTACTGAAGGTGTGAAAAATGTGCCTATCCAAGGTTTCGGACCGAACACTGAAACCAATATTTTTGGTAAAGCGGTGGTCGCTGATATCAGTGATTACTACCGTACCAATACACATATTGATGTGACTCAATTGCCTGACAACGTAGAAGCTATTCGAACGTCTCAGCCAATTACGCTGACCGAAGGGGCGGTTGCTTACCGCGAGTTTGAAGTGTTATCAGGTGTTAAAACCATGGTGAGATTGGCATTGGCTGATGGTAGTTACCCGCCATTCGGCGCCACCGTGAGAAATGAGAAGAATAGGGAGCTTGGTATCGTGACGGACAATGGCTCCGTGTATATCTCTGGCATTAACCCAAATGAAGTTTTAGATGTGCATTGGGATGGAAGTACGCAATGCAAAATTCAGGTTCCAGAAAATATTACAACGGCTGAATTTAACTCACTGTTATTACCGTGTACAAGCAGCCCAAGTGTTGAACCTGGGTATATGCCAGCAAAAGCCGTTCCTGTTGGGCAGTCAGCACCAGTTTACAAACCTGCACCGGTTAAACAGGGCGTAGCGCCGAGTCAGCGTTGGTTATTGAAACCACCGGATATTGCTTACAGCACAGATTATACCGAGTAACCCAAGTTGCTTGATTCTATAAATAGTTGGTACATATGAACATTAAGAAAATTGCATTTTTTACTACGACAATCACGTTATCTGCGGTGCTATGTGGGCAGGCTTTGGCCGCGATTGCACTCGATAGAACACGCGTCATTTATAATGGGGCTGAAAAGACCATTAGCTTGAATATTAAGAATGAAAACACAGAGTTACCTTACCTTGCACAGGGTTGGATTGAAGATGTTAATGGTAACAAAATTGAAAGTCCACTCACGGTTTTACCTCCAGTTCAACGTGTAGAGCCTGGAGAAGGTAGCCAAGTTAAAATTCAAGCTCTTCCTGATATCGCGGCATTGCCACAGGATAGAGAGAGTGTTTATTACTTTAACTTACGTGAAATTCCACCACGTAGTAAAGAAGCTAACGTATTACAAATTGCATTACAGACGCGTATTAAATTGTTTTATCGCCCAAAAGCGTTATACGCCACTCGTACAGATTTAGAGAATCCATGGCAAGAAAAAATTACGTTAACCCGTAAAGGTGATGCCTACGAAGTTACGAATCCAACTGCTTATTTTGTCACAATTGTAGATGCAAGTGCAAAAGTGGGTGGAGATACAGTAAAGCAGTTTGAGCCTGTCATGATTTCACCAAAAAGTAACGGAATGCTTAAAGGTAGCGCAAGTGCCATGGGGGCAAAACCAGTTCTAACTTATATCAACGATTATGGTGGAAGGCCTAAATTGACGTTTGGTTGCGCTGGTACAACTTGCAAAGTTGAATCTTCGACGGACAGATAACGGGGAATAACGTATGAAAAGGACTCTCCTGTTCAGCACTATCTTATTCGGTTTAGTTCCAGTGTTCACTTTTGGAGCAGACAGTTGGGATATTGATGGATTACACGGAACATTGACAGTCAATGGCATGATGACCGAAGCACCTTGTACGATGGATGTGACCAATTCAATGCGCCAAGAAGTGTCTCTAGGGGAGATCCCTTCTTATTCACTCCGTAAACCTGGAGATAGAGCTGAGCCAGTTTCATTCGAATTAGAATTTAGACATTGTATTCGTACCGAAAGCCGAATGAGAGATGTTAGAACTGATACACCGCTTTGGGATGCTATGCAACCAGTGATTTCAGTTTCATTTGTTGCGGTATCAGACAAACATTTTCCAGAAATGTTAAGTGTAAAAGGCGTCTCCGGCTTGGCGTTAGAAGTGACAGATGCACAACGAGAAGACATCAGGCTAGGAAGCCGAGGTCGTCCTCAATTTCTCGATGCACCGCAGGGAACTCTTCAGTATTTTGTCACACCAGTGAGAACTCCCGAAAAACTGACGGAAGGAAGTTTCAGCGCCGTAATGGACTTTAAGGTGGATTATGAGTGATTTAAATAAGCAGCGGTACCTGCTGGCATCATGTCTCGCTGGACTATTTTTTACATCGATTTCTTATGCTGGATTACCCGATTCGCGTATTAGCCCATCGGGAAATACACGGGCGACAATCACGCCCGGTATGATAACAGTGCCGATTAAAGGGGTTGTTTTGGCTCCGCCGCCTTGCAAAATCAATGGCGGAAATATTATCAAAGTCAATTTTGATGAAATCATGAGTACGCGAATTGACGGTAACGCCTATTCGAGACCCATAAATTACAATATTGATTGTGAAAAAAGGCCAACGTCACAAATGAAAATGACATTGGTTGGTGTTCCTGCATCTTTTGATAGTGGGGCAATTGAAACCGACCTTCCAGGTTTAGGGATTGCTTTTCGTTATAACGGAAGCAAGCTTCGATTGAACCAAGAGATCAAGTTTGTGTACCCAAACGCCCCTCAGTTTGAAGCCATACCTGTTCGTGATTTATCTACAACATTAACAAAGGGTGGGGTTTTTCATGCAGGCGTCACTATCAAACTTGATTATCAGTGAGGGGTAAATAATGCAAAAAATAATGAAAAGACTTCCACTGATAATGAGTTTGTTAGTTATACCTGTTAGCACTGCGGTGGCAAACGATGTGGAATTTACGGGAACCTTGTTAATTCCGCCACCTTGCACTGTTTTTGAAGATAAAGTCCATGTCATCGAATATAAAGATATTGGTTTACATAAGATTGATGGCGTCAACTTTACGAAACCTATTAATTACGCATTGAAGTGTGAAGACAACTTAAAAGGTTGGGACTTAATGCTAACTATCAAAGGAACAGCAACAGATTTTGATAAGTCGGCTTTGGAAACCAATTTCCGAGATCTTGGCATGCGTATTACCCAAAATGGTCTCGGTTTTGAAATTAATAAACCGTTAAAGATTAGTTATGGGCAACCGCCTGTTTTAGAAGTTGTTCCTGTCAAGAGATTGGGAGTTACGTTGCCTGAAGGAGGCTTTACCGCAACAGGGACATTGCTAGCGGAGTACCAATAATGAACAAACTAATTCAATGTGCAGTAGCTAGTGCTTTACTTATCAACGTTAGCATGGCTTTCGCTGTGCCTGATAATCTAAGAGTTATCGGTAATTTAGTCGAGGAACCCTGCACTATTTTACCGGGTGATGAAAACATTCCGATGGATTTTTTTGATACGCCAGAAAAAAACTTTTATGCCTATGGGGAAACCCCGCCTAAAGAGTTTGTGATTAAGTTGGCTGATTGTGACACGTCAATAGGTAAATTTGTGGAAGTCACCTTTTCAGGAACGCCTAATCTAGCACTTCCTGGTTTTTTAGCATTATCAACAAGTAGTGTTGCATCGGGTTTTGCGGTGGGGCTGCAAAATTCAGATAAAACACCACTGGCAATTGAACAGAAAGGATCGAAGCTAACGCTACAAGATGGCGCTAACCAGTTGCGTTTCTATGCCTATTTAAAAGGTGAACCGGATGCTATTGCGGATAAGACAATAAAAGTAGGGCCTTACAGTGCCGTGGCAACATTTAAATTAGATTATGAATAATAAGGCTGTGACTAATATGAAAGTTTTGTTATCGCTATTAATTGGTGCAGTCATATTTTCATCTACTGCATCAGCTTCTGTTTTTTCCTATATCACTGAATCAAGACCCGGTAATAACCCAAGTAATGGGGATGCAGACTACAAGTACGTCATTGCTCGTTGGGACCCTGAATTGCCGAGTACGCTTAATCCTTGTTATGGGTGGCCGACATGCTATCTCACCATAAGCCATAAGCATAACGCTAATGGAACACCGGGGGCTGCAACAGTCGAGTTGGCCGAAATTTCTAAGTATCGGTATATGCGTGATGTTCAGAATATACCTGGTGTTTGGGCAAAGGCGACAGCTCCAGCAGCTCAGTGGGCTGTTCATACCGGAGTTAGATTACAGAATAATCAAGAGTGTGTGGGGCTGTTTTACCAAGATCGTACTGGGGTTACAAGTAGTGGTGGGTTAATTCCCGGCTCATTATGTGGTATTGCGCCTCCACCGATTGGAGCTTGTAAGATCAACAATACGATCCCAGATATCAACTTTGGCCCAATTAGCGAAGCAGAACTTGCTGGCCAATCAAAACAAGTGAACATCAGTGTGACATGTAACTTAGCAATGGATGTTTTGGTGATTGCCACAGGTGTTAACGTGACAAATGGCCGTGTAAATTTACGGGCAGATAATAGCTTATATGCGAATTTGTATTTAGGTGGGAACGATACCCCAGGGGAAAATGGTTACAAAATCCATGTACCTGCTGGTGGAACAAATTCGGTCACCCTGAAAGCAGTATTAGGTACCAATGGCCGAGTTCAAGCCGGTCAATTTGAAGGTGCCGCAGCTCTTATTTTAACTGTGCCTTAATAAATGGTGAAAATATGTATTCAGAAAACGGCAGTGAAAAAATCCATTATATGGTAGGTCAGAGGATCTTAGAAAAACGTAGAGAACTGGGATATACAGGGTTTCAGTTAGCTCAGTTGTTAGGTGTGAGTCAGCAACAAATCTCTCGCTATGAAAGAGGTAAAATTAAGATTGATTTATTTCATTTGTTTAAACTTTCATTTTTAATGAGGACACCCATTGATTGGTTCCTTGAAGATATCAGTTCTCAGCTCACTGAAAATGGTCAATTAGATGATATACAATAATGAGCATTTTAATGCTTGTTAATAGTAAATAGGTTGAAGTTGAGGTTTATGTGGTCTGCTGTAATAGAAATAGTTAAGCAACTACAGTCGAAAATTCAACCTATTGATTTTTATTTAATCATAAAAATCAATTTGTTATTAACTTAAACTTCCTCTGTAATATTTATCCTCGTGACTTATTCTCTTCTTTTATGTGCAAAAAATATTGAAACAGTCAAATTGATGTTTTTGTGCGTTCTGACAATTTTTTAGTGAATGCAAATGCAAACTAATATCATTTGCGCTTGATTGTGTGTAATATACTTCCCATCTTTAAATCACCGAATTTTATCATCAGTATTTTTATAGACGGATGGAGAAAATCAGATGTTTGCAAAATCATTAGTTTCAGGTATTGCCTTGTTATCTGCTTTAGTATTAGTTGGTTGCGATAACGCTAAAGAAAAGACAGAAACAACTCAGGTTGCAGAACAACAAACTATCACAATTGAACATGCCCAAGGCAAAACTGAAATTCCTCGTCATCCGCAAAAAGTCATGGTGATGAACATGGAAACATTGGACATTATGGATGCACTCGGGGCACCAGTTGCCGGTGTTCCGCAAACCAACGTTCACTTCCCTGAGTTCTTAACTAAATACAGTGGTTCTGAATACGTCAATGGCGGGACATTATTTGAACCTGCCTATGAAACACTCAGTAATGCTAAACCTGACCTAATCTTAGGCGGTAGCCGTGCACGAGATGCGTATGACAAACTCAGCGGCGTAGCGCCAACTATTTCATTAGATATTGATAACAAAAACTTTATTGGTAGCTTAACTGAGCGTACTAATGAACTTGGTATGCTATTTGGTAAAGAAGAGAAAGCCAAAGAACTGATTGCTAATTTCAATAATAAGATAGAGGGTATTAAAACTAAAGCACCAACAGCGGGTAAAGCGATGGTGATCTTGGTTAGCGGCGGTAAAATTTCTGCTTATGGTCCAGGTTCACGCTTTGGTTTTATCTTTGATGTGCTAGGTTTTGAACCTGCGTATGTGTTTACAGAAAATACGGGCCGCCATGGTAATATTGTGAATGCGGAATTACTGGTGAAACTAAACCCTGATTGGTTGTTTGTTATCGACCGTGATAGCGCGATTGGTAAAACAGACGCCCAACCTGCTGCTGAAGTATTAGATAACGCTTTAGTGAGAAAAACAGCAGCATGGCAAAAAGGCCAAATTACTTACCTTGACCCAACAGCGGTGTATATTTCAGGCGGAATTCAGACTTATTCTAAGTTAATGGATGACATCAATAACGCGTTAGAGAAGAGCCAAGCAAAATAACCCATGAAAACGCTTTATCTTTTTTGTGGAATTATCGCGTTATTGGTTTTAGCGGTATTAAGCTTGTTTATTGGAGCGGGTGACGTGTCACCCGTTTCGCTTTTCACCGACCCAGAGATGCAAGACATCTTTTTTATTAGCCGAATTCCTCGAACTCTCTCTTTAATTTTAGCGGGCAGTGCAATGAGCGTTGCAGGCCTTATCATGCAGTTACTCACACAAAACCGTTTTGTCGAGCCTTCTTTAGCTGGAACAACACAGTCAGCGAGCTTAGGTTTGTTGGTCGTGATGGTGTTATTTCCTGCTGCAAGTATTATGACCAAAATGGTGGTTGCTAGTGGGTTTGCGTTGATGGGGACGATGCTGTTTATGGTACTTCTACGCAGAATTATTTTAAAATCTGCATTAATTGTGCCGCTTGTCGGGATTATGCTTGGTGCAGTCATTAGTGCATTGACTATTTTTACGGCTTATTACTTTGATTTGTTGCAATCACTAGGCGCATGGATGAGCGGGGACTTCTCTAGCATTATCCAAGGTCGTTATGAATTGCTGTGGCTAGTAGGAATTCTTACGCTAATTGCTTGCTGGATTGCCGATAGTTTTACCGTTGCAGGTATGGGGCGTGAGTTTTCGATTAATGTTGGGTTAAATTATCGCAAAGTAATGACAATTGGCTTATCCATCATCGCATTAATTAGTGGTGTGGTTGTCGTCGTCGTTGGGGCTTTACCTTTCCTTGGCTTAATTATTCCAAATCTTGTCAGCTTAGTGATGGGGGATAACATTCGCAAAACTATCCCGTGGATCTGTATTGCGGGTGGGGGCTTAGTGCTACTGTGCGACATTATTGGGCGCTTAATTCGCTACCCATTTGAAATCCCCGCGAGTGTGATTTTAGGTGTTGTGGGTGCGGTGATTTTCTTATATTTATTGTTGAAGCAGCAACGTTATGCAAAAAGTTAACTCATCAATGGCATTACCCAAAAAAGGGGTAACACCATTGCAAAGAATATGGATATTACTGGCATTGTCGCTGTTATCTATCATTCTTTATATGACGGTAAATCTCGGCAGTAATCTTGCTTATATTTTACCGCACCGCGGGTATATTGTTCTAACCATGGTTGTGGTTGCTTTTGCCGCAGGGGTTTCGACGGTTCTGTTCCAAACCGTTGCAAACAATAAGATACTTACGCCCTCTATCATGGGGTTAGAGGCCTTATTTGTTTTATTACAAACCATTTTTATCTTTTATACAGATAGCTTTCCTGCCTCTTGGCTACTGAATATCGGTAAGTTTTTATTAGAGTCAACATTATTAGTGTTATTCTCCGTCCTGCTTTATCGCTGGTTATTCGTGTCTGTTAAAATGAATATCAACCTAGTTTTAATGGTGGGTATTATCTTAGGGACTTTATTCCGTAGCGTGGCTACCTTGCTACAACGTTTGATGGACCCTAATGAATTCTCTATTTTACAGAGTCGTATGTTTGCAACCTTTACTAAAGGGACGCCGGAGCTGATTTTATTCACATTACTGATTACAGTCGTGGTGGGTATCTTACTCTGGCGGATGCGCTATTGTTTTGATGTTATTGCATTAGGGCAAGCTAATGCGGTGAACCTTGGTATTAATTATCGTCAGCAAGTAACGGTTATTTTATTGCTAATCTCAATATTAGTTGCAGTTTCGACCGCACTGGTTGGGCCCCTGACCTTTTTAGGGTTAATGGTAGCAAACTTAGCTTACTTGGTGAGTGGTAGCAGCCAACATCGTTATTTACTTCCTGTTTCGTTTTTACTTGGGGTAATAGCGCTGATTGGTGGGCAATTAATCCTAGAGTATGGCCTTAATATGGCAGGGACATTATCGGTTGTTATCGAGTTTGTCGGTGGGATATTCTTTATTTATATGGTGTTAAGAAGGTTTTAGTATGATTGAAATTAGTCAGATATCGAAAAGTTATCAGGGTACTAAAGTCTTAGATGACGTGACAACATCAATTAAAAATAGCGGCATTACCTCAATTATCGGCCCTAATGGCGCGGGTAAATCAACACTATTATCGATTATTGGGCGCTTATTGGTGCCAGACGATGGTGGTTATGTCAAAGTCAATGAGTTAGACGTATCGACAACGCCAAGTGATCAGCTAGCTAAATGTTTGTCAGTACTGCGCCAAGAAAATCAATTTGCCAGTCGGTTAACTGTTGAAGAGTTAGTTGGCTTTGGGCGCTATCCTTACACTAAAGGTCGTTTAAATATTGAGGATAAAAAGAAAATTGATGAGTCACTCTCTTTTCTTAATTTATCGAATTTACGCCATCGTTATTTAGATGAGTTATCGGGGGGCCAGCGCCAACGGGCTTATGTGGCAATGGTTTTATGTCAGGATACTGAATATGTTTTACTTGATGAGCCTTTAAATAACCTCGATATGAAACATGCGGTAATTATGATGAAGTTGCTGCGCAAAGCGGCTGATGAGCTGGGGAAAACTATTATTTTAGTTATCCACGATATTAACTTCGCTTCGGTATATTCTGACTATATTGTTGCCTTAAGAGACGGAAAACTGTCTTATCATGGTAAACCTGAGGATATTATGAAATCAGATATTATTGAGGATATTTTTGATACCCCAGTGGATATAAAGCGAGTTGATGATCAGTTCATTGCGCTGTACTACTAAATATTCGTCCTCATTTAGGCGGTAGTGGTTTAGCTACTCGGGTCACATACTGACCCGAGATATCGCCGCTTTCCGCCTTGCTACAAGCTCAATTGGTTACAATATTCGCAGTGAAAATTACTGTGGTGTGATTTCAATATCTTCATCAGTCGCTAATAAATCCAAAGACTGTAATACTTCCAAGCGTTTAATCCCATCAGCATTTACTACCAAACGCGCCAGCTCATTGTAAGTTTTCTTGTTAATGGTGACGCGGCGGCAGAGATAAATATGGTAAACCTTTTCACCAATAATAGCGGGTTCATCTTCATTAACGGTTAATTCTTCATAGCTAATATCAATGTATTTCAAAAAGTCAGAAATATTAAAGCGGGTGATATCAGCAATAGAAGACTGGTTTTTCTCAAAAACAGAATGGCGGTTATGGAGTAATACGTCCTTTCGATAATATAGAATATCTTCCATACGCTGTACATTGACCAAATTCACCCAGTGAGATTGCTGGCGCATTTCACGAATATCTGGCGATAGCATGTTTTCGCTGATAAACCGAAAGGATTCCTTACATACCCCAACAGGGGCTTTAACGCCTTCGCGATAAATACGTAATTGCCTGTCAGGTATCCATTTTTGGAAGAGCCGGTACAATTGCTCCCTACCGATTTCTTTTAGCCTATCTTTAAAAATATAACCGATGACCATAGCCAAAAATAAGTTTGCACTTAATGCACCGTATTTGCCCTGCCAAAGAAAGGCAATTAGCGTGGCAAAAATCATCGAAATAGCCGCAGCAATACCATAAATAGAATGCAACAGTAGCGGTAAACCGCGCTTATGGCGGATTTCTAAGTAGAGATAGCGATTAATATATTTTTTTAATAGATTGCGTCGGTAGGTAACCAATTCAGCATCTGTTTCGTCACTGGGAAAGCAATCAGGGTAGTGCTTCTTCAAGTAACGCATTTCTTGATACCAAAAATGGTGTATTTCTTCACGTATCGGTATTTGTTTATCAGCCAATAAACCACGTAAGTAATTGATGGTGTAATAAGTCATAAACTCATCGCAATAGGAAAATGCATTGGAGTGAATGGCTTCTTCTATATGAGCTGCAAGCGGTAACAAGGCACGGTAAGCGTTTAGGCATTTCCCAATATCAGCAACTAGCTCGGTTAGATATTCGGGAGTTTGTCGCTGCGGGTTTTTGCTGACCATTTTGATATTGAGACGCACGGTTTTCTTGATGGTGAGCGCATAGCGTTTTAGTTTATTTTCATACTCATCTAGCGATGGGGGATTCAGCGGGTCACATTGTTCTAACCAGCGCTTTAAATCGTTTAGCTCCCCGTTTTCATCTGGTGAGGCAGACAGTTTAATCGCAGGAGGGCTGAGGCGAATATAATTTTTGAGGCTACGTTGAAGGTTTGACGGTGTGTATAAGTCAGGGTTAACTTGCAATGAAGAAGGCAGAAAGAAAAATGTTTCAACTTGGTAGCGGATCTCTTTAGATTTGCGTGGAAATAAAACTTTTTGTTTTATTTCAAATTGCTTTTTCCCGTGGATCTTAAGAGACTCTCTGATCATATTGCGCCTTTATAAGTAACTTTTTATATTTTTTATTTTTCTATCAATCAGTGAAGCATAACATGGTTTGTCAAAACCCTAAAATAGCGGAAATTACGATGACAACCTGTGAAAGATAGTGAAAAAGTATGATGAAAGGAAAAGGGAAGGAACAAGAAAATATAACGAGGCATAAATAAGTTATGCCCCATTATCGTGTTGTTACTCGTTAGAATAACTTATTTTTTTGCAGCTGGACGAACTGCGGTAACTTCAATTTCAACTCTCCAAGCTGGGTTTGCTAGCTTAGCGACTTGGAAAGTAGAACGAGCTGGCAGATTAGTAATTTTCTCAGACTCATAGAACTTGTTATAACCCGCCATGAAACCAGCGAAGTCCATAGTGCCTTGAGTTTCTTCACCACCAACTAAGAATACTTGCATTTTAACAACATCATTCATTGTCAAACCCATGTCAGCTAGGTTTGCTTGAATTTGTTTTAGCACGTTGATTGTCTGTGCTTCGGTATTACCATAAGACTCTAAAACGCCTTCTTTAGCATCTGCAGAGATTTTTGAAGGGACTTTTCCGCTTAGGAAAATAAGGCTATTGCCCGCGCTGATTTCTACTGATTCAGAGATAGGAAATCCTTTCACTGGAACGCGTTTAACATCTTCAGCTGCATTTGCACTCGCTACACCTAAAATTAACGGTAGAGAAAGCAATAAAGTTTTATAGCGCATGTAAACTCCTTAACATTATCAAAGTAAAAAGGATCTGTTAGTGTTATTTAAAACTAAATTTAAGTTTAGCTTAATTCCATTGACTCGCAGATCCCAGTAAAAAAAAGCGTATTCTCGGTTATTAATTAAAACGAGAAAGTTTATACGGCGTTGGGTCGATAAATGGTGTTTCGCCCATTAATAGTTCTGCCGTTAATCGACCAGATGCTGGGCTTTCAGTCATACCCCAACCTGTTGCGGTGTTGATGACCAGACCTGGGTACTGTTCGATTGTTGAAATAATTGGAATTTCATCATCCGTTGGTGCCACTGTACCACCCCAACGTTCAACCACTTTAGATTCTTTAAATACTGGGAATTCTTTTCTCAGTCTTTCTAGGACGCCATCTAAGTGATCATTGTTTGGTGTATTGGTCGCGGTACGGAATTCTTCAAATGGTGTTTTCTCATCTAAATTCCAAGACGTTGCCATCATGAACGAGTTAAATAAGTCTTTACCGATAGAGAATTCTAATGGTAATTCACCACCTTGCAACAGGTGCATAAATTTAGGACCTAACAGGAAGCTGTCTTTAACGATAGAGCTGGTAAAGATACGTGGTGCAACGGCATAGGTGCCATCAGCTTGTTCACGGAAGTGAATACCATTAGGTAAGTGGACGTTGCCTTTCGGTGCGCCCGGAACGCCGGTAATGCGTTGTTGTGACAGGTAAACGTTCAGCGTTGGAACGTCGATACCTAAGTTGCCCATAAATAGACGAGACCAAATACCACCAGTTAGAACTACACGAGAGGTCTTGATTGCGCCTTTTTCAGTGACAACATCAGAAATTTTGCCGCCTGCGGTTTCAATACCGCGTACTGCGCAGTTGGTATAGATGCGAATACCAATTGATTTAGCGTAGTTAGCCATGGTTGGGGTGACAACCTCAGGGTCTAGACTACCTGAGTCTTCTTCAAACCCACCAATTTTCCATGGTGTTTGAGCGTCGACTAGACGATTAGCTAACTCAGTACCTTCGATCATTCGGGTACGTAATGGCGTATCAAAACCTGGGTTTTCAGAAGCAGATTTAATCCATGCTCTTGAAATTTCTAAATCTTCTTCGCTTGAAGGAACTTCAACACGGCCTTGAACACGGTAGCTGGTATCAGCACCAATTTTTTCGTTCATACCGAGCCATTGAATTTTCCCATAGTGGTGTAAAGGAAAAATTGCTGGAGAGGTTTTGTAACTGATAATTTGGCTGTATGCGCGGCCTGATTGCTCACCACCGACAACACCTTTTTCACAGATAACAACATTAAGACCTTTTTCCGCAAGGTTTATTGCCGTCATGATCCCTTGAAGACCAGCACCGATAATAACTGCATCAGCAGATTCCGGTAGTTTGCCTTCGGTACCTGCAACCGCAGGTACTCGTGATTTAGTCGATTCGAAACGACCTTCACGATTGATCATAGGAACAACCGCAGCACCCCCTGCTAGAACCCCAGCAGCACCAACCCCTAATAATAGCTTTCTTCTCGAGATTTTCATCTATAACCTCAATAACAATCTTGTTTTTTATATAGTAAATAATTTCAAATTGAGATAATGATCTTATCATATATTTTGAAATTGTTAAGTAGGGTTAGCATTTGTTAATAACTGTCGATTAAATGAAAAGTGAAGTAAATTGATATAGTCAGTGCTGTAAAGGGTTTGTCGCGAGTAGCTCTATTTTATCTATACATCAATTCTTATTTTAAAAATGTAAATGTCATTAAAAGTGTACAGGTGTAAATATTGGTATTTTGCTTAAGTTGAATAATTAGTAATTAATTATCAGCGAGAGGTTAATTATTAATCGTAGATGAAAATGCTAAATATCATTTAAGTCCTAATAATCAAATATGATGTAAAAAAAGCTTAGTTAAAAAGAATGAGCTATTTTTTGTTCAGTTGATTATTAATTAGTCTTTATGGTTACCTTTCAATCAATATATAGCTTTGTGGGACTGTTTTGTTTTTAAGTTTTAGTTAATTAATTGATATTTATGATTTTATTTTATGATGGGCGTGGTGAGTCTAATTTAATTTATTGTTGGTTTTTCTAAATGGAGAATAATATTTCATTTTAATAAGATAAAATTATTTTATAGATTAGACATTACCTTGTCGTATAAGTCAGATAGGCTAGTTAATAAAATATAATTCTAAATGTAGACAATAATTTATTTTAACTGGTTGATAAAAATAAACATATAATTGTACTAAATAATAATTGGCGATAATTTTGATGTCGTTGGGGGATTTATATTACGATGCAGATGTAATTAGAATATTAAATATACATTTAATTACTGGGTGTATATTATTAAGAATATTTACATTATTAGTTAATATACACCATCGTGATGTTAATTTTCAGTTTTATATTCATTCCCAGTTGGGATTTGAGCAAAGAAATTAGCATAATCCTCGGAACGAACCTGTTGAAGGACCAAATAAAGCTCAGTTAACGGGGTTTCTGACCAGTCACAGCGAATATCAATATCTGCATATTGCCGGTTATTCCATATTTTTAATGCAGCAGAGCGTATCCCACGGTAATCACCACCTTCATTTGCCCCTGCTTGCATGGCGAGTAATAGCCTGTCTGCAAGCTCAAGATGTGAGTTTTGCTGATAACTTTGGTGTATTGCTTGAAGAACCTGCTCACCGGTTAGCATATTCCCTGCTGTAGCGAAGTTTTTTTCAGACAAACTACCACACCAAGGTAAGCATTTACTTCCTGTCCAGTCTGCACTTTCCCCATATTTATCAATAATGATCAGTTGCCGTAATTCACTGTTGGTATCTTCCATCAGAAGGAAATCTAAGCTCTGTTTGGCGTGGTCACTAAGCCGTAAATGTTCAATACCTTTTAAACCTGCTATCGGGTTGGTCATGGCTTGGGTTGCGATAGCTCCCACTTGGCTTGCACCATGCAAAACAAGGGCACCGACAGCGGGCCCGCCTGTTGCTGTTGCTGCGCCAATTTTCCCTGTTTGCGGACAGTGAGCCACAATTGAAAATGTCATTTCACACCTCATAAATTAGACATCGATCAAATTTATCATTATAAATTGTTGCGTGAAACATAATTTATCATCATAAATAGGATAAAAGATAAAATAATTAACAAAATTGACACAAATCACATTTAAAAATCACATAGCAATGTCAACGCTCGGGGAGGGCCGTATGAGGATGCGTTTATGCAGGTGGATAGCCAGTTTTTGGTTTTTCTGCTTTATTTCTACACCGACATTGGCGGCAAACCATAGTGATGTACTATTGCTTGGGCAGGTTGCGGAGCCGCAATCACTCGACCCGCAAGTGGCGACTGCGGCCAATGATTCTCGGATACTCGTGAATATATACGAAGGGTTAGTTCGCAATGCCGATGGTACATTGACACTTGAACCTGCATTGGCAAAGTCATGGTCAGTCAGCGATGACGGTTTGACTTACACATTTCATTTACGTGAAAACATCAAGTTCCATGATGGTAGTGCGTTTGATGCGCAGGCAGTTAAATTTACGTTTGACCGCATGCTAGATAGCCAACATCCTTACTATCATACTGGTCCATTTCCTTTATCATTTTTTTTCTCTGCGATAGATAAAATTACCACCCCAGATAATTTAACGGTGGTATTTACCTTAAAAGAGCCATTTGCACCGTTCTTATCAAATTTAGCTACCCCCGCAGGGCTGATTGTGTCACCGGCAGCCGTCAAGCAATATGACAAGGACTTTAGTCGTCATCCAAGCGGGACAGGGCCGTTTAAATTTGACGAATGGACGGCAAACCAGCGCGTTGTGGTCTCGGCAAATGAGCAGTATTGGGATGGAAAACCACACTTAAAAAATGTGGTTTTCCGACCAATAACGGACGCCAATACACGGGTAGCAGAAATGCTATCAGGTGGGATTGACGCGATGGTTGAAGTGCCTGCGGATAACGTCCCTTTATTTATCAAGGATGAGCGTTTTAAGGTTTATGAAGCCGTAGGGCCACATGTGTGGTACGTGATGCTAAATGCATCACAACCTCCTTTTGATGATGTGCGTGTAAGGCAAGCGGTAAATTATGCGGTTAATAAGCAAAATATCGTTAAGTATATTCTCCAAGATTCAGCTGGTGTGGCTGAAGGGCCTATTCCATCTGCTTTTGACTGGGCGTTTGACCAAGAAACAGAGGCTTACCCTTATGACCCTGAAAAAGCGCGGCAATTAATTGCAGAAGCGGGAGCACAAGGGCAAAAAATTGTTTTTTATGTTACGGAAGGGGGCTCAGGTATGTTAGACCCTATCCCGATGGCAACCGCAATCCAAGCAGACCTCAAAGCTGTTGGGTTATCTGTTGAAATTCAAACCTTTGAGTGGAATACCTATTTATCTAAAGTTAATTCAGGCTTACAGCAAGCCCACATGGCTGAAATGGCATGGATGACGAATGACCCTGATACCTTGCCGTTCCTAACCTTACATTCTGCATCTTGGCCCGATAAAGGCGGCTTTAATTCCGGTTATTACAGTAATCAACAACTCGATAGGTTGTTAGATAAAGCGAGAGTCACGAATGACCTTGAAGAACGCGCTCAACTGTATAAACAAGTACAAAAAATTGTTCACCGAGATGCGCCTTGGCTGTTTGTTGCTAATTGGAAGCAAAATGCAGTCGCGAATGAGCATGTTAAACATTTTAAATTGCAGCCGAATTTTAATTTATTACTTAAAGATGTTCGCAAAGATTAATTAACGTGAATATTTTCAGTTGGTTAATAGATTTTATGGGGAAAAACTATGTGGTTATACTGCTTTAAACGCCTGTTAGCGACGATACCCATACTGATTGGTCTAACATTAATTGTCTTTTTTATCATGGCAATGATCCCTGGGGAGCCAGCTCAAGCATTGCTTGGACCTTGGGCAACACCAGAGAACGTGGCTCGAGTGAAAACTGAGCTTGGTTTAGATAAACCGTTATATCAGCAGTATTTTATTTGGATGAATAATTTGATTTCAGGGGACTTAGGGCGTTCTTTTGTGCTGAATCGTCCTGTGGTTGATGAGGTCCTTGAGCGTTTTTCTGCCACCTTAATTTTGGGGGGAAGTGCGTTATTGCTCAGCTCAGTGCTGGGGCTATTAGCTGGGATTATTTCTGCGATCCGTCAATTTAGTTGGAGTGATAGGACGATCACATTGGCGGTTTTACTCGGTATTTCAATGCCATCCTTTTGGATTGGGTTGTTGATGATCATGCTTTTTTCGGTACAGCTACAATGGTTCCCCGCATCAGGAATGTATGATATTTGGCAGGGGGGCGGCTTTCGCGACTTATTGCATCACCTTGTTTTACCCGCAATAACCCTTTCGCTGGTTGCGACAGGCGTGATAGCGCGTTTGACGCGAACAGCAATGTTAGAGGTTCTACGCCTTGATTTTATTCGTACTGCACGCGCAAAAGGGTTGAGTGAACGCAAAGTCATTTTCCGCCATGCATTTCGTATGGCATTGGTATCGGTGATCCCTGTTATTGGTATTCAGGCAGGGTTTGTGTTTGGTGGTGCGGTTTATATTGAAACGGTTTTTCAATGGCCGGGCTTAGGGGCAATGTTGGTCAAAGCGGTAGCTACCCGTGATTTATTTTTAGTGCAAGGGGGCGTGTTAATTGCTGCTGCGTCCTATGTGTTTATCAATTTGCTGGCTGATGTGGTGCAAGCAATGTTAGATCCGAGGTTGAAATCATGAGTCATAATACCGCCCCAGTTATTCAACATCGTCATCGTCAATCAATAGGTTCTTTATTGCTCGCTAATCGCCTTGCGACACTAGGGCTGTTTATTTTAACCATTATTATGCTACTTGCCTTGCTTGCGCCTTGGTTGCCTTTGGCTAATCCAGATGAAACGGACTTAGTGAACCGCTTGCTCCCAGCTTTTTCACCGGGGCATATATTAGGCACTGACCATTTAGGGCGGGATATCTTGTCTCGATTATTGTGGGGAACTCGTGTTTCGCTGATGGTGGGTATTTCAGCGACGTTAATCGCTGCAATACTTGGAACCCTAATTGGTTTAATCGCCGGCTATGTGGGCCACCGAACTGATACCTTATTGATGCGCTGTATTGATATGTTGATGGCATTTCCATATATCCTATTAGCGTTAGCGATTGTAGCTGTACTTGGCCCCGGTTTATTAAATGCGCTATATGCTATCGCATTAGTAAATATTCCTTTTTTCGCGAGAAATATCCGTGGGTTAACAGTTGGGCTGCGAGATAGAGACTTTATTCAGGCCGCAAGGTTGTCAGGTAAAAACCATTTACAGGTCTTACTGACCGAGGTTTTACCGAATGTATTGCCAATCATTGTTGTCACAATGTCGACGACCATCGGGTGGATGATTTTAGAAACCGCTGGCTTGTCATTTTTAGGATTAGGAACCCAGCCGCCGAATGCTGATTTAGGGTCGATGCTAGGTCAAGGGCGTGCTCAGATGTTTGTTGCACCACATGTTGCTCTGGTTCCTGGAATTATGATTTTCCTGATTGTGATTAGCTTTAACTTACTGGGGGATGGGGTACGTGACATCCTTGACCCTCGCCTAAAATCAGGTGCCTTACATCGTTCACAACCGATGACACAAACAGACCGTATAAATATTCCTGCCAAAACCGAGGGAAAACAGGCGATATTGGAAGTTAAAGACCTTTCTGTCGCCTTTCGTCAGGGGGGGCAATTACGGCCTACCGTTAAAGGTATTAGCTTTAATGTTGGTGCGGGGGAATGTTTGGGGTTAATTGGTGAAAGTGGTTCAGGGAAAAGTGTAACTGCATTATCTGTTATGGGGCTTTTGGCTTCGCCGCCCGCGGTGATCACCGCAGGTGGCATCTATGTTGAGCATGAAGAAATGTTGTCTTTACCTTTATCCGTTATGCAAAGACGCCGTGGTGCTAAGGTGTCATATATTTTCCAAGATCCTCTGACTACGTTACACCCCCAATTTACCGTGGGTGTACAGCTTCGTGAAGCGATCACGGCTCACCAAGCGTTATCGAGTTATGATGCCAAAATGAAAGCGATTGAACTACTTGATAGCGTCGGTATACCGGATGCAGCGGAGCGTTTTGATGCTTATCCTCATGAGTTATCCGGTGGGCAACGCCAACGAGTTGGTATTGCGATGGCATTAGCGAATGACCCTGTTTTGATTATTGCCGATGAACCGACAACCGCACTAGATGTCACCGTACAAGCGCGAATTTTAGAATTGCTCGATCAACTACGTCGTGAACGAGGGGTAGCATTGTTATTTATTACTCATGATTTTGCGGTGATTAACCAAATTTGTGACCGAGTGGCCGTTATGCAGCAGGGCGTTATCGTAGAAACCGGTAATACACAAGACGTGTTACAGCAACCTCAGCACCCTTATACACAGCGGCTGATAGCCAGTGTTCCAAAATTGGGAGAGGGCAGAGCGTTTTTGACTCAGGTTGAGCAGCTTTATGGAAATAATTCCGCACAGGAGGCCTAATGAACAAGGTTATTGAAGTTAATCAACTGGTGAAAACCTTTGGTCACCCTCGCAGCTTATTTCATCCCCGAGGGAGAGAAGTTCAGGCGCTGAAAAATATTTCATTGTCATTGTACGAAGGGGAAACGTTAGCCGTCGTAGGGGAAAGCGGCTCAGGGAAAAGCACTTTAGCCCGTATTCTAGTTGGGTTAGAGAAAGAAACCTCAGGCGACATTACGGTACTCGGGCAAACTCGTGCTCAGTGGCAAAAACAGGGGGCTCGTGCTTTCGGTCAAGCTATTCAATATGTATTCCAAGACCCTGTTGCTTCTTTAAATCCACGCAAAACCATCGGTGAAACATTGTCGGTGCCTTTAAAATATTTAAAGCATATGAATCAAACACAAAGACACGGGCGGTTGGCTGAATTGCTTGAGGCTGTCCATATGCCAATGGATGCATTAGCCTGTTACCCTCACGAGTTTTCAGGGGGGCAAGCTCAGCGCTTAGCGATTGCGCGAGCGCTTGCCGCAGATGCGCGAATCTTAGTTCTTGATGAGCCTGTGAGCGCATTGGATGTGTCAGTACAAGCCCAAGTTTTGTTGTTACTCGAAGAACTAAAGCAACAGTTTTCACTGTCTTACTTATTTATTAGCCATGATCTGGCGGTGGTAGAGTCTATAGCAGATAGGGTGGCCGTACTCTATTTAGGGGATTTGCTAGAATGTCGTGATACTTGTGACTTATTTGCGGCACCAGAACACGACTACACTCGTAACTTATTGGCGAGTGCGCCGCGTATTCGCGTTGAAGCTTAGAAATATATTTAAAATCAGTTGGGGTCCTAATATGAGCACGGATAAGACAGCGGCTATCGAGCCAGTTCGCATTAAACGTACTGATGAAATTGTTAATGCGATAAAAGAAACGATTATGGCGGATAACCTGATACCGGGTGACCGCTTACCCCAAGAAAAAGAGCTAATTGAGCGTTATAGCGCGAGTAAAAGCACGGTAAGAGAAGCCTTAAAATCATTGGAAGTGCAGGGGTTAATTAAAACCAAAACGGGCCCAGGCGGGGGGGCGTTTATTGATTCAATGACCGAATCCCGTGCGATGAGCTTGTTATCAAACTATTTATTCACGCGAGATATTTCCATTAAAGATATCTATACATTGCGTAAATTATTAGAGCCAGTTGTTGCAGTGAGTGCCATTGATAATATCGATAATGCGGGAATTCAAAAACTGTATGACACCATTGCGATTTACGACCATGAGCCTGCTAATGAAGAGGAACGCTGGCAACAGCGAATGGCAGAGTTGGATTTCCATGCCGTCGTTGCCAGTTACTCTGATAATGTTCTCTTAGTGTTTATCTGCCATTTTTTACAGCGTTTACTTAAAGATTTAGCGGTTTGTAAAGACATTTACCTGAAACCCGAACCAGTAGATAGATGCCAAGGCATTGAATATCAGTATCAATTAATAGAGGCATTACGCCGTAAAGATGCCGCTAAGGTACAGGCGGTGATGGAAGAGCACATGAATTATGCCGAGCAAGCAATGTTGGCTCTACAAGCCACACTGCAAGAACGTTTTTTAAGTGAAGATAGGTAACATAATGATAGATAAAGCATATCTAACCTCAGTATTAAAGACACTTTTATGTACACCTAGCCCGGTGGGTATGACTGAGAAAGCGGTCGCACAAACGCACCAATGGTTGACTGAGTTGGGTTTTACACCGCAGTATACGCGCCGTGGAGTGTTATATATTACATTCGGTAATGATGAACCCAAACGGGCACTTGCAGCCCATTTGGATACCTTAGGGGCAATGGTTACTCAGCTCAAACCTAACGGGCGGTTAGCGTTACGTAATACGGGCACTTGGGCTGCGCGCTTTGCTGAAGGCGCTCGAGTCACCGTGTATGGTGATAATCACCAGTATCGCGGCACCATTCTACCGTTAAAAGCATCAGGTCACCGCTTTAATACCGAAGTGGATACTCAAGTGGCTGATTGGGATAACTTAGAAATTCGCCTTGATGCCCCATGTTATAGTGTGGAAGATCTACAATCTCATGGTCTGAATGTGGGGGATATGGTGGCAGTTGATGCCCAACCTGAATTTATTGACAATGGGTTTATTGTTTCTCGTCATTTAGATGACAAAGCAGGCTGTGCGGTGATGTTAGCGGCATTAAAATCGCTAGTGGACGATGGTGTGCTACCGGCTGTTTCTTGCCAATTGATGTTCACGATTTCTGAAGAGGTCGGGATTGGAGGGACTCATGGCTTTGGTGAGCAAGTTCAGGAATTATTAGCGATTGATAATTCTGTTTCAGCGCCTGATCAAACAACACGTGATGACGCATTAACATTGGCATTTCGTGATAGAACGGGGCCATTTGATTTAGCGATTACGCGCCACTTACTGCAATTATGCCAGCAATATAACATCCCTCATGTGCGCGATACATTTAAACACTACCGTTCTGATAGTGCGGCAGCTATTGATGCTGGGTGGGATATTCGGGCTGCATTAGCATGTTTTGCCTTAGATAGCTCCCATGGTTGGGAAAGAACGCATATTGATTCACTGGTTGCGTTAGCAACATTGGTACGACGTTATATTGAAAGTGATTTAGTGCCATTACCGGGGCAGTAATTTTAAAGCCATCTTCTGATAAAAAAAGAAGATGGCTTTAATCCTATGTATCACTAGCTTAGTTTGGCTTGCGATAAATATTTATCCATCTCATCTTGCGGTACCATACCGCCACCGGTCGCCCAGACAAGGTGGGTGGCATTGGCCATGACTTCTGGTGTCAGTGACTTAGACTGTAAATAGTCTGTGTTTTGGGTGACATGAACACTGCCGGTCATACCTGCTAGTGCGGAAGGCTCGAGCTTAATCGACTCCGTTTGATTAAGTAAGCTTAATAGGTTGTACATCTCGGTATCATCAATCGTGTAATAACCATCAATTAAACGTTCCATTGCACGCCCCACAAACCCTGACGCGCGGCCCACTGCAAGGCCATCAGCAGCCGTGATGTTATCAATGCCGATTTCTTGTACTGAAATGGCATCATGGAGCCCTGTATGCACGCCAAGCAACATGCAAGGTGAATGTGTGGGTTCGGCAAATAAGCAATGTACCGCATCACCAAAGGCTAACTTCAAGCCAAAGGCAACGCCACCCGGGCCTCCGCCGACACCACAAGGCAGATAAACAAACAGCGGGTGTTGGTTATCAACAATAATGCCTTGCTCTACAAATTGTTTTTTCAAACGTAAACCTGCAACCGCATAGCCTAAAAATAGTGTGGTTGAGTTTTCGTCATCAATAAAGAAGCAGCGCGGGTCTTTTTCAGCTTCTTTGCGGCCTTGTTCGACCGCAATGCTATAATCCTGTTGATATTCAACAACATTTACGCCGTGAGAACGTAACTTATCTTTTTTCCACTGACGTGCATCCGCCGACATATGTACACTGACACTAAAGCCTAATTTTGCACTCATAATGCCAATAGACATGCCTAAATTGCCGGTTGAGCCAACGGCGATACTATATTGGCTAAAGAATTGTCGAAACTTATCTGAGGATAGAATTTCATAATTATCATCAATTGATAATAAACCGGCTTCTAAAGCGAGCTTTTCCGCATGGGTCAAAACTTCATAGATACCGCCTCGCGCTTTTATTGAGCCCGAAATAGGTAGGTGGCTATCTTTTTTAAGTAACATTTCCCCAGTAATTGGCGTTTCATAACGTGTTTCAAGAGCACTTTGCATATTGGGAATAGCAACCACGTCGGATTCTATGATCCCTTGTGTGGTTTGCGTTTCAGGAAACGCTTTCATTAAATATGGGGCGAAACGTGTTAAACGTGCCTCGGCGTCTTGCACATCCTCGAGGGTCAACCCCACATAGGGTAAACCCGCTTGTGTGGTGGTTGAGTTTGGGTTAAACCAAGTAACTTGCTTTAAATCGATTAAGTCCTGAACTAAAGGGGTGTCAGCAATTAACTTATCAATATTTATCTGAGTCATAATTACTCTCTTTTAAATCACAAATGAAAGTGCAAAGGTGCCTGCCAGCGCAACGAGGGATGCGATAAGTGTGGCGACACTGTAAAAACGAAATGTTTCAGCTAAGGTGGCATTACAATATTGTTTGACCAGCCAGAACAAGGAGTCCGTCACGATGGTACAGCCAATTGCGCCTGAGCCGATGGCTAATGTCATGATCTCAGGGCTGATATGCGGGTACATTGGCATTAATGGGGCAACAATTGCAGTGGCGCCCATCATGGCAACGGTCGCAGAGCCTACCGCAGCATGTAGAATGATAGCCACTAACCAAGCCAATAGGATTGGGTGCATATCAATGCCTGAAAGAACCAGCGCAAGGGAATCGCTTAACCCACTTCCTTTTAAGATGCCATTAAACGCCCCTCCCGCACCAATGATTAATAAAATATTGGCGATGGAACTAAAGCTTTCTTCCGTTTTACTGAGTAGCACGCTCATGCCCATATTACGGCGAATGCCCAGTACGTAATAAGCGACAAATGCGGCAATAAACATGGCAGTGATTGGGTTACCAATAAACTGTAAAAGGGTAAATAATTGATTGTCTTTGCTCATGTTCAAATCTGCTGCGGTTTTGATCAACATGAGAATAATTGGCAGTAAAACGGTAAATAAAGTGGCACCTAGCGAGGGTAAATCTTTTTCTTCACGGACTTCTAAGTCAGAAAAGGCTTCTGGTACCGTTTTAAAAGGTAAGCGCTCACCTAAGAACTTTAGGAATAATGGCCCGCCGACCAGTGAGGCGACTAAACCAACGGCTAAGCCCGCAACAATCACAGTGCCAATATCTGCCCCAAGTTCATTAGTGACAAATAGTGCAGCAGGGTGTGGCGGAACGATACAGTGTACGGCCATCAGCGCAGTACATAGCGGGATAGCCAGTTTTAATAAAGAGGTATTGGTTTTTTTGGCGATGGAAAATGCCAGTGGGATCAACAAAACAACCCCCACCTCAACAAATAAAGTGATACCACAGATTAAACCAATTAGTACCATGGTGACGTCTGGAGTTAACCAACGGCTTTTCTGTAGGGTGATCCCGATGCGCTCTGCTGCACCTGAAATCTCCATCATTTTCCCTAGTATGGTGCCTAGTCCAATAATAGCGGCTAAAAAACCGAGTGTACCGCCAATCCCATTTTCGATAGCATTCACCATCTCTAACGGGTTCATTTTCATTGCAATACCGACAAAAAAGCTGGCGAGTAACAGGGCTAAAAAAGGGTGAAACTTAAATTTAATAATTGAGACTATGATCAGCAAGATACTAATAACCAGAGTACCGAGCATCCACATTGTAGAGTCCATATCCTACCCCTAATCATTTTGTTGTTGTACTTCTATTGGATAATAAATATGCAAGGGTGACAAACGATGAAACCTAAGCTTTAGATGAATTCAATTAATTCAAGTGCGTGATATGGGTCATATAAAATACCAATATTAGGATTTGCATCATATAAATTCACCTTAAAGGCGCTATATTGTTGATAGCAACGAGCTGGGTCATTTCTCAAATAAGGGGGGAAGAGGTTGGTGTCATCGAATTTGAATCAATTTGAACAATCCGGTTTTATTCAATGGAATAAGCGGTTATCGAGCTATCAATTATCCCGCCTACATACCTTTGAAGCTGCGGCGCGACATAGCTCTTTTGCCCTAGCGGCGCAGGAGCTTGCCCTCACACCCAGTGCGGTAAGTCATCGTATTAATACCTTAGAGGGGGAACTGGGTTTTAAATTATTTGAGCGTTTTCATCGGCGTATTGAGTTAACTTCCGATGGTGAGCGTATTTATTGGGCGTTACGTAAAAATCTGGATGATATTAACCAAGAAATTATTGATATCAAAAACCAAGAAATTTCTGGGGAATTAACAGTTTACTCACGCCCATCGATTGCCCAGTGCTGGTTGATCCCGAAAATTGCAGATTTTGCTAATCAATACCCATCGATTCAATTAAATTTATTAACAGGGAACGATGATGTTAATTTTCGCGGCTATGGTATTGATGTGGCAATTTATTATGATGATATGACAAGGTCTAATCTCTATTGTGAAGACCTGATGTCAGAGTCGATGGTTCCAGTGTGTAGTCCGAAATATGCCCAGCAATATGATTTGCTGAATAATATTCATCAACTAAAAAACTGTACGTTACTGCATGACCGGCAAGCATGGAGCAGCAATTCCGACTATGATGAGTGGAAAGCATGGAGCGAATACTATCAGCTACCCTTGTTTCCCCACCGCCGAAACCTGTGTTTTGACCGTTCAGACTTAGCTATTGTAGCCGCAATGAACCACGCAGGTGTAGCAATGGGGCGCAAGCAGCTGGTGGAAAAGCGGATTAAAAGCCGTGAGCTCGTGATGCCTTTTGGCGATACGCCATTAACCTGCCAACAGCGGTATTACTTTGCGATGCTTAATGATAAGCGGCACCCAAAAGCGGATATTTTTATTCAGTGGTTAAAACAGCAGGTTAGCTGAATATCGCAATTAAAATACAATAGCTTACCGCAGGGCACAGTACTTTCCCCTATAACCGTTAATACAAAAATTATTGCGGATTAACTAAACAAAAAAGGCAGGGCCTAATGTCAGCACTGCCTTTTTATCGATATAAAACCTTAATTAGCGGCTCAGAGCATCCGCCACGGATTTAAAACGAGCAAATTTATCGCGTAATTGCTGATGCCCAACGGCATTGGGTTGGTAAGTTGTCATTTTCGCTGTACTGGCTGAAATGGCGACATCGAAGCCGGAATAATAACCGGTTCCAACGGCAGCACACAGCGCCGCCGCTTGGCAGCCAGACTGTTGTATGTTGACGACATCTAACGGTAAATTACTCGCATCACAGAACATTTGCATCCACAATGGGGAGTGGGTTGGGCCACCCGTAAAGCGAATGGACTCAGTGGTATTATCGAGCCCAACAATGCGGTCTTGATGCAGCAAGTGAGAGAACACAATACCTTGGTAAATCGCGTAAACAATATCTGCATCTGTATGGTGAGAACTTAAACCTAATAGGCCGCCATGCAGGTTACTATGGTAATTAGAGCCATATAGCCAAGGGAAAAATAGGATATCATTTTGCCTTGTTGCCCCTTCGGCTACGCAATGGTTAAGTACCTCATAGTCCTGTAAGCGTTGATTGAAGAAATGGCGCGTAAACCACGCGAGGTTACTGGCTGACGTTGGGCTTCCTTCATGGACAAAATAAGTACCTGGAATACAGTATTTGCTCCAAACATACGGGTAATCTGATGGGATAATTTCATCAAAAACACGGGTGGAGATTGTCCATGTCCCAGCAACTGCACTCAGTTTATCTTTTTGATTGACGCCCGAAGCCAAGGCTGCACCGACAACATCGAAGAAACCACCAAAGACAGGCGTCCCTTCTGTCAGGCCACATTCTGCTGCTGCTTTATGCGTTACAGTCCCCGCAAGTTGGGCTGAATTGATCACTGGTGCTAATTTGTCATTGACCTCGTCAATACCAAATAGTTTGCATAAGCTAGGGTCGTAACTTGATTTAGTTTGGTTAAATAACTGGCTACCTGAAATATTAGTTTCTTCACAGGCAATTTGGTCAGTAAGGCGATAGCGAATATAGTCATGTACCATTAAAACATGACCTGTACTCCGGTAGTTATCGGGTTCGTTTTCTTTTAACCAGCGTAGTAATGCGACGGGGTGAGAAGCCCAGAGCTGCTGTAAACTCAGCGGATAGGCTTTGTCTACCGTGCCATTTTTATGCCATTCATCAACAATGGCCTGAGCGCGGGAATCCGAAGATACAATCCCATTTCTAACGGGTTTACCGTGTTTATCGAGTAAATAGAGGCCCTTACCGTGCGAAGAAAAGCTAACGCCCGAAATTTGTGAAGCATTCAAGCGGCTATTTTTAATCGCTTCGCGGATCACGCTACAGGCTGCTTCCCATAGCACATCCATATTTCGTTCACTAAACCCTGCTTCAGGGCTCTCAGTGGGGAAAGGGTGCTCTGCAACAACAATTTCTTGGCCTTCAGGTGTGTAGACTCCCGCTTTAATAACAGTACCACCAAGGTCGACACCCATAAAAAATGCATTCATTGTGGGCTCCTTTAAGCGTTGTACCAACCAGCTTGTTGCATTTTATCTTCTATCCAATGGCGAGCCTTAATGATTTCAATCAATGGTTCTTCTGCTTTTTCTGTCCACATTTCAATCAAAAAGGTACCGCGATAATTTAAACGCTTTAATAGTTTGAATAAATTCACAAAATCGACACAACCTTCCCCAAAAGGGACATCACGGAATTGGCCTTGGCAGGTTTCTGTTACCGCGTAGGTATCTTTTAAGTGAATAGCCGTGACGTGCTCAATACCTTGTGTGAATTCCTGTTCGACATTATTCCCCCATGCGGTCAAGTTACCCACGTCAGGGTAAACAGAAAACCATGGAGAGCGAATTTTGTCAGATAGGGCTTGCCACTTAGTGATGGAATTCATAAATGGCGTATCCATGATCTCTACGGCACACATTACCTGAGCCGCTGCGGCAACTTCGCTGACCCATTGCATCCCTTTTTCAAAATGGGCAATGGTCTGTGCATCTTGCTCTTCATAATAGACATCGTAACCTGCAAGTTGGATAGTCCGGATCCCAAGGTCTTGCGCTAATTTGATGGCTTTTTCCATCAAGGAATAAGCCATCATGCGAGTTGCTTCATCGTGGCTACCGAAAGGGAAACGGCGGTGACCAGATAAACACATTGTTGGAATACGCACGCCAGTTTGCTGGATGGCTTTGACAATGTCTAGGCGCTCAGCTTGGTTCCAGTCCAAGCGTGCAAGGCGTTCGTCGGTTTCATCCACTGACATTTCAACAAAATCAAATCCAGCGGCTTTAGCTAACGCTAATTTCTCTAACCAACTGCTATCTTTAGGTAATGCTTTTTCATAAATTCCAATTGGATGCTTGCGCATGGTGTTCTCCCTGAAAAATTTAACTTTGTGGTGATGTTTTATTAAGGCGCTGGTTGCGGGTCATGGCTCGTTTAGCACTCCATCTTTCTTTGAAGAATTTGAACGCCAGTGCCAAAATTAGGGTGATCCCCCAAACCGCAAGGTTAAAGTGCAGGCTGACTCCCAGTAGGCTTAAACCCGTTGCGATGACTTGTAAAACTAATAAAGCGCAGAATACACGGCTAACTTTCCCAACTCCGCCAAATGGGTTAGTCCCACCTAATACAATGGCAAGGATGGTGAGTAATAAATAAGAGTCACCATAGCCCATACGTGCAGAGTTAAAGCGTGCCATCATAATGAGGCCTGCAAGTACGCACAGAAGGCTAGAAATGGTATAGATGGCGATCATTACGCGGTCTGTACGAATACCGCTGAACCATGTGGCATTGATATTACTGCCACTCATGTAAATATTTTTCCCTAAGCGTGTACAACCTAAAAATAGGGCTAACAAGATAGCGGTGACAATAAAGATAATCATAGCAATAGGGACACCAAATACAGTGTCAGCACCAATAGCACGTACAATCGGTGGCATACCGCTGAGTGCGGCACCTTTAGTAAGGTAAACCCCAATACCACTGATAATGGTCATCGTACCAAGTGTGACTAGAATTGGGTGGGCACCGATATGGGAAATCATTAGCCCTGTGAGTGTGCCAATAATTACCGCGATGACCGTTGCACCGACTAATGCCAATAATAACCACATTAATTGCGTACCAGTTCCTGCCTCCACGGGTAGGTAATTAATAAAGACCCACGCCATAAATAAGCCCGTTAAGTTAGCGGTGCTGATAATCGCAAGGTTTAAACCACCGCTTAACATCGGGACAAACATGGCAAAAGTGAGTAAACCTAGCTCAGGTAATTGGAAGGTAATACTTAAAAAAGTATTTTGCGTAAAAAAATGCCCCGGCATAGCGATGCTGAATGCAGCTATCGCCAATAAGAAGATTGAAAGCAGTCCGATAACAGAGCCATCAATTTTAAAAAAAGCGTGTTTTTTCATGGTGATATTCCTGTTAAACAAAACCTACGTCCGTCTCTTTGCGTTTTTTGTAGTGAGTAATACAAATCGCAATGAGGATAACCATGCCGATGACGATATTGACGAAATAGTTAGAGACGCCAATTAAGTTGAGGCCATTCTTTAAGATACCGATCAGGAAAACCCCCATGAGCGTACCGATCACCGTACCGCGTCCCCCCGACAAACTTGCCCCTCCTAACACCGCCGCAGCAAGTACATCGAGTTCTCCTCCTACGAGGGCACTGGGTACCACTTCACTCATTCGGTAAGTTTGCAACATGCCACCAATGGCTGCCATAGCACCTAGATAGCCATAAGCGAACAAATAAATGACGGAAACTCGAATACCAATACGAGTCGCAGACTCTTGGCTGCCCCCAACCGCATATAACTGGCGGCCAATATGGGTTTTATTCATTAAAATCCAAGTCAGGAAGGCAATACCAAGCATCACTAAAAGAGGCAGGCCAACTTGGTAGTATTCCCCATCGACTTCGAACGGCAAGATAGTCACAGGGTCTACCCACCAATCGGGTAAATCATAAATACTATGACCATTTGTTAACCACATCAGCATGCCAAATAACAATGATTGCATACTGATGGTGATAATGATGGAAACCACATTGAGGGAGTAAATTAATATTGCATTGATTAAACCAAAAGCGATACCAATGATTATTGCCAATGTGATACTCAGGGCTGGGCTAGCAATAATTCCTTGTAATAACCATGTTGCTATGACGTATTGAACGACGGAAGCTACGGCCGCAAAAGAAATATCTATCCCACCAGTGACTAAGACGACAAATAATCCTAAAGCAAAGACACCTGTGACTGCATAGCTTTCACTTAGGTCGAGTAAGTTTTGAATAGTCAGAAATTGTGGGCTCATAGCAGTAAAGAAAACCACCATAATGATAATGACCCAAATTAACCAACCTTCAACTGATTGTGGTCGAAGTTTTTGCCAATTAGCCATTGATGATTTCCTCCAACTGTTGCTCATTGATGGAATCTGTCATGATTTCTTTGACGATAGTTCCTTGTTTCATATGTAAAATTCTGTCGCAGTTATAATAAGCTTCGGAGGCTTCATCGGTAATTAGAAGAATTGAAATCCCCACACCAGATAAACGGTGAATTAATTTATAAATACTGTCTTTTGCACCAATATCGACACCCACAGTTGGGGAGTCTAAAATCAATACTTTTGGGCGAGTTAAAATCCATTTAGCAAGAACCACTTTTTGTTGGTTACCGCCAGATAGCGTGGAAAGGGGGTTATTGGGGTCAGTTACTTTAATATCTAAGTCAGCAATCCACTCTTGGACAATGTCTTGACATTGTTTTTCATCAATCAAATGCAATGGGGTTTTTAAACGATCAAGAATGGAAATGACCATATTATCGGCGATAGATTGCTGTAATATCGCACCTAACGTTAGGCGGTCTTCGGATACATAGCCAATACCGTGTTTAATCGCTTCGGTATTGTTCTTCAGCTTAACGGGTTTACCTTCAATACGTAACTCACCATTATCGGGGTGAGTAATACCAAATAAAGAGAGCGCTAGTTCAGTACGGCCGGAACCGAGCAAACCACATAAACCTAATACCTCACCGCGTTTTAAACTCAACGAAATATCTTGATATTGGCCTGAGCGGCTGAAGTTTTTAATTTCTAGAACCGTACGTCTATCTTCCGCATTGTTTGGGGGTTTGCGTTCATGAACGATGTCTAAACCAGTCATGAGTTCGGTAATTTTGCGGGTGGTTAAGCCTTCAGCAGGCCATGTGCCAATTTTTTGCCCATCACGGATCACCGTAATGCGGTCAGATATTTCCTTGACTTCTTCAAGTCGATGACTGACAAAAACGACGGTGATCCCTTTGTTTTTTAAGTAGTTCACTGTCGATAGTAATTGATTTACTTCGGTTCGAGTGAGGGACGCCGTTGGCTCATCCATAATTACTAGGCGAGCATCCGCGACTAAGGCACGGCAGATAGCGACTTGTTGGCGCTGAGCAATGGGTAAAAATTGAACTGGCGTATCTGGGTTAATGGAAAAAGCGAGTTCATTGAGTATTTCTAACGCTTTTTCGCGCAATTTCTTTTTTTGGAACCAACCAAAATACCCTTTGAGGTTCAGCTCAAAAGCGATATTTTCAGCCACCGTTAAGTTAGGGAATAGCGATAAGTCTTGATAGATAACCTGTACGCCTAATTCACGAGCTTTATCGGGTGTTAACCGGTGGTAACTTTTGCCATCAATCTCGATTTTACTGCCATTATCAGGAGCGTACACACCGCTGATAGTTTTGATCAGGGTACTTTTTCCACACCCATTGGTGCCTGCTAAACAGTGCACCTCACCTTTGTTTAGCGTCAAATCAATATTGCGTAATGCACGATGACCCCCAAAGCTTTTGGAAAGGTCTCGTAAGGTGATGAGTGGGTCGGATTTGTCAGCTTTTGAGGTGGTTGTCATAGGTATAATTCCTACTGCAAATAAATTGGTGTTGGCTTGTTTGTCATAGCGCAAGCTGTTGCGTTGTTGGCTACAACTCGCGCTATACAAAACAGTAAATTCAAAATGCTAATTAATATTGTATTTTTGTTTTAAATGTTATTTTGCTAGTGAAGAATTACAGGCCGACTTCAACCAATTTTTTGGTGTTTTCGATATTCAGATTGACAGGGTTATCACTTAAAATGGTATTGCCACTGACTTTAATTTCACCCATATCACCGATTGAAACGCCATCTTTAATTTCTTCACCGTTCATCATTGCAGTCGCAACTTGAACGAAGACTTGTCCTGCAACTTTAGGATTAGAAATGTAGCCACCATCAATAGCGCCTTTTTCTAGTAACTTAATGCCTTGGCCTGGGGTAAAGGTGCCGAATACACAGGTGGTATCATTTTTGCGGCGCTTATCAATAGCACGACCTGCACCGATAGGGCCTTGCGAGCCAAATGACATAATGCCTTTTAAGTCTTTGTGCTTAGATAACAGGTCATTAGCGGTACGCATTGAATCATCAACGGATTCTGCAACACCAAAACGGTCATCTACCATTTGCATTTTTGGGTAATTGGCTTTTTGGTAAGCAATGGCAGCATCCGCCCACTCATTAACAAGAGGGACCGTTAAACTGCCGACGAACATGGCGTATTTACCTTCTTCACCCATACAAGCTGCCATATCTTTCATATGGTTAGCTCCCATGCTTTGGGTATCAAGTAATTCAAAGTCCCAGTCTGCGTTGGTTTGATTTGGAGATTCGTGAGTAATGACTTTAATACCAGCTTCTTGAGCGCGTTTTAATACAGGCTCAAGTACTTTTGCATCGTTAGGAACGACACCAATGACATCCACTTTTTTGGCGATTAAATCTTCGATGGCACGAACTTGTTCTGCTGGATCAGCCGTTGTAGGGCCAACTTGGAATGCGTTAACGCCCAGTTTTTTACCTTCTTCGGTGATCCCTTGTTCCATAACGTTAAACCAAGGAATACCACCGACTTTAACGACTACGCCCATCGTGAATGGCTTTTGTGCTTTTTGTGATTCGGCCATTGCGACATTGGAAAACAGTGCAACGCTCATTAAACAAGGTAAAACTAATTTTTTCATGTTCATAGTTGTATTCCTTAGTGTAGATGGATACTAAATCGAGATCTCTCATCAACATAGGGTCAATGTTATTATCTCATTTAGGTATGCCTATAATTAAGCGCTAAGGAATTATGGGTACATAATATCCCTGCACTTTTTAATACAGAAAATAAATGAATGATTATTATTTTACTTACATCACGGTTACGGACTTTTTATATTTTAATAAATTACTTATCACACTCGATAATATTTAAATTCGGGAATTGTTTTTGAAAATTAGTATCATTAAGCTTGTTAGTAATGAGTACGTTAATATCCTCAAAGGTACAAACTTGGCTAAAAGCATATTTTCCGAGTTTACTGTTGTCGGCGAGCAAAACTTTATTCTCTGAAACTTGCAACATAATATTTTTTAGCTTTGAATTTATTTCGCTACCATCACGAATACCATTTTCAATATTAAAACCTTGGCATGATAAAAATAAGGTTTTTATCTGAAAGCTACGAATAATACTTTCTGCAATAGGGCCATGAAAATCATCATGACGTTCTGAGTATTCACCACCAATCCCAATCACTCGTACACGATCACGGCAAGCCAGTGCTTGGATAATTTTGACCGAATTAGTGACAACAGTAATATCGATATCAGGTATTTGCCGTGCTAAAAACCAGCAAGTACTGCTGTTATCTAGCATAATACAGTCGCCGGGTTGGATAAACTTCAGTGCAGCCTTAGAAATTTTCATTTTCGCATCAGGGTGTTCTTCGGTTCTTTTGCGAAAGGATTCTGCACCATCGACCATTTGACTGAGTTTGACCGAAGAAGGTATTACATTGACCATTGGCATTTCTTCTTGGTCAATGGCAACGGCACCGCCGAAGCTACGAATAATTCGGTTTTCTCGCTCTAGTACTGTTAAATCACGGCGGATCGTTTCTTGGGAAACAAGACATAACTGAGCTAATTCACGCACTAACGCCGAACCATTTTGTGAAACATGAGAACAAATTAATTTATGGCGTTCGGCTTGTAACATGTTTAACTCCTATTTTTTCCACGATATTTATTCTGCCTGTGTTGCTTTTTTTTTGTCGTGATTAGATTCAAGTATTCCATTCTTGAAAAAAACAAAGCCGTTTAAAGTGATCTTGTATAGCTATATTTGAAAGCAATATGTAATCGTTACATTTTAGTTGTGATGTACTGCGCATTATTTGCAGTATCTTTCTGTGTTACTCATAAGAAACAAAAAAAAATGGGCTAACTCGGTCATCTTTCCACGCCTCAATATTGACTTAATGTGACCGGCAGTGACCGATTATGACCGATTAACTGTGGTTTGTTGCGAGTTTGTAAATGTGACCGCTTTTTAAATCAGCAAAATCTGTTTACCTTAATAGGTAGAGACAGGTTATCAACACACAAAATATACCCAGAGAATAAATTTTTGTTGTTGATATTAAAGCAAATTTTATAGCTAGGGGATTATTATGTTAGAACAATTGAAGCAACAAGTCTTTGAAGCAAACCTCGCATTACCAAAACATAACCTAGTGACCTTTACTTGGGGAAATGTCAGTGGCATTGATCGCCAAGCAGGGTTAATGGTAATTAAGCCATCCGGTGTGGATTATGAAACCATGAAAGCAGAAGATATGGTGGTTGTCTCACTGGAAACGGGAAAAGTTGTTGAAGGTAATTTTCGACCGTCTTCTGATACAGATACCCATCTGGCACTTTACAAGGCATTCCCTGAAATTGGCGGTATCGTGCATACTCATTCGCGTCATGCCACTATTTGGGCACAAGCAGGGCAGCCATTAAGTGCATTAGGCACCACACATGCAGATTATTTTTATGGTGAAATTCCGTGCACGCGTTTAATGACAGAAAATGAAATTGCTGGGGATTACGAAAGGGAAACGGGTAATGTCATCATTGAAACATTTAAAGAAAAAGGTATCACAGCCAAAGATGTTCCCGCAGTATTAGTTAACAGTCACGGCCCATTTGCATGGGGGACAAACCCTGATAATGCGGTGCATAATGCGGTTGTCTTAGAAGAAATCGCTTATATGAATTTATTTACTCGTCAATTACAGCCTGCTGTAGGGGCAATGCAGCAAGAATTGTTAGATAAACATTATTTACGTAAGCATGGTAAAAATGCCTATTATGGGCAAAAGTAAAGAATTAAATGTAGTGTAATTGACATAATAAATTGATTAAAAATAACAAATACTATTTCTTGATTTTTATTATAGTCAAGGAAGGGGTTATTATACAAATAACCACAAAGAAATGCAGTGTGGTTATTACTGTTATTAAAATAATACCCCTTAAAGAGATACCATCATAAAACTGTTCATTAAAGTTTAAATATAATGTTTATATACCCATATCCTAAAATAGAAAATAGGCGGTAATTCATTATTATCTATAGGGAAATGAAATTAAGACAATAGAATAGGTTAGAAGCGCCCCTATTGTTTCCTAATAGCGAAAACAATAGGGGTAGTTTATTCTAAAGTGTGACGCCCATTTTAAAAATGGCTAATTCGCGGAAGTCATTCACTTCATTTTTGGTTTGTTCTCCATTTACGACCTTAACCACATGTTGAATAAAGTCAGCCAATAACTGATCCATGGATTTACCGGTTAATAAGGCACCTGCATTAAAATCAATCCAATGGGGTTTTTTGGCGGCCAGTTCATTATTAGTGGCAATTTTTAATGTTGGTACAAACCCACCATAAGGAGTTCCACGACCCGTAGTAAATAGCACTATATGGCAGCCTGCGGCGCCTAATGCACTGGTTGCAATCGCATCGTTACCTGGAGCACTTAATAGGTTAAAGCCCGGTTTTGTTAGGCGCTCGCCGTATTTTAATACATCCATTACTTGGCTGGTTCCCGCTTTTTGAGTACAACCAAGGGATTTTTCTTCTAGCGTAGAGATACCGCCTGCTTTATTACCCGGAGAGGGGTTCTCATAGATAGGTTGATCATGAGCAATAAAATATTGTTTGAAGTCATTGATCATATTTACTGTTTTTTCGAAGGTTTGTTGGTCATGACAATGGTTCATTAAAATCTGCTCAGCACCAAACATTTCTGGCACTTCGGTTAAAACAGTCGTTCCATTATGGCTGACAAGGAAATCAGAAAAACAGCCTAATAGTGGGTTGGCGGTGATCCCTGATAACCCATCAGATCCACCACACTCAAGGCCAAATTTCACTTCACTAAGCTTGCCTGACACACGTTTATCTTGTCTAACTAATTGATAAAGTTCATTAAGGTGTTCAACGCCCGCTTCAATTTCATCTTCCAATTGTTGACATACCATAAATTTAACGCGATCAGTATCGAAATCACCTAATGTTGCTTTAAACTCAGCCACTTGGTTATTTTCACATCCCAACCCAATCACCAGAACGCCCCCTGCATTAGGGTGTTTTACCATATCTTGCAAAATAGTACGGGTGGTTAAGTGGTCATCGCCTAATTGAGAGCAGCCTAAGGTATGGTTGTAAAGATAGACCCCGTCAATATCAGTCGCTTCATTGTGCTGTTTATTGAAGCGTTCGATCATTTTTCTTGCAAGGGCATTGACGCATCCAACCGTTGGGATCACCCAAATTTCATTACGGACAGCAATGTCACCGTTATTGCGGCGATAAATTTGTACTTCAGGGTCAGGGAGAGTTGCCGCAATTAGGTTACATTCTGGGTCATATTCATAGTCATTTAATGCACTTAAATTTGTTGCAATATTATGAGTATGCACATGCTCACCAGCACTAATTGCAGTGGTTGCATGACCAATTGGGGAACCGTATTTTAAGATATTGTGATCTTTTTCAATCGGCACTAATGCGATTTTATGACCGCGGGCGATATCCTGTTTTAGGGTGACGGAGTGGTTATCAATAGTGATAGTTTCTCCTACTTGCCTATCAGTTAGCGTAACAGCGACATTGTCATTGGCATGTATTTTAATTATATCTTTTATCATGTTTAGTTCCCTGGGCTGGAAATCGGATGTAATGGGATAAACCAATCATATCAAGGTGTGATCAATCATTTTATTGACTAAATTTCAGGCATTATACTATTTGGTTTATATCTTTTAAAGGTGTTATACCAATTTAACTGTAATTTCTTTTCTTAACATTTTCTATTTCACCCAGACATGGTAAATTTCGTTATACTTAGAGCGTTTAGATGCTGGTTACACAGGGTTGTATTGCGAAAGGAGAAAATGATGAGCTCACAAGAGAGTGAACCACGCTTATATCAGCAAGTTGCCGCTTTAGTTAAAGATAGAATTGAAAATGATGCGTACCCAATAGGGACAAAACTCCCCGCAGAACGCTTACTTGCAGACGAAATGAATGTCAGCCGTACGGTGATCCGTGAAGCCATTATTATGTTAGAAGTCGAAGGTTATGTGGATGTTCGCAAAGGCTCAGGTATACATGTTATTAGTAATCGGTCTAACAACTCGGTTAATACGGACAGCGGGCTCGAGTTTAGTCGTTGTGGCCCATTTGAATTACTACAAGCAAGGCAATTGATTGAAAGCCATATTGCAGAGTTTGCCGCGACTCAAGCAACTAAAGAAGATATTTTAAAACTGGTTGATATACAAAAAAATGCACGGAAAGAAGACCGCTTTCGTGATTCAACGTGGGATTTAGCATTCCATATGCAAATTGCAGCATCGACTCATAACAGCGCCATGGTAATTATTGTTGAGCAGATGTGGAGCCAGCGCTTGCGTAACCCATACTGGTTAAAACTTCATGAGCACATTGATAATAGGTCGATTGAAAGTTGGTGTGATGAACATGACCAAATTTTACAGGCACTTGCACGCCGTGATGCAAAGGGGGCAAGGCAAGCAATGTGGCAACACTTGGAAAACACTAAAAAAATGTTGTTTAATGCCACTAGTGATGACTTCGAATTTACCATGGATCGTTACTTTTTTGCGGATAGTCCAACCGTCGATCATAACGATTAGTTATTCCTCATCATCTTCAGAGATTTGCTTTAATGCGGGGAGATTCACTAAGATAATTTTCCCGTATTTTGCATCGATCCAACCTAATTTTTCCCAAGCAACCAAGCGCTTATTGATGGTTTGTCGAGTGGTATTAATGATCGTTGCTAGGTCATCTTGTGTTAGGTATAGGCTAAGTTGGATGCCTTTCTCATGGGGTTCTCCGTACCCTTCGGCTAAGCTAAGCAGCCGTTTAGCTAACCGAGCAGAAACTGACAATAAAGCGCTGTCATTGATAATGGTAAAAGCGTTGCGAATGACCTTACACAGTAAGATATTCAATGATTGATAAAAAACAGGGTATTTCTCTAAGATTGTAGCTAAGTCTTTTGGTGAAATCGTCAACAAAATTGTTGGGCTAATCGCTTTTGCATCGTGAGTACGGGCGGATTTATCTAACATGGCAATTTCGCCAAACCAGTTCCCGGGGGAAAGATAGCGGAATACACATTCACGCCCATCAGTAGAGATGGAACTCACTTTAACGGAGCCTTGAATGACGGCGTATAGCCCTCTAGCTGGGTCGCCTTGGTAGTGAACCATTTCGCCATCGTTATAAAAACGTAGCGTTGCGCATTCCATTAATATACTAATCAAATAGTCAGGTAAGTTATTAAACCAGCTATTGGTTTGTAAAATTTCAAGAATGTTTGCATGGGGCAAAACTAACTGGCTATTTTGTACTGCAATGTTCATCTGAATGCTCCCTGCATGAAATAAGCTGACTTTATCATGACATTTGGTAGGGGTATGTTCAATCCTGAACCACCGCAATATTTGATTAAACCTCTTTGTGTAATAAATGAAAGCTAATGTTGCCATTAATTAAGTAAAAACGAGCCACCGATGGTGGCCCGGGAACAAAGATTTAATCTTCGAATCGTTTTTCAATACCTAATCGTTTTAATGTCAGTATTAAAAGACCGCCAATAAAGGCAACGAGCGCGATAAAGTACAACCCAGCTCGCGCAGATTCAAACGTCGTTTCTGCCCAGACTCTTAAGTTTGGTGCCACAAAACCGCCTAAGTTGCCTACGGAGTTAATTAAGGCAATACCGGATGCCGCAGCGGTTCCACCTAAGTAAGCCGATGGGAAGCTCCAGTACAGAGGTTGCATCGCTAAGTGACCTGCTGCTGCCACACACAGTGCAATAATGGCAATGACTGGAATGCTATCGAACAAGCCGGATACAGCAATCCCCGCAGCCCCTAACATAAAGGTAATCGCAGCCACTTTACGACGCTCTTTTAGGCGTTCAGAAATGCGCGGGACATAGTAAACTGCGATAGCCGCACACAGAGGTGGAATTGCCGTCACGAAGCCGACTAATATTCCAACTTTACTGCCTAATAGCGTCCCGATTTGGGTTGGCAGGAAGAAATAAATACCGTAACCACATACTTGAACAGTGAACCAAATTAAGCATAAATAGAGAACCCGCATATCTAATAGCGCACTTAAAGCGCCTTTTGGACTATGCCCTGCTTTGGCATTTTCTTCTGTGGCTAATTTAGCGGAAAGCGCACTTTTTTCTTCTGCTGTCAGCCATTTTGCTTTTTCTGGGCGGTCATCAAGGTAGAAAAATACCCAAATCCCGACGAGAGAGGCGAGTAACCCCTCGACAACAAACATTAACTGCCAGCCATATAAACCGAATGCGAATGATGAGCCTTCTAGTGCGAGTAATGAACCGGATAATGGTCCTCCAATAATAAAGGCTAATGGTGCACCAAATAAAAAATAGCCAGTGACACGGGCACGAATATTTTGTGGGAACCAGAAAGTTAAATACAGAATAACCCCTGGAAAGAAGCCCGCTTCACTCACGCCTAATAAGAAACGCAAGACAATAAAGGTAGTTTCATCGTGAGCGAACATCATTGCCGCTGAAACTAACCCCCATGTGACCATAATGCGTGATAGCCATACACGTGCACCTATACGGTACAGTAAGATATTGCTTGGTACTTCAAATAGTGCATAACCAATAAAAAAGATCCCTGCACCGAATGCATAGGCGGCGTCACTTAACCCTGTTGTTAATTGAAATTCTTGCTTTGCAAAACCGATATTTGAACGGTCTAAATACGCTAATATGAACATTAATACCACCATGGGTATTATTTTTCGTATTGCTTTGCTGGTAGCCGATGATAAATGATCAGTATTGGTGGACATGGTTCACCCCAGTTTTGTAAGGTAATGATGTTATCTATTCATTTTTATTACGTGTTTAGCCCACCGCTGAGTTATCAGCAGGGTAGAGTATAGAGCTAATGAATAAGTAACTTAAAATGAATAATTCTTGTTATTTATTTCCCTTTCTCGTGGTGTTAGTGATGAAATAGCGAAAAAGGGAATTATTATTATTTCACGTTAAATTTAGCCAATGCTTCCGGTTTTAACGTCGTACCGGCTCCCGGAGCCGTTGGGGTGGTATAAACACCATCAATGACTTCAACTGGGTCAACAAAGCAATCCAATGTCCATGGAATAAATTCCAGTAATGAACAGGCTGGATGTGCCATGACTAAGTGCAATTGTGCTTGCATCATATCGCCATGGTGCGGTGTTACTGGTAAGTTAAATGCCATACCTAAATCCGCAATTTCCCATACTGCAGTTAAACCACCACAACGGGTTGCATCTGGTTGTAGGTAATCAACTGCGCCAGCAAGGACAAATTCTTTAAATGAATCATTGTGATACAGTAATTCACCTAACGCGATTGGTGTATCCATATAAGCTGCTAGCTGCTTGTGACTTGCCACGTCATCGTGCCACAGTGGCTCTTCAAACCATTTAATGTTGAAATCATTTAAACGGTGGCCATATTGTTTGGCGATGCTGATATCCCATTTACCGTTAGCATCGACCATTAGGTCAATATCATCGCCAATTGCATGGCGAACGGCTTCGATTCTTTGTAAATCTTCACGTGGATCTGGCTTGCCAATTTTCATTTTGATCGCTTTAAAACCTTCTTCGAAGATCATTTTTTTACAATCATCAACGAGATCGTCTTGGCTACGAACCAGCCAACCGCAGTCAGTATTATAAGCGTTCACTTTATTGTGTTTTGAACCGCCAAACAGTTGCCATAGTGGCTGATCGGCAGCTTTCGCTTTGAGATCCCACAAGGCAATATCAATGGCAGAGATAGCCATTTGCATCAAGCCACCACGGCCTACCCAAATATTGGTCGAACTACGAGTGAGCTTACGATGTAAATAACGTACTTCAGTTGGGTCTTCACCCAGCAGCATGGGGCCAAAAACATCTTCAATGATGGTGGTAATTAAACGATCTGTAGTGATATCCGCATGTGTTCCTGTATGACCATAACCGACTAACCCACATTCAGTTTTGATCATGACACCCGGCATTCCCCAATGGGTAATGCTATGCGTCGAATCACCAATTAGATCATTAGTGACCGGAACGTGCATGATAAAGGTACTAATTTCTTTTATTTTCATTGTTATTCCCAGGTGTTGAAAGGTGGTTGATTGCCAATCTAACAGTGGGAAATGGAATTAACTGTCAAATGATTTACAGATCGTACCTTGAAAACGTTTTTTACTGATAAACATGAGCTAGATCTCTTTATTTTGTATGATACATCAAGGTTAAACCACCTAATTGGTATAATAACTTTTGTAAGAAATAAACACTGATTAAAATGAGTATTGGGGCTAAGCTGTAAGGGGGGGTTAGCTGCTTGATAAAGAAAGTGAGGTAACAGGGGGGCGACCTCTCAATAAAAATTTTTCATGGGGTATAGGGTTAATTCTTGAGTAGGTTTAGAATAATTAATGCAAACTTTGTTGGTAATGGATAAAAAATGTGTAAACAATTACTTGTTTTATTTTTAGTCTTATTCATAAATTCTATTTCCCCATCTTTAGCCACAGTTGTTGAGCATAATACGCAGGATTGGCGGTTAGCCGATATTCCCCCTAAACTAATCCAAACCCAAAAAACAGAAATTATTTTTTCAAGGGTCGCGGGTGAAATGCGTGCGGTGGCTGAACTTAACCATAATCATGGGTTCTATGCTTATAACTCTTCAGGGGATTATAGCGCGATGCAATTTGGTAATGATTATGCGTTTGTAAAGGCAACAGCACTTGCGAATAAACCCCCTCGTTATATTCCAGATATTGATAGGTTAAATGACTTACAAAAACCCGTTTATGATTATCTAATCACACGGCAAAAAACGCCTGTTTATCAATCAGCTGATAGCAGTGGCCGGCAAATTGCCTCTTTATGGGCAAACTTACGTTATCCGGTCGTCGCTAGAATGATAAAAACCGATAAAATAGGTACAAAGACAGCTTGGCTGACAATTCGCTTAGGTGACAGACTAGGGTATGTTCATCTGGATGATGTTGCGTTGGATAAAGGTATTCCAATCTTAACTTATCACCATATTTTACAAGATAGTGAAAATAAACTGTTTCGTGAAACATCGACAGCCACTTCAGTGGAAGCATTCAGTGAACAAATGAATTACCTCAAGCAAGCGGGTTATCAAACCCTTTCTTTGCAGGATGTGGAAGATTATTTGAATAAATCAGCTAACTTGCCCGGCAAAGCCGTGGTATTGACTTTCGATGATGGTTTGAAATCCGTATACCGTTATGCGTTACCGATTTTAAGGCAAAATCATCAGCAAGCAACTTTGTTTGTTATTTCTTCAAGGGTCAAAACTCATCCAGAAAAGTGGTCTGCAGATTCGTTACAGTTTATGAGCAAACAAGAAATAAAAGATAGCCAAGATGTATTTAATATTCAATCGCATACGCACTTTTTACATCGTTTGGATAACCATAACTCACCGATTATTTTTAGCCGTAAACAACACACGGCCATGTTGGATTTTAAACGCTCAATGAGGCTACTTAGCCATTTTGAGCCAGAGCAGCGCTATTTAGCCTACCCCTTTGGTGGCTATAACCAATCTGCAATGGATGCCGCAAAAGAAGCGGGCTTACACCTAGCTTTGACGACAATTCAAGGGAAAGTGAAGCTAGGGGATAACCCATATGCCTTAAAACGCTTGTATGCATTTCGTACCGATCCCCTCGACAAATTTTCTCAGATGGTTGGGAATAGCGAACAGAATGTGGTTAATCAAAATATTATTATCGACAGGTGATATCCCGTTTAATGCACTGAATTCCTTTCTATCGGTATTCAGTGCATATCGGCTTGTTTGCCAGTTCCCATTTCCTTTAAGAACCGCTGCTGGTAGATAAACAGTTCCTTGGCATTGATACAGTGATATTCCATTGAGAACTGCTTTGCCGTTTGTTCGATGATCTTTGCAAGGGCAGGGTAGTGGCGGTGATTCCAGTTGGGAAACAAATGATGAGTTAAGTGCAAGTTTAAACCACCTAGCCAATAGGTGAGCCAACGAGGCGTGGTATGCCAATCATAAGTGGTTGAAAATGTATGTGTATAAAACCCGTGGGGCATATTACCTTCTTGGGGTGGGGTGTAGAAGGTTGCCTTTGCCCAGTGTGTGCCGAGTATCAAAACAACAAATATGAGTGATGCAAACATTTGGCTAAGCAAATAAGTGAGCAGCAATGTACCTAAGCTGATATCACTAACAACTAAGATAGGGATAATAATAGCGATAAACAGATGGAGAAATTTTGCCAATAAAAAGGTACTAAGCCCTTTCTGCCCTTGATGGCGCATATGTGGGGCGACTCTCGTGAAGTGAAACCTATCTAACCAATCAAAAAACCAGATCAACGCCGGAAATGTCATGGCTGCAACCAAGGGCCAGTACAGATGTTGCGCCCGCATAAAAGGGTACCAGCGTTGGTATGGGGTCTGCCGTAGCACAAAATTTTCTTCAATATCTAGGTCATAGTGACGAATATTCGTGTGGGCGTGATGAAAAATAATGTGTCTAACACGCCAACACTCAGGGTCTAGGCCAAGTGGGATAGTGACCCAGAAATTAAGCCAATAGTTGGCTTTACCATGTTTAAAAATCGCATTATGGGAGGCATCGTGGACCAAATTAATCGCCAACAACAGGGCAAAACAGATAAAGAGCGGATAAAAAGTGAAAAAAGCCCATTGCGCATTCGCGCACAAGGCTACGATGTAACTGCCGAAACAGCACAATACTAAAACTAGGCTTTTTAAATAGAAGCGTAGATCTGCAAAACGGTGATCTGAACGGTCTTTTAAATACTGCATAGCAGCATTGTTTAATGCTTTTTGAAAAGCCTGATCATGGCGATGTTGATAACCTAATGGTCTTAGTGGCTCATTAGACATTGAGCACCTGCACTGGTTTACGACCAATGCCAATGAGCATCAGCAAACTATGTAACCACAGCGCACTGGTCGAAATTATCCAAAATGGGCTTGTCCATTGCCAAATAAATAGAATACAAATAAGTAATAAGCAGGCTATAAAAAACCAGCTTATTAAGCCACTTTTACGGCCATCTGATATCCCTGATAAGGCAATAGTTCCCAGTGCTAATAAAACAAATAAAATGACTTGTTGCTGTGTTGTACCTTGATAACCGTAGCCGTATAGGTAGACATAACCAATTACTAATATAAATAGCAGAAGTGTTCCTATCACAAGAGCAAATTGGTTGGTGCGAAATAACGGTGATGGTTTTTGGGTTGTCTGCCGGCGGCGATTAATAATTTTCCAAAAAGGTAAATTGCTATCAATAAATGGGTTCTCGGATGCTGGTGCACCCTTGATACCAAAATGGTGCTCTGTTTCTGGTAGCTTGGAAAAAGTGCCAAATAGCTTATCCCAAAAAATAAAACTACCTGCAAAATTACGGTTCGAGTAGTGCCCTTCCTTTACATGATGAACTCGGTGATGCTGTGGTGTCACCATAAACTTTTCTAACCAACCAAGGCGTGGGATCAACGCGCTATGGTTAAAAAATTGGATGGTATAGTGCAAAATGGAAACAGTAATAAAGACTTCTAAAGGCACCCCGATAAGAGCCAATAACATAAAAAATGGGATTGAGGTTAGAGATGAATACCATGAATTACGTACACCTAATGATAGGTTGTAGTGTTCTCCTTGGTGATGTACTACATGTACTGCCCATAATAGGCGGTAAGTATGGTGTAAGCGATGCAGCCAGTAAAAGCCAAAGTCCCACGCTAAAATAGCAAATATCCAAATTAAAGCTGTTGGCCAGTTTTCAACAAGGTTGAATGAGTAGTGTGTAACGACAAAGCCATAACAAAAAAGCTCTAACCCTCTAAATAGCCACAACATAATATGACCAGAGTTCAGGTTAAAAACCAATTCCTGCCAACTTACCGACCCCTTTTGTGTTTTGGCGATCACTAAGCCTTCAGCAATGACGACCGCTAACATAAAAATAATCGGAAAGGTTAATTCATTCATGAGCGTTTTCTCTCTAAGCCGTATTTTGCCATGTGGACAACCAACAGCGCTCCACAAGCGGTTACTGCTCCAGTGATAACATCAATAAATAAGTGGCGTTTTAGTACCAACACAGACACACAAATGGCTGCGGCCCATAAAAAGTACAACAGTGTTCGAAATTTATATTTTACCGACCATAATGCATTCAGTACGACAAGAGTCAATGAGACATGTAGAGAAGGTAATAAATTTTGAGGGCTATCAATCTTGATTAAAGCGGATAAAGCGTGAGCCGAAAATGAGGTTAAATCATAATCGTAATATTGCATTGTGGTTGGATACAGTAAATAAACAGCGCCAGAGACTAAGGCACATAATTGCATAGCAAACATTAATGACCGAGTTCGTTCTATTGGGCTGCAAAAATAGCCTAATGGGATAAACAAAAAGAAGGATAGATAAAACCAAACCGCACTAGGGGAGAACGGCACCGCGCTATCAACCGCACTTGGAGCCAGTAGATGGACATTATCTGTATTTTGACCAGTATAACTATACACAATGCCGACTGTTCCCCAGCCGATTAAACAATATAACGCCCTAATGAATAACGTTTTAGTATTCATTGCTCTTCCTTTCGAATAATCCGGCGTTTTTTAATAGAGAGAGCTTGTTGAATTGGCTCAGATGATAATTGCCAGCGTAACTGAGTGATATCGACTTGCTGACGAGTGAAATAGTTTTCGAGTTGCTGTTGGCAATCATTTAATTCAAGCTGTGTACATTCCGCTTGTAAAATTAATAACTGGCCTTGCTGGGTCAACCGAAAGTCAGCGGTAAGGGGAATGCTATTGGCAATGACTCGGGCGCAGGGGTCTGCAAAGATAGTCACCGTATTCCCTTTTTGGTCGGGGAGTTGGAGTAAGTCATCACAACGGCCTTCGATACGTTCAATCGCTAATTCAGGGGAACCGCAGGGGCAAGGTGTTTTTTTCACAACTAAAACATCATCGAGTTGATAACGGACAATCGGCTGAGTTTTCCGCGTGAAATCAGTGATAATCGGAGAGAATCGTTCATCATCGATCCAGTTAGGTTCAATATGAATAAAGGCTTCATTTAAATGTAGAGTTCCATGCGAACAAGTACAGCCTAAAAAACCTTCAGTGGCTTGGTAGACCTCACCAACACTCGGGAAGCAGTTCTGTAATTTTTGTTTATCATGTTGTTCAAGCACTTCCGCCACTGAAATGACTTTTTGTACTTTTAATTGAATTTGTTGGCGGCTAATCGCTTGGGCAATAGCGCACAGCACTTGAGCTGGGGCAACAATAATAGAAGGTTGATATCTTTCTAGTTCGATTAATTGTTGTTGAAAATCCGCGAAAAGGTCATAAAAACGCAGGGATATCCAGCGGTTATTGACGCTTTCATACAGGTTATTATTGGCTCTAAGAAATAACGCAATACGCTCACCGTTGAACAGCCCACTCGGTAACATTTTGGCTAACATACTGCCAGACCAGATATTTTGCTCCTCAGGGCTAACAACAAAAAGGCCGCGGCGACCTGATGTCCCAGAGGATAACCCAACACTATATTTCCCTACTTTAGGGGCAAAATCGCGAGATTGCTCACTTTTTTGTGCACAATCGAGTAATGTTTGGCGAGAAAGCCCTGCGGTATTCATCGTATCAAAATGACTCATCATGATGTGTTTATTCATGATGGGAAAATCATGGAGTGGTTGATGAATATACGGGGAAAAATAGCGGCTATTAGCCAATGTTTTTTGCTTGAATTGTGTTAAGCGCTTTTGCTGATAGGCTTCAAGTTGTTCACGGTTTTCAAATTTTAGACGGCGTGCTCGCCAATAGTGCCAAAGCATGGAAAAGATCACTGCAATTCACCCTCGTGACAAAGTTGGATGACAATATTTTGCTTATCAATTTCATGTAATTTATTCAGCGTTTCATAATACGCTTGCTTATCATCCATGATGATATTAGCAATCGCCATTGGCCCACGTAATTGTTTATAGTTGGTTGGTGACCACGCGGCATCCCCCGCAAGGAGCACCCAACCTGTATTCGTTAAAACGCATAAACCAATGTGACCTGCTGCATGACCAGGAAGCGGTACAATTAATAAGGTCTTTTGCTTATTTACGGCGTAACCTTCGCCTAATATTTGCAATTCATGAGGCAAAGAAACACGCTCAAACCCTTCATAAAACACAGTGCGTTGTTCAAAATCATCGGGTAATAACCCGCTGACAAAGGCATTTTTTAAGGCGGCAAAACCAGTTAAGTGACGTGTTTTTGCCCACCCATCACCAGAGCAAATAATGGGGATCTCAGGGAAGTCACGTAGCCCTGCGATATGGTCACCATGAAAGTGAGACAAAATAACGGCATTAATATCTGCGGGTTTTATTCCATCATCAGCCAGCTGATTAACTAATGCCTGTTTACTGTCGAAGTAAACTGGGGTAATGGCTCGATATAACCGCATAATTCCGTGGCGGGTATGATCATAAAAATGCGTCGCATAACCAGTATCAAATAACCAACGTTGGTTTTCATCGTTAATTAACCATGCTCTGGCAGGAAATTTACAGGATTTAAAGCTCGCACCTTTAAGGGCGACGCAACCTGGGTGTGTGCAATACCCCACTTCATACTGGTGGATGGTTAACATAAATTCTCCTGCTGTTTTAACCATTTCGCCGTTAATTTGACCCCTTGTTGCATCGTATATAAAGGGTAATAACCGAGTTCTTGTTGTGCTTTTTGGTTATCAAGTGTCATGGTGAAATAGGCGGCTCCAAGGCTATAACGCGTCAGTAAGGGTTCTTTTCCTGTTATATAGCCAATCGCTTCTAAAAGAGTTGCCAGACCATACAGTAACGGGTAAGGCGCAGAACGAATTTCACACTTTAAATTCAATTCACTAAACAATTGTTGAAGCGTTTGCTTTAGCGCTTGAGGCTGTTGATTGGTGATATTGTAGGCAGCTCCACTTTTAAGTCCATTTTTAACAGTCGCTAATTGCATACTGTGAACCACATTTCCCACATAAGTGAGGTCGAAATGGTTATTTCCCCCATTAGGTAATATCAATTTACCTTGGCGTGATTTTATTTGTGCTAATAACCTCGGTAAAAGTACACGGTCATGAGGTCCAAATAACCCCCTTGGACGTAAAATAGTGTAGCGTGTTGTTGGAAACTGGCTCACACACTGTTCGATAACGGTTTCTGCTAAATATTTTGTTCTTGCATATTGATTGGCAAAATGGGTATTAACCGTCGATTCACTAATATCTTGCTGGTGTGTGAAATTGAAATAAATTGCAGGGGTAGAAATATGAATAAAGCGCGAAACGTTAGCTTCACCAGCGGCAGTTGCTAAGGTTTGAGTCGCATGTATATTTGTTTTTTCAAAGTCTTGGCGCTTTCCCCAAGGCGAAGAAAGTGCGGCACAGTGCCATATTGCATCACAGCCGGCCATTAGTTTTTTGGCATCTTGCTGGGTTAAATCGGCCAATTCTACTGAAATAAATTTAGCACCCATTTGGCTCAGTTGTTGACCTGCTTGTTGATTACGACCACAAGCAATGACTTCAATACCCCTTTGCAGTAAATATTCGCTAGCATTGCGTCCTAGCCCACTGGTTGCGCCGGTGACTAATATTTTCACGGGATAAGTACCATTGCACATAGTGCTAATCCTGCTGCTGTTCCGATTAACATTGCACTTTGCTTTTCATAAAACCGACCGCTAATAATCGCCTCATGTAATGCTGAGGGGATAGATGCTGCGACTTGGTTACCACGATATCGATAGATATCAATCAATTGGTCTGTTGTTACCCCGACACGTTGGCGCATATGCTCTAACGATAAATGACTAGCTTGGTGTGGAATAACTGTCTCTATTTGCTTGAGTTGTAAGCCTGATTCATGAAAAACCTGTTGCATAAAGTCTTCAATTAAAGAGGAGGCTAAGCGGAATAGTTTTTTACCTTGCATATGGAAAAGGAAATCATCCTCAGTCATACCTGAACGCGGATTACGCCTTGTACCGCCAGCTCGGATTTCACAAAAATCAATGCCAGCAGTATAAGTTGTATGGGTATAAGAAATAATACCGCTAGTTCCATCGCCTTTTTCAACGATCACACAAGCTGCACCATCCCCAAAAATCAATGATGATTCCTTGTCCTGCCAATCAATTCCCCGTGAAGCAATATCTGCAGAGACGATAGCAATTCGCTGATAAGCACTGGTTGCGAGTAAGCCCGCGGCAACTTGTAATGCGGTAATAAAACTAATACAACTGGCATTGACATCAAAGCATGCAATGCCTTCCCTTAAGTTTGATTGCTCCAGGATATGCGCTGCAGAGCAGGGTAACGCCTGAACAGGGATAGCAGAGGCATTTATTAGCATATCAATACTTTGAGGATTGATATGACTAGCGTCCAGTGTGTTTTGGATCGCCTGAGCTGCCAGCTCGGCTTGCGAATCAGTATTACTGGCATGATAGCGGTATTCAATGCCTGAATGTTTTTCAACAAACCCTATCGATTTATTGAGTTTTTCATCAAGCATTGAAGAAAAAATTTTATTCTTAGGCAGTGCTACACCAGAAGCTATGATTTTAAGTGGGGTGATTAAGCTATTACCAGACATATAAAGTAGTGCCTATCTAACAAAGATGGGGGTAATAAATATCAGAGTTCTACCATTTAATATATAGGAATTACGGAGTTATTATTATCGGTAAACTCTTTATGAACCTCGTCAATTAGCGCGTAAATAATTGTTTGCCATGCTTTAGGTAATGACGATTGCCAAACAACGTCAATTTGCCATTGGGCTTGCTTGTGATGTTGAATAGGAATAAAGCAGATATCTTCCCGGCTAATATGCCTCGCACTGTATGGAACAAGGCTTACGCCTACTTTAGCGGCAACCAATGCAATAAGAGTCTGAATATCATTAGCTTCCTGCAATGGGGTAATTTTAACCCCCTCAGATTGCAGGTAGCGCTGAATTTGCTGATATAGACCTAAACCGCGTTGAGCCCGCAATGTGAGTAATGGATATTGCGCTAAGTAGTCATTTATTGTGTTTTTCTTCTGATGACCTTGGGCTATAGCAAGAGCGAGTACTTCCTGTTTTAATTTCTGGCTTGTAAGTGTTTTTGTAGTGGCTGTATCAAGGTGGCGAGTAAAGGCAATATGCAGTTGATGTTCTTGAAGCTGTTTTTCCATTTCATGGGAGGGCATATCATCTAGTTGAATCGCAATATTAGGTAATTTTTCACGAAGCCGTGCAACAAAAAAAGAAGCTTCCTGAAAAGTTGAAATCCCAAAGCCGACATTTAAGGACAATGGTGGTTTTTCTCCAAGAGCGATAGCTTGGTTAAGCAACTCCATTATTTGGCTAATAGCTTGTTTTGCATAAGGTAATAATGCTTGGCCCGATTCGGTGAGTACAGCACCGTGGCGACCACGCTGAAATAATATTATACCTAATTGGTTTTCTAATAATTTTATTTGCTTTGTTAAAGCCGGTTGGCTAATACAGAGGCGTGACGCGGCTTCACGATAGTTTGCCGTATCAGCGAGGGTAATAAATGCACGAAGAAGCCGAGTATCCATTATGGTTTGCTGCACACCTCTTAGTTGAAATGTATTAACTCTATAATATCCACCTTATTAATAAGATACTATAGAGTTTCCGGTCTTATGGTTTAGTGCTTTTACTTGGGTTAGGCACTGAAGGTGGTGTCTGGCAAGCAAAACGAACACGGCGAATATCCGTTTCATTGCCTATTGTTTCATTGATCATTCGGTAAAGTTCTGGCCGTCTTCCCGTTAGCCAACGTCGACCACTTGATGTTGGCAGTAAGTTGAGGTCAAGATCCGCAATGACCATATCATCGTCAATGGCTAAGCTTTCGTTGATAATCCGCCCATAAGGGTCAATTATCATCGCATTTCCAGTACGAATTTCATCATCATCTAAACCTACGCCATTACTGAATAGGTAAAACACACCGTTATCATGGGCTCTAGCAGGTAGCCAGCGCATCAGCCATCCACGCCCATGTTCCCCTTGAAATGCATCAAATAATGCTTGTGGGTTATTTTGCCTATTTTCCCAAAGGTTCAGGTCGAGTGGTTTCATTCCATATGGGCTACTTGAATGAGTTCCTCCTGTTTGATGGGGAGCAAGAATAATATCAGCACCTAGCAGTGCGTTGATCCGCGGGTTTTCTATCAAATTATTATCCCAGCAAATTAAGATCCCCACTTTAACCCCCCATGGGGTATCGAATACCGTATAGCTATCTCCACTATGGATAACGGGGTGTTCAAAGGCATGTAATTTTCGATGAGCATGGTATTGCCCATCCGGCATGCAGGCAACCCAAGTATTGTAGCATTGCCCATCTAAGCCTCTTTCAATTAACCCGACACCGATGAGCATATCTAATTCTTTAGCCCGCTGGCGGATTAGGGACAATGATGGGCTATCGTGTAGTGTTTCACTGAGCGCATAAACGGCAGGAGCAGCTAGTTTAGGAACATGCCAGTAACCAGTTATGCACATTTCAGGCAAAACAAGTATTTTTACTTTTTGTTTTGCGGCTTGGGTAATGAAATGGTGAATACGCTCTAGGTTATAAGCTTTGTCGCCAGGTTTATGTTGGAATTGCACTGTTGCAACGCGAAGTAATGATTGTGTTTGCATAGAATCTCCTTGGTTAAGGAGATCAAAGCAGGTTATTCGCACAAAAAATAATGAGTTATTTTCTTGTTCAATTACTATTTGTTATCGGAAGGGTGTCCTTAGTTGTTATCAAATATATATATCGATAAATAAATATTTTTAAATATATTATTTCGTATGGCGTTCAAAAAAAGACTTTTCTTGGTGTTGATATCTTTATAGCGTTATTGATCTTAGTTTAACCCATTGACTAATATATTTTCTGCCAAGCTATGAATTTTATAAATAAACGATGAAAGTGATAGCTATTCTAAGTATTGACTCACTGAATTTCCCCTAAAATGCTTTGAGGAGCAGCCATATTCTGTGTTTTATGAATGGTTTTTACTGTTTAAGAGATATCTTACAAGAATAAACATCGATTTTATGCACTTTTTACCAGCTAAGGTGATAATTATTATGTTTTATTTTTGTTAAATTGTTTTTTTATAGCTCTTTTGGCAATAATATTTCTTATTTTGTTACATTTGGAAATAAATATAACCGATTGTTATTTAAAGGTTATTTTTCCAATATTAATTTATTAAATCTAAAAAATGGGGTATTTAACTATTTGATAATAGTATTACTCGCTAAATGAGAATTACACGGTTTTTATGAGTCAAAAATAGATGTTTTAACCTATTCTCTGATTTTTTATCTTTCGCACTCTTAATGGGAGTATGGAAAATTGACTATCAATTCCATTATAAAAAATGATAAAAATAAAAATACCACTGACAATGGTTTTTTTAAAATAAACTAAAACAATGTAAAAAATAAATTAATTTATAATTTTTTTATATAAAAATACTTATTAATCAATGGCTATATTATTAAATACCTAAAAATCATCTGAAACTATCAAGTAAGGTTACTTGAGTCTCATTTTTATATATTACCATTATGGGTTGTAATATAGTCTAATTTTACTTAAATCAACGTGTTAGGATTATAAATATCATATGAATAATAAGGTGAAGTTGTATTATTTAGGTGATTTTCTTTTTAGTGATAAAGCTAAATTTAAATGAACAAATATTGATAGGTTTCACTGACTTGAATTGATTAAATTGATCGTTAGAAACAGTTTTACTTTTATATATTGAAATTTATAATTAACTCAAATTACGAGTTTTAATTAATTTGTTCTATTTTAATTTGCATTTGTAAGTACAAATTTTATTATACTAAAGGTTTTTGATCTGTTATATAGTTTAGCCGTTTAATATTTTAGGTTATCTTGGGCTATCGTTGATGACAAACGTTAATAGAATAGTAGGAAAAGAAATTAGAAAAAGAAGAAAGCACTTGGGGCTTTCTGGTTTTGAATTGGCAAATCTTGTTGGTGTTAGCCAGCAACAAATTTCACGCTATGAAAGGGGGGAGTGTAACATTAATATCGAAAATTTACATGTTCTCGCTAATGCGCTGGAAACGGAGATGATTTGTTTTTTCATTGATGATGTATTTATAAATAAAGAAAATAATCATATATAAATATTAAAATTAGTCTAATTATAAATGCTAAAATAATCATCCATTAGTATGGGTGTATTAAGATAAATTCACATTTCATAAAAATAATTATTTTTAATAACGGTGTATTACTATATTTATTGTATATAGTAAATGCCTGCTTTTTTATTACACTCTTAGCAAAAAAATATCAACTTAATAATTATCTTGATTATTAGGTGATTGGTACATCTGTCGTCTTTTTATAGGAAAATATAAATGAAATTAACCAAAATTGCATTAGCTACAATTATCGCATCTTCATTTGGCATTGCAAATGCAGCACCAGTAGACCAAGGTAGCGGTATTATTAACTTTACGGGTAAAGTTATCAATGCACCTTGCTCACTTCCTGGTGATGGCACAATCAATGTAGACCTCGGCCAAGTTGCAAATAAAGTATTAGAAACCGGTAATAAATTTAGCCAAAGCGTTCAGTACAATATTGCTTTAGAAAACTGTGACTTAGGTGAAGTTAAAGATTCTAACGACCAAGTTGTTTTCCCTGCGGTTAGCAAAGTTAAAGTCACTTTCACAGGTACTCCGGACACTACGGCTAAAGAATTATTAGCAAATACAGGTACTTCTAAAGGTGTTGGTGTTCGTTTAATCAACGCTGATGGTGCGACAATGAAAGTAGGTGATACAAGTGTTGAGATGCCATTAGCTGATGGTCCAAACAAACTGGCATTCAGTGCTCGTGTTGAAGCAAATGGTGACAAAGTTGAAACAGGTAGTATCATTTCTCAAGCAACTTACGCTTTAAACTACCTGTAATTTATATTTTTAATAACAGGCATGTATTTGCCTGTTATTTTCCTTTGTTATTTGCTTTTTATTTTTTTGGCAGGGAACTCCATGTCTTTATTGCCTCATTTTAAAATGAATAAAATATTATTTTCTATTGTATTGGCATTTTCTATTTCAGAAATATCCAATGCTGTGGAATTTAATATGAATATTATTGATGCAAAGGACAGAGATAATATTGACTTGAGTCAGTTCTCAAACCCTGATTTTATTCCAGCCGGTGAATATCTGACAGATATTACGTTGAATGGCCGAAAGTTATCTGGTCAACACTTAATTAAGTTTATTGAAACGAGTAAAGATAATTCAACACTCTGCATTACACCAGAAATGGTAGATATTTTTGCACTAAAAAAGAAGGTTAAGGAAGAACTTCTGCAAAATAATAATGGCCAGTGTGTTGAACTATCTAAAAATTTAGATATTACATATCGCTTCGACAAGGCGAATCAAAATATCTTATTTTCTATTCCTCAAGCTTGGTTAGAGTATGACGACCCTTATTGGGTTCCACCATCTCAATGGGAGAATGGCATTACAGGGGCTTTTCTTGACTATAACCTATTTGCGAATTATTCCTCTCCTAAAAATAATAGTGAAACATTTAGTGCCAGTAGTAATGGTACCACTGGTATCAATTTAGGTGCTTGGCGTTTTCGTGCAGACTATCAATATCAATATAATCGTTCTCAAGGGAAAACAAACGAACGTTTCGATTGGACCCAACTTTATGCTTTTCGTGCATTACCAGAAATGGGTGCGAAAGTATTGTTAGGGGAGTCTTATTTAAAAACAAACCTATTTGATAGTTTCCGTTTTATTGGTGCTTCTGTTTTCAGTGATAATCGCATGTTACCGCCTTCTTTGCGTGGGTATGCGCCACAGGTAACAGGGATTGCAAAAACAAATGCAATGGTGATTGTTTCACAAAATGGGCGAGTGATTAAGCAAGCAAGGGTAGCTCCAGGGCCATTTAATATCCAAGATATTACAGAAGCTGTACAAGGCACCTTAGATGTGACTATCGAGGAAGAGGATGGGTCAAAAACGACGTATCAAGTGACTGCGGCATCATTGCCGTTTTTAACTCGCCAAGGGCAATTTCTGTATAAATTTACGGTCGGTCAGTCCGATCCATTTGGTCGCTCGCAGAAAGTCGACCCGCGGTTTATTGCGGGTGAGATATCCTATGGGTTATTTGGAAATACCTCTCTTTTTGGGGGCTTAATAGCGACTATTGATAATACTAATTACCAAGCTGTAAACCTTGGTATTGGGCAAAATATGAATATGTTTGGTGCGATCTCACTGGATATTACTCGCACACACGCAAACTTAGATAATTTTGGTTCTTATTCAGGTAATAGCTATCGTTTAAATTATTCTAAGCGCTTTGAGTCTACGAATTCCCAGGTGACATTCGCTGGCTATAAGTTCTCTGAAAAAGAATTTTTAACCATGCCGCAATATATTGATGCAGCTAATGGAGCGCTGGACTTTAGACGCGATAAAAACGTGTATACGGCATCTTTTAATCAATATATCAGCCCATTAGATTTAACTATTTATTTTAATGCGTCACATCATCAATTTTGGAATAGTGAATCTACAACTAACTTTGGGATGAGTTTCAGTAAATTGTTTAGTGTTGGGCAGATTAAAAATATTTCTGGGACATTGTCACTTAATAAAATTAAATATGAAACGACAGATGATAACCAAATTTATTTATCATTTTCTATCCCATTAGAAGGCGGTAGCTCCATCAGTTATGACGCGCAATATGCTGATAATGACCACAGTTTTGGGCAGTCTGTTGCGTACTATAGCGAGAATGTGAATAACAACTATTGGAGTATGCGTGTTGGCGGTTCTCAACATGAACTTGGACGCGCAGAGCCAAATATTAGCGGTAGCTATCAGCATTCATCTCCTTACGGCGTATTAAACGTCAACGCGACGGAAAATATTAATTCTTATCGTGCATTTGGCGGTAGTTGGTATGGTTCGATGACAGCCACAAAATACGGCGCAGCAATGCACCGCAATGGAACCAATAATGAGCCGCGAGTTATGATTGATAGTGACAATGTTGCTGGTATTTCTATTGATAATGGCGAGTCAGTGACGAACCGTTTCGGGATTGGAGTGGCGACAAGTTTGAACAGTTTCTCCAATTCAGATGTATATATCGATATGAATACATTACCAGATGATGTTGATGTTAATGACAATATCATTGGTAAAACATTAACTGAAGGTTCGATTGGTTACCAAAAAATAAAGGCAAATCAAGGGAAACGTATTTTAGCGGTTATTCGCTTGAGTAATGGGAATTATCCACCATTAGGGACGAGTGTTATTGAAGTGAATACCGGTAGGGAAGTCGGCATCATCGCAGATAGTGGGGTGACTTATTTGACCGGTGTTAATCCAGAAGAAAACTACATTGTTAAATGGGCCAGTGGCGCGAATCAGTGTCGTTTAAATTTACCTAATATTGCCGAAAAAAATCAGGGGAAAGTCCTGATCCCTTGCCAATAAAGGAATGATGTATGAGTAAAAAGTATGTAGTCGCTTTAGGGCTTTCACTCGTTTTTGTCGGTATGCAATTTGCGTCCGCAGCAATCAATATTGACCGTACCCGAATTATTTTTCCGGGCAAAGATAAGTCGATTAGTTTGGTTATTAATAATCAAAGTAAAACAATGCCATATTTAGCTCAGTCTTGGATGGAAGATGAAAAAGGGAATAAGGTTTCAGAACCTTTTACGGTACTCCCTCCTATGCAACGGGTTGAACCAAATGCGAAAAACCAAATTAAAATCATCAAAACAGAAGGCGTTGATTTACTTCCCCAAGATAGAGAATCGCTATTTTATTTAAATGTACGTGAAATTCCGCCTGTCGCTGATAAAGAAAATGTCGTGCAAATTGCGATTCAAAGCCGTTTGAAAATGTTTTATCGCCCACCTCAGATTGAAAATAATAGCGATAAGGTTTGGGCAAAAGAATTGAAATATACTCATACAGGTAATCAATTACTCATTGAAAACCCAACAAAATATTATGTGACATTAGGTTATTTAAGTAACAACAATAGAAAAAATTTCCCCGGTTTTGAAAGTGTTATGGTGGCACCTCTTTCGAAAGAACGTGTTGTCGTGCCGAGCGAAGGGTTTACTCAATTGTACACCGGGTACATGGATGATTACGGCGGTATGAAGATGTTGACTTATCGATGTGCTGCTTCGACATGCCAATTGTCAAAAGAGAGTCAATAGGATTTTAGAAATGAGAAATTGTTACTTTTCAATATGTTTTTTCATGTTGTCTTTGGTTGGAAATCATTCTTACGCAGACAGTAGCATGATGAGAGGAGACCTTAATTTTACAGGGAATGTTATTTCATTACCTTGCAAAATCTCATTTTCCTCTATTGATCAAAATATTGAACTTGGCCCAATTTCTCTGAACTATTTTAATGAGATCGGGGATCGAAGCCCTAAGCATGAGATCAAATTAAAATTTGATGATTGTATTTTTCCCAAACGCGACCGTGATGATAGAGACCCTGTTGTTCGGCTTATGTTTATTTCAGAACCAACCAGCAGCACAGACCGTAATTTATTTGGCGGTAAAACAATTTTAAATGGTTATGGTATTCGGTTAATGGATAAAGATGGAAATATTGTGCCAAATGGTGAATATCGCAGTTATCCGATTTATTTTGATGATAACCAGCAAATTACTATCTATTCCATGCTCGAGAGTTATCTTTCAAGAAGTGAATTAACAGTGGGTAATATAAAAACACAGATTACCTTGAATATTACCTACCTATAAAAGGTGTATAAATCATGATACACAAGTTTATTACAAAATATGGTTTCTACTTTTTATTTTTATTTATCTTTATAAGCCCAAAGACATTTGCTTTAGATTGTGTAGAAGCAGGAACAGGGGTTGTGATTAAGCCTCCAGTACCTGTTGGGCAATTAGCTATTCCTTCTGATACACCGGCAGGTACCATTATTTGGCAATCAGACCCAATGACCGTAACGGTATATTGCGATAATGTTTTGGGAAATATGGTTGACGTTGTCCATATGTATTTTAATCCGACGTCCCAAAAATTGGGCACCGGTTTATTACTTGGAGCGAATTATCAAGGCGAATTACTTGAGCGCGATAAACAAAGAGTGAATTTAGGTACACCTCCGATTAGCGGCAAGCAAAACGTTACCGTGACAGTCACTTTCACGTTATATATTAAAGTAACGGGTATAGTTCCGCCATCAGGTAATTATGAGGGAGATAACCAGTTTACGGTTTTCCAGTTTGATGGTAGTGGAGGAATAAACATGACTCCGGGAGCGAAAAACCTACGATATGCAATATCGGGGCTAAGGGGGATTCGTTTTTTAAAATGCGGTGCGGATATAAAAGTGTACCCTGAATCACAGCAGATTGATTTTGGCCAGATGATGATCACTGAGCTGAACCAAGGTAAAGAGTTTAAAAAAAGTTTTCAAGTTCAAGCTGTGAAAAGAGGCTGCCTCGATAATTTTTCCATGAATATTAATTTTGAAACCACCGATCCGTTAAATGGTGAATATGCGATTGATTTAAAAAACGGAACCAATCTAACGATTATGGATGATAAAAGTAACCGTATAAAATTTAACTACTTTCAATTTTTTGGGAGCTTGCCTCAAGGAAGTACATCTGTAACTCGTGACTACAGTGCGTCGATTAAAAAAGTTAGCTCAGTGAAAACAGGGGCATTTAACGCCTCAACTATTGTTCGTATTAACTACTATTAATTTGCATATATGTGAAAAGAGCAGGCTTTGAACCTGCTCTTTTTCTATGGTGCACAAAGAGACAAACTAACGAAAGTGAATGTAATTCATTACTTAGTATAGAGAGTCTTATTTAACACATTTACGGCAGCTTTTATCTTGAACTTGCTCAAAGAAATTATTTCCTTTGTCATCCACAAGAATAAAGGCTGGCAACCCTTCAACTTCCATTTTCCAAATCGCTTCCATTCCTAATTCTGGATACTCAAGGCAATTTAAACTTTTCACATATTCTTGAGCGAGGATCGCAGCTGAGCCCCCGATACTGCCTAAATAGAAACCGCCATGTTTTTTACACGCATCAGTCACTAATTGAGTCCGATTACCTTTTGCAAGCATCAACATGCTACCACCATGGGACTGAAACAAATCTACATAAGGGTCCATGCGGTTGCCTGTTGTTGGGCCTAAAGAACCGGAGACCATGTCTTCTGGTTTTTTCGCTGGCCCTGCGTAGTACACCATATGGTCTTTAAAGTATTGCGGTAACTCTTCGCCGTTATCTAAACGCTCTTTAAGCTTGGTATGAGCAATATCACGAGCAATAATGAGTGGACCACTGAGGGAAACTCGAGTCGATACAGGGTGTTTACTTAGCTCGGCCAAAATATCTTTCATTGGACGGTTAAGGTCGATATGAACCACTTTCCCTTCTGTTTGGTTACGCATCGATTCAGGGATATATTGGGCTGGATTATGTTCCATTTTTTCAAGCCACAAACCGTCTTTAGTGATCTTAGCCTTGATATTACGGTCAGCAGAGCATGAAATGGCTAACCCGATTGGGCAAGAGGCTCCGTGGCGTGGTAAGCGAATAACACGGACATCATGAGCAAAATATTTACCGCCAAATTGTGCACCAAAGCCAAGGTGACGTGAGGCTTCTAATAACTCATTTTCTAACTCAATATCACGGAAAGCACGGCCGTACTCATTACCTGTTGTCGGTAAGTTATCGTAGTATTTAGCAGAAGCCAATTTGGCTGTTTTCAGCGTAGTTTCAGCAGAAGTACCGCCAATAACGAATGCGATATGATATGGAGGGCAAGCGGTTGTCCCCAAATTACGCATTTTATCAATTAAGAAGTCTTTTAATTTAGCAGGAGTTAGCGTTGCTTTGGTTTCTTGGTAAAGGGCTGACTTATTAGCAGAGCCGCCGCCTTTGTTGACGAACAGGAAGTGGTATTCATCACCTGTAGTCGCAAAAATATCAAATTGTGCAGGTAGGTTCGTGCCTGTGTTGACTTCATTGAACATATCAAGTGGAGCATTTTGAGAAAAACGTAGGTTTTCATGTTGAAATACGTTATAAATCCCTCGAGAGAGGTATTCTTCGTCATCGCAGCCCGTCCAAACTTGCTGGCCTTTTTTACCAACAACAGCAACTGTTCCGGTATCTTGGCAGTTTGGTAAAATGCCTTTTGCAGAGATATCAGCGTTACGCAGCAATTGTAGTGCTACGTATTTATCATTTTCACTGGCTTCTGGATCATGCAATATAGCTGCAACTTGCTTTTGATGAGCAGCCCTTAGAAAAAATTGTGATTCATAAATTGCGCGTTCAGCAAGAAGTGTTAGTGCTTCAGGCTCTATTTTTAAAATTTGTTTACCCGCGAATTGCTCGACAGAAACATATTTATCAGAAACTTGGGTATATTCAGTTTTATCCTCAGATAAAGGATATGGTTCTTGATAAAAAAACTCTTTATTAGCCATTTTGATCACTCACATATTAATTTCAGTGGAATATCCAAAAAATCACCCGTAGGCTTATGTTTATTCTTAATTAATTCAATTTGAAAGACACAAAGTAAAATTTATAGGTGTAATAATAAAACTAAGCTTACAAAACAAGTTACTAAAGGTTACAATTTAAGCTGATATTATATCAATTTGGCCCTTATATTCAAAGGGATGCATGAGATTATATGACGCGGATTAAATTTATAGGGATAAAAGTCATTGATTAATAAAAATTAGATTCAAATCACATAATATTATTAATAACTAAGGTTTTAACCATTTGTTATAGATGTTATCGATTATTGACTATTTAAGTGCTTAATCATGATAAATAGCTATGGCTACATTTTTTCAATTAAAACGATTCAGTTAATTCAATGCTTATTTTCATTTTATTTTTTGCAGGAATATGTGATTTAAAATCATACGGTATTTATAATCCAAGGGTTTTAAATAAATGAAAATGATTATTTACATAATTAAGTTCTATTTCCTATTAGATATTTTAAGCATATGAAAAGCATTGAATTTAACTTAAGTTTAGTGTGTGAATATACTAAGAAAATCTATAGATATCGATAAATTGATAGCATATACCTCTATGTTGCTTATTTTTATCAGAAATCTGATTTATTTATTGATAATTCATAATGAAAGGCAAACGAAATGGCGAAAATGGCTTTCAATTTACAAAAACTGTGTTTATCATGCAGGGCTTATGAACTATAAAATGGCGCTACTGGTTTTGGGCTTTGCTGGGGAAGGATGAAGAGTATATCTCCGACAAGCTTATACAGTCTTTAACGGTGGCGGTTCTATCTGCATTATTCCTAGGGATAGAGTGTATAATAAATGACTGAGACAACCTCTCTGACACCACTCGTCGAATTAAAATCTTTGAATAAAGGTTTTGATGGCAAACAAATTATTTCTGAACTTGACTTAACTATTCAAAATGGTGAGTTTTTAACCATTCTTGGGCCTTCAGGTTGTGGCAAAACGACGGTTTTACGTCTTATTGCTGGGCTAGAAGACGTCGATGATGGGAAAATTATTCTTGATGGTCAAGATATTACGGATATTCCCGCAGAGCAGCGCTTTGTGAATACCGTATTCCAAAGCTATGCTTTATTTCCTCATATGACCGTGTTTGAAAACGTGGCCTTTGGTTTACGCATGCAGAAAACACCTGCGGCTGAAATTCAAAAGCGCGTTGACCAAGCCTTGCGTATGGTTCAATTGGAAGATTTTGCTGAGCGTAGACCCAACCAACTGTCTGGTGGTCAACAACAGCGCGTGGCAATTGCTCGTGCCGTTGTTAATCGGCCGAAAGTCTTGCTGCTGGATGAATCATTGTCCGCGCTAGATTATAAACTACGCAAACAAATGCAAAATGAGCTAAAAGCCCTTCAGCGGAAATTGGGGATCACGTTTATTTTTGTTACCCATGATCAAGAAGAAGCTTTAGCGATGTCTGATCGGATCATCGTTATGCGTGAAGGGAAGATTGAGCAAGATGGTACGCCTCGTGAAATTTATGAGGAGCCCAAAAACTTATTTGTTGCTCAATTTATTGGCGAAATTAACATTTTCGATGCAAAAGTCTTGTATCGCCTTGATGACAAACGCATTCGTGCCAACGTCGAAGGCCATGAATGTGATATTTTCACCGAACTTTCTGTCGAGGAAGGGCAGCATGTTAATGTGTTATTACGCCCAGAAGACCTACGAGTTGAAGAAGTGAATGATGCCGATAATTACCCAGGGCTGATTGGCTACGTGCGTGAGCGTAACTACAAAGGCATGACGTTAGACTCAGTGGTTGAGATGGAAGATGGCAAAATTATCATGGTAAGCGAATTCTTCAATGAAGATGACCCTGATGTTGACCACTCCCTTAACCAAAAAGTTGCTGTGACTTGGGTCGAAAGCTGGGAGGTAGTTCTGGATGATCATTCGTAAACATAAAATTTTGCAGAATGTCATCATCACCGGTGTCGTTGCTTGGTTAGTCCTATTTGTCTTTTTGCCAAATGTCATGATTATTGGCACCAGTTTTTTGACACGTAGTGATACTAATTTAGTTGACCTCGTTTTCACATGGGATAACTACATTCGCTTATCTGACCCAATGTATGCAGAAGTGATGCTTCATTCGCTTAATATGGCGCTGATTGCGACCTTCTTCTGCTTAGTCATTGGGTACCCGTTTGCTTTTATATTGGCTAAGTTACCAAAGCGTATCCAACCCCTGATGCTATTTTTGTTGATTGTACCTTTTTGGACTAACTCACTAATCCGTATCTATGGTTTGAAAGTTTTTCTTAGTACCAAAGGGTACTTGAATGACTTTTTACTTTGGGTTGGCATTGTTGATAAACCTTTGAGAATTATGTACACGCCAGAAGCGGTAATATTGGGGCTTATCTATATATTACTGCCGTTTATGGTAATGCCGCTTTATTCAAGTATCGAAAAACTGGATAAATCATATTTAGAAGCGGCAAGGGATCTTGGTGCGAATAAATTCCAGCGGTTTGTAAAAATTATCATTCCATTAACGATGCCTGGGATTATTGCGGGCTGTCTATTAGTTCTGCTGCCTGCAATGGGGTTATTTTATGTTGCAGATTTAATGGGCGGAGCAAAAAACCTGTTAATTGGTAATGTGATTAAGAGCCAGTTCTTGAATATTCGTGATTGGCCATTCGGGGCAGCAACCAGCATTTTCCTAACTGTGATGATGGGGTTATTGCTGTATGTGTATTATCGAGCGGCTAAGCTTCTGAATAAAAAGGCATATGAAGAATGATCGGACGTACTTTGCGTGGTGGCTTTATGGCCATCATTTACGCTTATCTTTATATTCCAATTATTATTTTGATTATTAACTCTTTCAATGAATCTCGTTTTGGTATTCAGTGGCAAGGGTTTTCAACAAAATGGTATGAATTACTCAGTAATAATGACAGCTTATTGGAAGCAGCAGGGCATTCATTGACAATGGCTATCTTGTCAGCAACTTTTGCCACAGTTATTGGTACATTAACGGCGGTTGCTTTGTTTCGCTACCGTTTTAGAGGAAAGCCTTTTGTGGGGGGAATGCTGTTTGTGGTGATGATGTCCCCCGATATCGTGATGGCCATTTCCTTATTAGTGCTATTTATGATACTAGGTGTTTCACTGGGCTTTTGGTCATTGCTGTTTTCTCACATTACTTTCTGCCTGCCGTTTGTGGTTGTTACCGTATACGCAAGGCTCAAAGACTTTGATGTGAAGATGCTCGAAGCGGCACGTGACCTCGGTGCGGGTGAATTTACTATCTTACGTAAAATCATACTGCCTTTAGCATTACCTGCCGTTGTTGCTGGGTGGTTACTGAGTTTCACATTATCGATGGATGATGTGGTGGTTTCGTCATTTGTTACGGGGCCGAGTTATGAAATTTTGCCATTAAAAATTTATTCGATGGTGAAAGTGGGTGTTTCTCCTGAAGTGAATGCATTGGCAACCGTGTTGCTGATAATGTCCCTATTGCTTGTCTGTTTAAGTCAGTGGGTGATGCGGGATAAATACTCAAAAAAAGCCAAGTAATAAGTTAAACGATGGTGCTGTGTTTTGTTGTATTGCAGCATCTTTTTTAGTGCCATTAGGCGAGAGGGTGGGCTCCAATTGAGTCCATAAGATACATACCCTAAATAATTCAAGTTATTGCTTGAGATATGCGGGGGTAAAAACACGTTGTTGAGGGAAGCTCAGTCATGAAAAAATGGTCCTATCTACTGGCGGCAGGCTTAATGGCTGCAAGTATTGGCACGGCAACCGCCGCTGACGATAATAAAGACGTACTGTATTTCTATAACTGGACAGAATATGTTCCCCCCGGTTTATTAGAGCAATTTACCAAAGAAACGGGTATCAAGGTAATTTACTCCACCTATGAATCAAACGAAAGTATGTATACCAAATTAAAGACCTATAAAGAAGGTGCTTATGATTTGGTTGTACCATCTACTTACTTTATCGCCAAAATGAGCAAAGAAGGGATGCTGCAAAAGATCGATCAAAGTAAATTAAGTAATTTCAAAAACCTTGATCCAAATTTAATTCATAAAGAATTCGATCCAAATAACGATTATTCCGTGCCTTATATTTGGGGCGCTACGGGGATCGGGATTAACGGTGAAGCGGTTGATCCAGGCTCGGTGACTTCGTGGGCTGACTTTTGGAAACCTGAGTATAAAAATAGCCTACTAATGATGGATGATGCGCGTGAAGTATTCCAAGTCGCGTTGACTAAACTGGGCTATTCAGGGAACACGACCGACCCGAAACAAATTGAAGAAGCTTATAAAGAGCTACAAAAACTTCGTCCGAATATTTTAGCCTTTAACTCTGACAACCCAGCGACACCATTTATCGAAGGTGAAGTGGATGTGGGTATGTTATGGAATGGCTCTGCATTTGTGGCAAGGCAAGCAGGTCTACCTATTGAGGTCGTATGGCCAAAAGAGGGTGGGATTTTCTGGATGGATAGCTTAGCCATCCCAGCCAATGCAAAAAACGTTGAAGGTGCCCATAAGCTAATTAATTTCTTACTGCGCCCTGAAATTGCGGCACAAGTTGCTGAATCTATTGGTTACCCAACACCAAATTTAGAAGCTAAGAAAATGTTACCTGCGGAAATTGCTAACGACCCATCCCTTTACCCAAGTGAAGAGGTGCTGAAAAAAGGCGAGTGGCAAAGCGATGTCGGGAATACCAATATTCTGTATGAAGAGTATTTCCAAAAGCTAAAAGCAGGCCGTTAATAATCTGATTATTAGGTTTATTTTATGTAAAGGGCACTGGTTGAGTGCCCTTTTTTATGGGCGGCATATTGCCAACCCACTTATTTACTCACAATATTATGTGCCACAAACTTTGCAAAGGTATCGGCCCAAGGTTGTAAGAAATCTTTGCTTTTTGGTGAGATATTTCCCTGCTCATCCACCATGCCGTCATACCATTTCAGGTAACATTCGGGTTGGTTCATGGTAGGCATATTTAAGAATGCAAGGCTATTGCGTAGGTGCTGTTGGGCTACCGCGGTACTGATATTACCAATAGAAACACCTAAAATGCCTGCTGGAATGCCATCCCATGAATTATCACCCCAAGGGCGGGAACCTTGGTCAATGGCATTTTTCAACACGCCAGGGATTGAGCGGTTATATTCTGGGGTAGCAAAAATAATTCCGTCACAAGCTTTAATCTGCGATTTAAAATTTGCGACCACAGTTGGCACACTTTGGTCTGCATCTTGGTTGTAGAGAGGTAAGTCACCGATGTTGATAAACTTAAAGGTAAAGTTTGCTGGGAACAACTTGGTAATGGCCTTAGCCACGGTTAAGTTGTAAGAATCTGCACGTAAGCTACCAACAATAACACCAATACTATATTGATTTGACATGATAAAACCTCTTCTATCGACAGTTGATCATTATTACTTCATATGATTTGTATTTTGTCAGAACGTTGTTTCTTTTATTAAACATCATAATATGAACAGGTGCAAAATTTAAGTTAAATTAAAACGACAGAATAAGTGAAACAAATATCAAAAAAAATTGAATTTTTTAAATTAATTATAGTGATATGAATTATTACGATGGCATATTGTGAGTCCTCTTCCAGTATTTCTATTTACCCACTGACAAATCATAGTTACTTGATTTTAGTCAAAATGAAACATACCGACTGGTCGGTATCATTCGTTTCATGAATAAAACGGCACAGCATAGAAAAAAAGATCCCGCCAAACTCCAAGTTGAGTTACTCAAAGCGGCTCGCATTATTGCTGGTAGAGAAGGGATTTCTTCGTTATCTCTTAATGCTGTGGCAAGAGAAGCGGGTGTCAGTAAAGGCGGGTTGATGCACCACTTCCCAAGCAAACAGGAACTCATCCATGCGTTGTTTCTCCAATTATTGGGAATTATGGATGAGCGAATTCATTTGATTATGGAGAATGATCCGAATCCGTATGGGCGTTTCTCTCGTGCATATTTGCACTATATTGGTGAACTTAAAGAATCGGATGAAAGTTTTCAACTTGCTTTGCTGTCTTTAGCTATGCCAACAGAGCCGGTATTACGTCAATGTTGGCGAGATTGGGTGTTAGGCCATTTAGCAAATGGGGATGAATTTGATAATAGTTATTTAGGGGCATTAGTCAGGTATGCCGCTGATGGGTTATGGCTTTCGTCATTGACTGAAGGGGAAACATTATTACAACAAGAACGCGCTGCTATTGTAAGTCGGTTGACACAAATATCATTTGAAAAACTACCTGAGGAGTAACGGTAATACCAGCAGTGTAATTTTATTAATATAATAAGCACATGAGGCGATAGTGAAATATAAAATCAATGCCTTCATTATATATGATGCAGTTGATGGCACTTTATCTTTGAAAGAAGGTGAGGTGGACACGCAATTGTCTATCACTGCTAATGCATTATTATTTTATTTTATACAACATAATGGTGTTTTATCCCGAGACGATATATTGAAATCTGTATGGGATGATAATGGCTTAGTGTCATCGAACAGTAATTTAAATCAATACTTAAGTATTTTAAGAAAAGCATTCCGTCAATATGGTATTGAAAATATTATCGTTACTGTTGGTAGAGGCTTATTAGAATTCAATTCTGAAGTCTCCTTAGAATTAATTGATGATATTAAAATCAACCCTCTTGAGTTAATTAGTAATCTTAATGAAATTGATGGCGCAGAGGTCGTTTTATCTTCTGTTGCGAATTCAGCCCCACATCCCCTTGAAGAACCACAAGTTATTACTTCATTAACCCCAGAAAAAAAAGAAATTTGTTGGTATTTAGCTAGTGCTGCCTTATTGCTTTGCTCAATTTTATTAGCCGTGATGGCTTATCTATCCAAGCAACCATCATCACCAATTAGTATGACGGTGTTGGAACACAATAATTGCGATGTCTTGTCAAATGAGAAAATGATTAATGGCACTGTTGCCCTCAACTATATACAAAATTTTGACAAGGTAAGAAATAACTTGAAACTAGACTGCATAGAAAAGGAGCGATTTGTTTTTTTCTATGGTGATAAGTTACAAACGAATGGATTAGGGCGAGTTTTTCTGGCCCATTGTGCTGTGAATGAAGATAACCCATTTAGTTATTGTGATAATTACTTCTACTATTCATGGAATCCATCATGAAGATTTCAGGCAAGGTATTATGCTTACTGAGTGGTTTACTATTTATCATAGTAGCGGTTTATACTCAGTCAGTGTTATTTTCAAATCAACAAGATGGTTTGATGGTCTGTTCGACTAAAGGCATTATGCGCTTTGAAAATATGATAGATGAAAATGTTAATGGCAACATTCATTTCAATTTTGGTTCTAATGGCAAGGGCTCGATTGTTGTGGAAGGTTATACAGACTCCAAAGCAGGGTGGCTATATTTACAACGTTACGTAAAATTTAGTTATACTACCCAACGAGTATCCCCAACAGAAAGGCATTATAATATCAGCCAATGGGAATCACGAGCATCTTCTATTGATGAATCCCCCGATGTTATTTTCGATTACTTTATGCGAGAGATGTCAGATAGCCATGACGGTTTATTTCTTAATGCCCAAAAGCTCAATGACAAAGCATTATTGTTAAGCTCAATAAATTCCCCGCTTTATATCTGCACACTTAAACCTGGCAGTAAATTTGATTAATGGTCTGAAAATAGCTTAAAGAAAAGGGCGCTATGGGCTCTTTTCTTTCGGTATTTTATGCGTATAGAGATGCTCCCCCGCGTTTTATCCAATAGCTCATTGGAGCTTTACTTAGTTTAAACTAATTATGCCTATGCAGGGTTCCTCATAGTGGTTTCGTGAATGAGATTAGCCAAGTTGGTATTGAAGTTGGCAGTTGCCCAATCGCTATCTCACAAATAAATACTTAGCTAAGCTTATAAGCAAGTGAGCCCTTCCACAGTTATCACTCCCTAAATTACCCCGCCTTATCAGCTCAATAATATCTTGTTAACAATTCCTTTGATTAATCGTAAATCAACTTTTAGCCCTTTTTTCATCTCCAGATAGAAACGTGAATTTTTGGTTTTTTCAGTGAGATTACATAAAAAATCAAATAAATCACGCTAATTTTTAGAGCAAAGCACTAAGTATTAATCATTCATGGATTTATATTTTGTTTTGTTTTTTAGGCTCTATAGTGAGTTTGAAGCCAAAGGCTGCGTTCAATAAATCACCGCGCAGACACCCTTGGCGCAAATGATTACCCCGATATTTCAAAGGATATGTACTCGGACACATCAATTTGAATTATCAGCGGTAAAGAAAAACAAAGAAGGTTTCTCGGAGGAAATAACAATGGGTGATGCATTAGGTCTTATTGAAACTAAAGGTTTGGTGGCTTGCATCGAAGCAGCGGATGCCATGTGCAAAGCGGCGAATGTTGAGCTAATTGGTTATGAAAATGTCGGTTCCGGTTTGGTAACTGCAATGGTTAAAGGGGATGTAGGCGCGGTTAAAGCGGCTGTCGATTCCGGTGTTGAGTCTGCTCAGCGTGTTGGGGAAGTTGTGACCTCTTTGGTGATTGCGCGTCCACACAATGACATCAACAAAATTGTTATTAAACATAAAGCATAACTTTTTCCGGAGGAAAAAACATGGGTGACGCATTAGGTCTTATTGAAACTCAAGGGTTAGTGGCCTGTATTGAAGCCGCAGACTCGATGTGCAAAGCCGCAAACGTTGTGCTGATTGGTTATGAAAATGTTGGGTCAGGGTTAGTTACCGCCATGGTCAAAGGCGATGTAGGTGCAGTGAAAGCTGCAGTGGATTCAGGTGTTGAATCCGCCTCTCGCGTTGGCACCGTCGTGACATCTTTGGTTATCGCGCGTCCTCATAGCGATATTCAAAAAATCGTCGCCCAGTATAAAGTCACGGAATAAAAAAGGAAATCACTTATGAAAGAAGCACTTGGTCTAATTGAAACCAAAGGTTTAGTGGCTTGTATTGAAGCGGCTGATGCGATGTGCAAAGCGGCGAATGTCGAGCTAATCGGTTATGAAAATGTTGGTTCAGGGCTCGTGACAGCAATGGTTAAAGGTGATGTGGGTGCCGTTAATGCTGCTGTTGAATCCGGTGTTGAGGCTGCAAAACGTATCGGAACAGTGGTGACTTCACGCGTTATCGCAAGACCACACAACGATATTGGCAAAATTGCGCAGCAACACAAAGCGTAATTATTGGCTAATAAATCAATAAAACAACAAGTTAATGAGTTAATTTTGACTCCGATACGGGGGAAGACATGGTTGCATTAGACAAAGATCTGCAATCCAGACAGCTAGCAAGAGAGCTAGTTCGAAACGCGAAACAAGCGCAGAAAGAATTCGCGACATTTTCGCAGGAAAAAATCGACAGTATTGTTAAACACATTGCTATTGAGTCTGCACTTCATGCAGAAGAGTTGGCAAAAATGGCCAATGAAGAGACAGGGTTTGGGAAGTGGCAAGATAAAGTCCTGAAGAATACCTTCGCTTCAATGCGTGTTTATGAGCACATCAAAGATCTAAAAACCGTTGGCATCATTAATGATGACAAAGTCAACAAAGTTATGGATGTGGGGGTACCTCTTGGTGTTATCACAGCGTTAGTACCTTCTACTAATCCGACATCAACCATCATCTACAAAACGTTGATTGCCTTGAAGGCTGGTAACGCAATCGTCTTCTCCCCTCATCCAAATGCTAAAGCATGCAGTTTCCGTACGTTAGAAATAGTCAAAAAAGCCGCACTAGAAGCGGGCGCACCAGCAGGTATCGTTGATGCAGTCACTATGTTGACTCTTGAAGCAACGAAAGAACTGATGCACAGCAAAGACGTTTCATTAATTTTGGCAACGGGTGGTGAAGGCATGGTACGTGCAGCCTATGCATCAGGCACACCAACCATTAGTGGCGGCCCGGGTAATGGCCCTGCATTTATTGAACGTAGTGCTAATATCAAGCAAGCAGTCAGTGACATTATCACCAGTAAAACTTTCGATAATGGTGTGATCTGCGCATCTGAACAATCCATTATTGTTGAGCGTTGTATCTATAACGAAGTCCATCGTGAACTCCTTGCCCAAGGTGCTTACTTCATGAACGAAGAAGAAGCGAAGCGTATGGCATCCATGTTGCTTAGAGCGAACGGCACTATCAACCCTGAAGTGGTAGGTAAAGATGCGATTACTTTAAGCCAACGAGCAGGTTTCGCTGTCCCTGCGAATACCCGTGTATTAATTGCATTACAAGATACCGTTTCCCCTAAAAACCCGTACTCCCGTGAAAAATTGTGCCCAATTTTAGGGATGTATATCGAAGAAGACTGGCAATCAGCTTGTCATCGGGTGGTTGACTTACTGACCAACGAGGGCTTAGGCCATACCTTGGTTATTCACACTCAAAACGAAGATGTTATTCGCCAGTTCTCTCTCGAAAAACCCGTTAACCGCATTTTAATTAACACACCAGCGGCGCTTGGTGGTATCGGGGCAACCACCAATATTACGCCTGCATTAACATTGGGGTGTGGCGCAGTGGGTGGGGGTTCTAGCTCAGATAATGTAGGGCCAATGAATCTACTGAACATCCGCAAAGTGGGTTATGGCGTACGTTCAATTGAAGATTTAAGGCAACCCACTCAGCCTTGTACAACTGCACAACCTGCGGTGTCAGCAACGGTAACTCAACCGCAAGTCAGTATTTTTGATGATAACCGCTTCCGTAACCCTGTTGCGGCGACAACATCACCCGTAGCTGTCCATCCAATAGGTGATGACCGATTTGGCGGTGCGGTGACAACGGCTGCGGTTACTGAGGCTGTCGTTTCTCACGGTGATATCAGTGAAGAAAATGTTGAGCAGATCATCAAGGCCGTTCTCGGACGCCTAAATAAGTAACTCATTGGAATAAGGCGGTATAAACCATGATCCTTGCAAAGGTAGTCGGGCATGTTGTTGCAACGCAGAAATGCCAAGAACTTAGCGGCAGTAACTTACTGATGGTAACAAAGCTAGGGGATGACCTTGAACCGTTGAAAAACAAAACGTATGTGGCAGTCGACAGTGTTGGTGCTGGTATCAATGACATTGTTTTAGCTGAAGCTTACTTCGCTTTGAATAAAGACAATTACAAAGCCATGTCAGTGGTTGCCATTGTGGAAAAGGTTTATACCAAGGAGTAAAAACAGCATGAACCAGTTTTTGATTAAACCTAAAGTCCAATTCGGTGCTAACGCATTGGATTTTATCTCACAAATGAGTGCTCACCATGCATTTATCGTCACTGACAAAGCGATGGTGAAGTTTGGCTTAGCTGATGAAGTCACTCGCAGGCTAACCCAAAGTGGCATCACCTTTTCGATTTACGATGATGTTGTGCCAGATCCAGACATTTCAGCCATCGTTAACGGCATGAAAATAATGGATAGGCAATACCCAGATGTGGTGATTGCACTCGGTGGTGGGTCGGTGATTGATGCTGCGAAAGCTGTTATTTACTCCCTTTGGCACACGAAAAAAGACCCCAATCGAGTTAAACCGCAGTTTATCGCTATTCCAACCACCAGTGGAACAGGCTCTGAAGTGACATCATTTTCCGTGATCAAGTCTCAGTCTGAAAAACTGGTTTTGGTTGATGAGTTTATGTTGCCAGATGTAGCTATTTTAGACCCCGCACTAGTGAAATCTGTGCCAGCTTCTATTACTGCGGATACAGGAATGGATGTGCTGTGCCATGCATTGGAAGCGTATGTTTCGCGTACCGCTTCTGATTTTTCCGATGCATTGGCAGAAAAAGCCGTGCAATTAGTCTTTGGTCATTTAATTGATTGCTACCGTGAAGGCAGCAATTTAGTGGCTCGCGAAAAAATGCACAACGCGTCATGTATTGCAGGAATGGCTTTCACTAATGCCTCCCTTGGGATAACGCACAGTTTGGCTCATGCATTAGGTGGTGTGTTCCATATCCCACATGGCCGCGCCAACGCTCTGTTAATGGCACAAGTGGTTGCTTTCAATGCAGATTTAGAAGGCCGTTGTGACACTGAGGCAGCGAAACGCTACGCCAATCTTGCGAAAAATTTAGATTTACCCGCGTCATCAATACGTGAAGGCGTTGAAAGCCTGATGGTGGCGATCAACGTATTGAAAGATGAAATGAACCTGCCAAAAGGCATTCAAGCAACAGGTATCAATGAATTCGATTTTAACGCCCGTTTAGGGGAAATGGTTGGGCAAGCACTGCGCGATAGTTGCACGCCGACCAATCCACGGGATGTGAGCAAGGTGCAACTGGAAGCGCTGTATAGACAGTCTTTTTAACAGTTAACGCTTTATGTGATGAACAACAAACTAGAAAGAACATCAGGATAGGCTAACATGAATAAATATGCTTTGACCCCACGCGTAAAAATGCTGGCTGAACGCTTAAGTGCCCGCAACAGTTCAATTATTACTGAACGAGCTAATATTTTAGAAGCATTGGGTAACCAATTATCCGGTGCGCCGCAGGCGATTAAACCTGCTCAACGTTTTTATGAGTTTATCCGCCATTTTCCAGCCTTTATCGGGCAAGACGAGTTGATTATTGGTAGCCAATCATCAACCCCACGTGGTGCTATTTTCCATACTGAAAATGAAATTAATAGCCACAGTATTTATACCTTTTTAGCAGGCGACAGTAACGTCGATGCGCCAGATTACTTAGCAGTATTAAACGTAGGCTTTTTAGCTATCAAAGCGCAGCTAGAAAATAAAGTGAGAAATATTGGTAGCGCAGTGAGCCGCAATAGCATTGATGAGGCAAATAATTGCCGCTCTGCGATTTATGCGTGTGATGCAGCAATCCACTTTGCGCAATCTTTAGCGACGAAAGCTGAAAGCATGGCAGCAATCGAATCGAACCAATATCGCCGTGCGGAGCTGCAAGAAAGCGCAGCAATTTTGCGCAATGTGCCTGCTAAACCTGCGCAAACCTTCAAGGAAGCTTGCCAAGCCTTTTATTTATTACAGCTGATCTTGCACTTAGAAAATGGCAGCTATGCGGTTAATCCAATGGGATTTGATAAAGCCGTTTATCCATTCTACCAACGCGATATTGAACAAGGCCGTTTAACTCAGGCGCAAGCTTATGAAATTGTAGAAAGTTTATGGCTGAAACTGGCTGAGCTTTCAGAAGTTCGCTCAACCAAGCAAGTTGATGGCTACCCAATGTTCGATGCATTAAAAGACGGTATCTATCTGAATGATCCTCGTGTTTGCATTAACGAGTTGTCTGGCATGATGTTATCCGCTAATGAAAATATCAGTGCTATCAATAATGGGTTAAAAGTCCGTTTATATTGCGGTAAAAACAGTGTTCAGCCGCAATACGCAGCGCCAAATGCGAATTATATTGCTCCAACAGCACAAGCGGAAACTGAATTCAAAGTTATGGAAGGTTTAACTCCCCGCTTACAACGCTTGCGCAATCGCTACTTAGAAGCGCGTCCAAGTGTGTCTATCTACCGCGCACTCGCCTTCACTGAAGTTGTCAAAAATAACCCAGGTTTACCGCCAATTTTATTGCGTGCGAAAGCGTTCCGCCGAGCTTGTGAAACGGCACCAATCCTAATTCAACCCGAAGAGCTGATTGTGGGTCATCCATGTGGTAAAGCCCGTGCGGGTGCATTCTCACCGGATATCGCATGGCGTTGGGTAGTCGAAGAACTCGATACCATGAGCACGCGTCCACAAGACCCATTTGTTATCTCAGAAGAAGACAAAAAAGTGATCCGCGAGGAAATTGCCCCGTTCTGGGAAGGGCGCTCTCTGGATGAAATTTGTGAAGCACAATACCGTGAAGCGGGGGTATGGGAATTCAGTGGTGAAACATTTGTCAGTGACTTGTCTTATCACCAAATCAACGGTGGTGGTGATACCTGCCCAGGCTATGACGTTTTATTATTCACCAAAGGAATGAATGGCATTAAAGCGGATGCTCAGGCGAAATTAGCTGAGTTGAGCATGGAAAACCCAGATGACATTGACCGCATTTATTTCTATAAAGCGTCAATTGAAACCTGTGAAGGGGTTGTTGCTTATTCACATCGTATTGCTGCACATGCGCGTGAATTAGCCGTACTTGAATCAGACCAAAAACGCCGTGAAGAATTACTGACTATCGCGCAAGTGAATGAAAATGTACCTGCTAACCCGCCGGTGACATTACAAGAAGCATTACAAAGCATTTGGACGGTTGAGTCATTATTTGAAATTGAAGAAAACCAAACCGGTCTTTCTTTAGGGCGTCTCGACCAATATTGCTTACCAATGTATGAAAACGACATCAAAACAGGCCGTTTAACTGAAGACCAAGCATTAGAGATGATGCAGGCATTTATCATCAAGTGTGCTGAGTTAATGTGGATGTCGAGTGAGCTAGGTGCGAAATACTTCGCAGGTTATCAGCCATTTATCAACTTAACTGTTGGTGGACAAAAACGTTCTGGTGGTGATGCTTGTAACGATTTGACCTATTTAATAATGGATGCGGTTCGCTTTGTGAAAGTGTATCAGCCATCTCTGGCATGCCGTATTCATAACCAATCACCACAGAAATACATGGAGAAAATCGTTGATGTGGTGAAAGCCGGTATGGGCTTCCCAGCCTGTCACTTCGATGATTCCCACATCAAAATGATGCTACGTAAAGGCTTTGATTTTGAAGATGCGCGTGACTACTGCTTAATGGGGTGTGTAGAGCCACAAAAATCAGGCCGTATTTATCAATGGACATCAACAGGTTATACCCAGTGGCCAATTGCGATTGAATTTGTGCTAAACCGTGGTCGCATGGTGTTATTTGATAGCTATCAAGGCTTAGATACGGGTGACTTACGTGAACTGAAAACTTTCGAAGACTTTGATAATGCAGTAAAAGCACAGATTGGCCACATTGTTCGTTTATCGGCTATCGGGACTGTTATCAGCCAGCGTGTACATCGCGATGTAGCTCCAAAACCCTTGATGTCTTTACTGGTAGAAGGTTGTATGGAAAAAGGGAAGGACGTTGCAGCTGGCGGGGCGATGATCAACCACGGCCCTGGGCTGATTTTCTCAGGCCTTGCTACCTATGTTGACTCCATTGTTGCTATTCGTAAATTGGTTTATGAAGAGGGCCGCTACACGCTTGAGCAAATCCGCGATGGCTTACTCGCAAACTTTGAAGGCTATGACGAATTACGTCGTGACTGCTTAAATGCGCCTAAGTTTGGTAACGATGATGACTATGTTGACCAATATGCGCTGGATATCACCGAGTGGACAGAGCGTGAGTGCCGTAAATATGACATGTTGTATTCAACATTGAGTCACGGAACCTTATCCATTTCCAACAATACCCCAATTGGTGAATTGACCGCAGCAAGTGCTAACGGCCGTTTAGCGTGGATGCCACTCTCGGATGGTATCAGCCCAACACAAGGTGCGGACAAACAAGGCCCTACTGCCATCATCAAATCAATCAGCAAGATGAATGTTGAGACGATGAACATCGGTATGGTGCATAACTTTAAGTTCTTAAAAGGCTTATTGGATACACCGGAAGGACGTCATGGCTTAATCACGTTACTGAGAACCGCCTCTATTTTAGGTAACGGGCAAATGCAGTTTAGTTATGTAGATAACGAAATGCTGAAAAAAGCACAGCAAGAGCCTGAAAAATACCGAGATTTAATCGTTCGTGTTGCAGGTTATAGCGCATATTTCGTTGAGCTTTGTAAAGAGGTTCAAGATGAGATTATCAGCCGTACTGTAATTGAGAAGTTCTAAACCAGCGTTGGCAGGTATGGCTTCATACCTGCCGTTTCATAATAACAATAATAAATTTGAACTGATTTTAGAGGTGTAATGATGAGCGCGGCAGAGATTAAAGGTCGGATATTTAATATCCAAAAATACTCAATTTATGATGGCGATGGCATTCGAACGCTGATTTTCTTAAAAGGGTGCAATATTCGCTGCCCATGGTGTGCTAATCCAGAAGGGCTAAGTAGCCAGTTTCAAGTGATGTTTTCTCACGACAAATGTGTGAATTGTGGGAAGTGTGTCGATGTTTGCCCTACCGGTATCCATTACAAAACCATTAATGAACAAGGTGAACAGATTCATCGTGTCAATCGCAGTATTGACTGTATTGGTTGTCGTAAATGCGAAGAAGTGTGTATTGGCGGTGCGTTAGACATTATGGGCAAAGATGTCACGGTAGCCGAAATGATGGAAATCATTATGCAAGATTATGATTTTTATATCTCTTCCGGTGGTGGTGTAACAATCGGTGGTGGCGAAATGAGCCTACAAACCGACTTTGCTGTTGCCCTACTGCGTGAGTGTAAAAAAATGATGATCAACACCGCCGTAGAAACACAAGGAACAACCTCATTAGCCAACTATGAAAAGCTAGCTGAAGTTGTCGACCTATTTTTGTATGACATTAAACATATCGATACGGTACAGCATAAAAACTTATTCGGTATTGGGAATGAAAATGTTCGCCGTAATCTTGAAAGGTTGGTGGAACTTGGCGCTAACATCGTCGTTCGTATGCCGTTAGTCCGTGGATACAACGATTCATTTGATGCCATTACTGGTGCGATTAATTATGCGATGGAATTATCCAAACGCGGCAATGTAAAGCGCATCGATATTTTACCTTATCACCAGTTGGGTCGTGGCAAATACGACAAGTTAGAGATGATTTACCCGGTTAAACAAGACCCAACCTATAGTGCTGAAGAGTTAGATCAACTTGAAGCGTTCTTTAAGCAATTCGATTTCGATATTCGACTGGTTCGTCACTAAGTCACAAAGTAGGAGAGACAGATGAAAAGTTTAGGTGTGATTGAAACTCGGGGGCTGACATCCGCCATACAAGCCGCAGATGCAGCATGTAAAGCCGCTAGTGTAGAAATTATAGGTTATCGGAAAATAGGTTCTGGGTTGGTATCAGTTTGTTTTCAAGGTGAAATTAGTGCAGTTCGCACTGCGGTTGATCATGGCATTGACGTGATAGCGAATAGCCAACTGCTTGTCGGCTCATTAGTGATTGCTCGCCCAGAAGAAAGTGTGACGGCTAAATTGTTAACGGTGAAAAGTAAAAAGGGTGAATTAGAAAAAAGCATTGAAAAGACAGAAAAAGGACAAAGTTCATCAGAAAGTGAAACGGTTGAAGCAAAACCTCAACATACTGCGCCTGAAGTAAAAGAGGATACCAGTGTAAAAGAGACCAAAAATGACCTACGCAAAGGTAAAAAATCATGATTAATGAGCAGTTGATGGGCAAAATTTTATCCCGTCTTTCAACCAATAGCTTTGCTCAAGGAATACAACCGAACATTGCAATTCCTGTCGGTATTTCAAATCGTCATGTTCACCTGTCACAGCAAGATGTTGAAGCGTTGTTTGGTCAAGGATATCAACTGACACCATTCAAAGATTTAAAGCAGCCGGGGCAATTTGCAGCCAAGGAATGTGTCATGGTGGTTGGGCCAAAAGGGTCGATAAGCAAAGTGAGAGTCTTAGGGCCTGTTCGCCCAAAAACGCAACTTGAAGTGTCCAAAGCGGATTGTTTTGCACTGGGTATTAAAGCGCCAGTGAGAGAGTCAGGAGATTTAACGGGCTCAGGTAACGCTTTATTGATTGGCCCTGCTGGGCACGTCAACCTTGAGTCGCAAGTTATATGTGCTCAGCGTCATATTCATATGAGTGTGATGGATGCGAGGTCACTCAATGTGGTGAATGGGCAAAAGGTAAATATCCGTACTGAGGGTGAGCGTAGCTTAGTATTTGATGAGGTTATCGTGAGAGTGGATGAGCGGTTTTCTCTTGAATTTCATATTGATACAGATGAAGCGAATGCTGCGGGTTTACGTAATAACGATAGCGTATTTATTGCGGGTTAAGGAACGGTGGCAAAATGAACGAAAAACTGATCGAGCAAATTGTGCAACAAGTTTTACGTCAGTTAAAACGACAAGTTTTGGTTGTGTTATCACCGGTTGAGGGCTATCAGCAAGCTATTTACCAAAGGTTAGCGCAGCTAGATTCTGTTTGTTTTTCCTTTTATGCCACCGCATCAATGCTTCAGTCTTCGAATATGGAGAAATGGGCTGAGCTAGGACATGTTATAGACAAAAATACGTTATCAATAAATAAGTTAAGCCGCTATAGCTGCTTATTTTTACCTTTTATTGATGCAAAAGTTGTCGGTGAAATTGCCAGTGGTTTATTTGTTAGTGAGGAAAGTGAATTAACTTTACACGCACTATCACAAAATATTCCTATATTGGCATTGAAATACCATTGCTGCCCAGAAAGTGAATTAAGCCATATCTTAGGTTTAAATAAAAATGAAAATTATAATCATCTTATTAAAGAAAATATCAGTAAAGCAATTAACTTAGGTATTCAGTTTTTTCCATTAAATGAAATTGAAAAAAAGTTACTAACTCATGATATTTCTAAATATTTAAAACCTGAAATAACTAATGAAACTCCAAGTCGCTATATTACTTTAAAAGAAGTAATGAATAACCCTAGGGGGTATTGCGCGAATGAAAATAAATTAACAGATTCTGCAATTGATTATTTAAAATCATTGAAATAATAAAATAAATTTAGCGTATTAAAAATCATCTTAATTTTCTATTTATTGTAGGAGTATTATCTATGTCCCCTAAAGCAAAATCATGGCTTTGGATGTTGGCGGTTATTATTTCTGAAACCTCAGCAACATCAACGCTAAAAATGTTTGATAATAGTGAAGGAATGACAAAATCGTTATTATTGGCATTAATCGTCGTACTGTATGTTATTTGTTATTATTCACTTTCTCGCGCTGTTAAATATATTCCGGTGGGTTTAGCTTATGCAACATGGTCAGGAACAGGGATATTAATGGTTTCTACTCTTGGCATGTTATTTTATGGTCAGCATCCAGATACTGCCGCAATGATAGGCATGGCTGTAATAGCAAGTGGTATTGTAATTATGAATCTATTTTCCAAAATGGGTTCTGATGAAGAAGCCGAAGAGCCTAAAGCTGAAGCTTCATTATTATCAGCAAAAAATAAAGCAGCTCACTAATTTAAATTTAAGGGGAATATTATGTTTACTGGATTTTTATGGTTAGCGCTTTCTATTGGCTCAGAAATAACAGGCACATCCATGATTAAAAAGACCAACAGCTTTAGTAAGTTGGGGCCTTCAGTATTAGTCATTATTGCATATTGCTTATGCTATTTTGCATTGACTCGCGCAATGGGGTATATCCCTGTCGGAGTCGCTTACTCATTATGGTGTGGGTTTGGGATTGTCGGTGTAACGTTAGTTTCTATGGTGTTATATAAACAAAAGCCTGATTTTCCTGCTGTCTTTGCGATGGGGTTAATTATCTCTGGCGGGATAATTATGAATACATTCTCCACTATGTAATTAATACATTAGTTTAATTGCTACTCTCAGAACTTTATTATTATTTTGCTCATTACGTTGCCTTCATTTTAGTGTGAGGGCTTTTTTTTAAGTAACCGAAGCTATTGATGCTTCTACAACATAAAATGATTGCCTAGCGATAAAAAGCTAAATCCGTTCTATGTTACTTTACAGAAGATAAGTGAATTAATTCAGGAATAGATTTATGCAAATTATTGAGTGGGATGATTTTACTCGGGTAGAAATGCGAGTCGGTACGATTATTCGTGCCGAAGTGAATAGTAAAGCTAAAAAGCCAGCTTACGTAATGGACGTGGATTTAGGCGAGTTGGGAATTAAACGTTCCAGCGCACAAATTACCGTCAACTATACACCAGAAGATTTGATTGGTAAGCAGGTGCTATGTGTCTGTAATTTTGAGGTGAAACGGATAGCAGGGATTAAATCCGAGGTATTAATCACGGGGGCACCGGATGAAACAGGGGCGATTGTTCTTGCAGAATTTAACCTGCCTCTACCGAATGGTGCGCTTTTAGCATAATGCTCGTCATTCTTTGTATTATCGTGTTGTTGGCTTCGCTCACTCGCCCTAGTTACATACTTTTGTATGCCCCTAGGGGCTCGTTTGCTTGCCGCCTAGCATAGTCGGCGCCATCGCTGCCATTTATCAGTAAAAAGGTTATACTACTATCATCTGTATCAGTAGGAGTGTGACCTTTTGCTATTGCCTGAACTTCATTTTCGCCAATATTCAGACGAAGTCATTTCTCATCAACATGATGGGCAGTGGCAAGTCGTTTTGTCGTTATCTGGGCAAATGGAAATCAATATGCATCGCCAACATTTTTTACTTAATGCAGGCAATGGGGTAGTGATCCCGCCAAGTGTTAATCACGCTTTTAGTGGGCAAGTCGGCAATCAAAATTATGTATTAGAAATGCCCGCTACAGCTCAGTGGGCATTGAGTGAGAAAATGACGCAGTTCACTTTGACTCCTGCCGCTGTCGGTCTTTTGAATTGGTTGCAAAGTTTCCCGCAAGCACCTGAACATAATTTTACGGTTGCCCGCTTATTATTGGCTCAACTAAAGCCTGAAAATAAATGGATTGATGAAGTTTCTCAATGGGTTGAACTACGCTTACATCACCCTATTAGCTGTGAAGATATGGCGACAGCTTTTTGTATGTCGATAAGTACGCTCCAACGCAAAATAAAGGCTGAAACACAATTAACGGCGATGCAGTTTTTATTACATAAACGGATGGAAGCTGCGGGGAGCTTATTGCTAAAAAATATTCCGATAGAACAAATCGCATTAACAGTCGGCTATGATTCACATTCCGCATTTAGTCATGCATTTCGTAAATTTTATGGTAAAACGCCGAATGAATATCGTATACAGAAATTTCACTTACGGTAGGTTACGACTCAGCGGCTTAGGTTAACTATTTAGAAATCGAATTATCACAACACGATGATAAAAATTAGCTACTTTTAAGCCGCCATTTTATTTTTCTGCCGCTATACCATGCGTATCCCTTCGAATGGGTTCCAACCATCTAGCCCTTTAGTTTCTTTAATATAGTAAGCATAGTTAGCAACCATCGCCCACATCACTGAAATACCTACCGATAACCCAGTATAAGCACCATTAGGGATAGTTCCACCTACCATAAAATCAATAATATTTAAGACAAGGCCTATCGCTATAGAAATACCAAGCATCACCAGACCTTTCTTCCAAAGCCCTAATATTAGGAAGTAAATAATACCGAAGAAAAAAGCAAAAAAATTCATGTTAATTAAAAGGCGCTCGCCAAAGGACGCTGCTTTTAATGCAGTTTTAAATTCAGGTGTACTCGGTGAGCCATACTTTTCAAAAAAGTCGAAACGTTTTTGCCATTTATTAGAGTATTGTTTTTGTTCCATTTCCCATTCCTTGTTGATATATAATATAAAATAGGGATTGATAATACTTATATGTTTATATAAAAACAGTGGGAAATAGTCTTAATATGACTATTGCAGAGCTTTCTTAATACAGTATGCAGAAGCTATAAATAGAAAAGATATTAAGAAGATAAAAGGCTAGTGGCTATTTACTAATCTATTTACGTAAAGTTACTTTGTTTCTGAATTATTGGTTATTTTCTCAGAAATAGAGTTTGAGTAATTACCATGCAAGAAGTCAGTATTTACATTGGCTTGTCTAAGTTTTAATTCAAGTAAAGCAAGTTGTTTGCTAATGCTTGAATAATTGGGGTCGTCGGTTGAAAGACTTTGCAACATATTACTTAATGTCAGAGCATCTTTTCTTTGCTGTAATTCTGGGGGTAAATACCCCGAATTTTTCAAGAGCCGATACCCAGCCTTAAGCTCTGGTGGAACCAAACTATCATCTTCAAGCTGCAACGGCTGACCTTCTCCCTTTAAACTCGATAGTTCACCTTTGTTTAACGCTTCTTGAATATGGCGTTCAGCCCAAAGATCGATAACTGACATAATAGTGACCCCGAAAATTGATTTTATACCATTATAGCCTTTCATATTCGCTGAATGAAGGCTGGTATATTATGCTTCATTAGCGTTGTTATTACGAATAATCAGTAAGGTTTTATCGAGCATTGATAAATGGAGGTTTAACTATTTATATAAAATAAAACTGCTAAAAATTGATATATATTTAGTGATAAATGATGAAAAATGGTTATTAATAATGTGTAAATTGTTATGTTGAGCACATTTATAGAAATTAATTTACGAGGCTTTCTTTGGTGTTATATCTCTAGTTTAATTAAATTAATAGTTTTAATAGCTGATTAAGTGATTGCACTCCTGATTTTTATGAATCTTATGTCTAATTTGTATAAATTTTGTTGATTTGCAATTATCTATTTGTAAATAGCAAAAAAGAAAAACATTGTGTAATGTCCGTTTTTCTTGTTTATAAGGAGAAAATATGGAACAAAAAAAGCAAGAGGGAAGCCGTTTTTTGCGAACGGTAGAGTGGTTAGGTAATGCTTTACCACATCCCGTTATTTTATTTATTATTTTGATTGCCATTTTATTAGTTTCTTCAGCAATTGGTCAGTACTTTGGTGTCAGTGTGGTTGATCCTCGTCCAGAAGGCGCAAAAGGGCGCGCGGAAGATGGTATCATTCACATTGTGAGTCTATTGGATGCCGAAGGGATCCGAAAAATTATTGCCAATGTTGTCACAAACTTTACAGGGTTTGCACCATTAGGGACGGTGCTTGTCGCACTATTAGGGGTTGGGATTGCAGAAAGGGCAGGCTTACTATCTGCCGCTATGCGCTTAGTTGTGACCAAAGCTCCACGAAAATTAACCACTATGGCGATTGTGTTTGCCGGGATCATGTCAAACACCGCTGCAGAGTTGGGCTATGTGGTTCTTATTCCACTGGCTGCCATTATTTTCCATTCATTAGGTCGTCACCCTTTAGCGGGTCTTGCTGCTGCATTTGCTGGGGTTTCAGGCGGCTATTCAGCAAACTTATTATTGGGTACAGTTGACCCGTTACTTTCTGGTATCACTCAGCAGGCTGCACAAATCATTGACCCAACGTATATCGTGGGTGCAGAAGCAAACTGGTACTTTATGTTTGCCAGTACGTTTTTAATTACTATTTTAGGTTATTTGATCACTGAAAAAATTGTTGAGCCGCAACTCGGTCCCTATACCGGTGGTGCGGTTGATGAGGATGAAAATAGCCTCTATGCTTCGGCAAATGTCACCCCACTAGAGAAAAAAGCATTATTTTGGGCCTCTGTGACTTTTTGGGGATTGGCGGCGATTCTGGCGTTAATGGTAGTACCAGAAAACGGAATATTACGTAACCAAGATACTGGGTTAGTTAGTAACTCTCCTTTCTTGAAAGGAATTGTGGTCTTTATCTTTGTTTTTTTCGCGGTTCCAGGGATTGTGTACGGCTATATTGCCAAAACCATGCGCTCAGATAAGGATATTGTTGACGCAATGGCAGGGGCAATGAGTACACTTGGTTTATACCTTGTTATTATTTTCTTTGCAGCACAATTCGTCGCTTTCTTTGGCTGGACAAACATTGGGCAAGTTATTGCGGTTAAAGGTGCTAACTTCTTAAATAGTATCGACCTTCACGGTGGTGTTCTATTTATTGGCTTTATTCTTATCTGTGCATTTATTAACTTAATGATTGGCTCTGCATCCGCTCAATGGGCTGTTACTGCGCCTATCTTCGTACCGATGTTGATGTTGGCGGGTTATGCGCCAGAAACTATCCAAGCGGCATATCGTATTGGGGACTCAGTCACTAATATTATCACCCCAATGATGAGCTATTTTGGGTTGATTATGGCGATTGTCGTGAAATATAAAAAGGATGCAGGTATAGGGACATTGGTTTCAATGATGTTGCCATACTCTATTATCTTTTTTATCGGATGGTCAATATTCTTCATTGTCTGGGTATTTGTATTAGGTATTCCAGTCGGACCGGGCTCCCCAATTTATTTTACTCCGGGTAGTTAGTTTTTTTATTAGGTATAACCTGTCTTAAAGAGGGTTATACCTTTTTACTTTTAAGCGATAGGCTACAATACGCGTTTGGCTTAGCCAGTTCAGTCAGTTTATGGTGAGGAGGATGTGAATTTCAGCGTGTAGGTTTTTATTTAGGAATTAATCAAGCCCTTCCCATAAATAGTCTTTCAATTTTATCTTATCGTTCAAACCAAAAATAATACCTTCATCTATCAGTGCTTGTTTATGGCGCAGATAGCACTCGCCCTTAACGGATAATTTCCCCTGACCATTAATGATACGGTGGCAAGGTAAAGTACTGCCCGCCGGAATGGTTCGAATTGCTTGGCAAACTTGGCGTACATGGGCTGGGTAACCCGCCATTTTCGCCAGCGTTCCGTAAGTCACGACCCTACCTTTAGGAATGCTTCCTATGAGGCTATAAATGATGTCTCGAAAAGATGGCGCATTGTTCATGGTTATGGTCTCAATTACGATGAGTGTTTGTTAACCTAACTTATAAGATGATACTAGCCATTATTCTGTTCTAAATAGGTTTTAATGGCAAATATGACCCAAACTTAGGTAAAGCGTTGGATAAGTATTAAGGGCGGGATAGGTGAATAGCCACCTACTTGATAGGCACCTTTAAGTTAGACAGAATAGCTAAAAGAGAGGTATTTACCCAGCTTGTTGTGCTCTTGACTTTCACTACTCAGACAATCTTTTAAGTGTAACTCTATAGCAATAGGTACTCCTGTTTGACTAACTTGTTGCATTATTTCTTTTGTAATAGTTTCTAAATTGATACTTTGATTTGCGGAAGGCATCACAAGTCGACAAATACTTTCTGCTAAGGCATTTTTGACATGTCGTCCACATTCTAGTTATTGACTTCAACTAAACCCGTCGCCATTGCGGCACCACTAAGTAGGTTTAATGCTAAATTGTTTAAATGCACATAGTGGAACAACCGTGTGTCTCTCATGATATTCCCCTGCTGTTCATATTGTTAGTTATGCCTATGTTCTATAATTACCTTTATCAATAGGTTAGTTTAGGTCTCGAAATATTTACTTACAAAATTTTGCAACAGTGCCCGATGGATTCACTCTGAAAAAACTACGACTAGATTACGCTATTTGTTTTTAACGCGACAGAATCAAAAAGCCAAGTTCCTCTTTTTATTTATAATGGTATATTTAGAAATCATCATTCTAAACTTGTTTTGTATAGATTTAACTCTAAATAAGGGTGTGGTTTATGCACCTGATTTATAATAATTTATACTTAGCAAAGATCACTCACCTCATCAAAAAACACCTTAAAAGAGTAAAAGTCATCGTTTTAGTACTGATATTTGTTACAATTTGAATGAATTTATTAAAATTTATTAATTAAAGTTTAAAAAACTTTTTTTTGAAGTAAATCAAGTTTTAAAAACTACAGGCATGCATCAATTGTTGAATGGTCTAAATTTTTAGATAATTCTCAAATTTTACTATCTACATAATTTTATTGAATTAATTATGGTGTGTAAATATTGTAAAAATAGTGAATACTCTTTAAATCGGCAACTCTAGTTATTTGATTTTAAAGTTTCACTCTTTATAATTGTCGGCAATTGAGCAGGTAAGCTTAGAAATAAAAAATATTATTAAATTTATATATAAAACTTTTAGTTATATATATCTTACTATCTTATAGGAATATAAAATGATTGGGGATAACACCCAAAATAATCTACTGTCTTTTTATTGCGGATTAGTAATAAGAAATCTAAGAAAAGAGAGTGGTATTTCAGGGGTTGAATTAGCTAAACAACTGAATATTTCACAACAGCAGATGTCACGTTACGAAAGAGGTGTTAATAGGTTAAGTGTAGATACATTATTTAGAATATTAACAGTTCTTGATGTGTCTTTTGAAAGATTATTAAGGTTATTAATGACTGAAATAAGAAGTAGTGATTCAAATGACGCTTTAGTTTTGAAAGAAAAAATATCTTTATTAGATTCAGTTTATTTTTATTAAAATTTACTATTGTCAAAATAAAACTAAACGATTAAATAACTTATTTAATCGCTGTATTAATATTGCTATAAATATAGCAACCAAAATTAACTCAATGAGGAATGTATGAAAAAGGTTATTTTAGCAACTTTAGTTTCAGGTATTATGAGTGCATCAGCTTTAGCAGTAGATGCGGGAAGTGGAACAGTGACATTCTTAGGTTCAATTATTGAAGCGCCATGTTCTATCGCACCAGGTGAAGAAAACCAAGAAGTCCCATTAGGTCAAGTATCTAATATAACTTTGGATAATGGTGGTGAATCATCCGCTCAATCTTTCCAAATTAAATTAGAAGGTTGTAATTTAAAAGGTGATAACCAAGTCTCTGTCACTTTTAAAGGAACTGAGGCTGGAACAGGTACTGGCTTTCTTCAAATTACCGGTGATGCCACCGGCGCAGCTGTAAAAATTATGAATGCATCTGGTTCTCAAATTAAGGTTAACTCTGCGGCTAAACAAAATTATGTTGAAGGAAATAATACATTAAAATTCCAAGCATCATTAATTGGTCTTGAATTGCTTGATGCTAATGACGAATCTATTCCTGTAACCCCAGGTAAATTCCAAGCAGTAACTAACTTTACATTAGCTTATAACTAATAAGTATTATTAATATGCTATTGCACTGCAAGTTAGTAATACTTGTAGTGCATATTATGATGACCAAAATATGAAAATAAAGAAAAAAGGAATTAACTTTCTTTTATTAATTTTTTTATTAGTACCCTACTCTAAATATATTTATTCAAAAGATTCAATGTATTTAACTATGCAAGGTAGCATTATGGATACTGCGTGTGCTATTGATACAGGATCTTATGAGCAATCTATTGATATGGGTACTTTACCTATTTCATTATTACGAAATCAAGGCCAAGGTCAGGAACAACCTTTTTTTATTACTTTAATTGGTTGCAAGTTAACCTCTTATACCGGTGAACCTTGGAAAACATTTGAAATATCTTTTGATGGTTTAGCTAATGGAGATTGGTTTGCTACATCAGGAACAGCACGCGGTGTTGCACTTTCATTAGTCGATGCAAATGGAATAGCTATTTTGCCAGGAAAAAAACTTGCCCAACAAAATATTCAGGCTGGAAAACATATTTTGGGTTACCAGTTAAGGCTTGTTTCAGATCGAACACCATTGCGTGTAGGCAAATATCAAACATCAATTCGTTTCAAACTTGATTACTACTAATAATAATTAATTGCCTTTAGGAATGTTTTTTATGTCTTCGTTATCTATTTATACCCCGCAACTAAAATGGTTGAGTATTATCATTGGGTTAACACTCATCGGTATTTTACCTGCAGCCAGTGCGACTGATCATATTGAATTTAATACTGACGTTTTAGATTTAGAAGACAAAAATAATATTGACTTAAACCAGTTTTCTCGTGCTGGCTATGTTATGCCTGGTGTCTATAACTTTACACTCAAGGTTAATAGCGAACAAATATCTGAAATTAAGGTGCCTTATTACACCTCAAAAAATGATCCAAAAGGCAGCGAAGCTTGTTTATCACCAGAACTGGTCAATAAACTAGGGCTAACTTCAGAGTCATTAAATAAACTAACATGGTGGCATGAAGGCCAATGTCTTAATCAAGAAAGCTTACCTGGATTATTAATACGAGGTGATTTAGCAACCTCGTCACTCTATATCAATATTCCTCAGGCTTATATGGAATATACATCACCCAATTGGGATCCACCCTCTCGTTGGGATAATGGTATTTCAGCATTACTCATTGATTATAATATCAATGCCAATACCACCCATTCCTATAATGATGGACCTGATTCATCTTCATTAAATAGTAATGGGGTAGCCGGTATAAACTTAGGAGCTTGGCGGTTTAGAGCTGATTGGCAAAGCCATTATAGCCATACAACGGGCAACCAAGATAGTAGTCAAACTGACTTCACGTGGAACCGTTTCTATGCCTATAGAGCCTTATCAACATTAAAGGCAAAATTAGTGCTGGGTGAGGATTATTTAACCTCAAATATTTTTGATGGATTCCGCTTTATCGGTGCCAGTATTCAATCAGAATTGAGTATGATGCCGCCAAATTTACGGGGCTACGCTCCCGAAATTACAGGGATCGCAAAAACTAATGCTACCGTTATCGTGAAGCAACAAGGGCGTGTACTCTATGAGACCCAAGTTGCACCTGGTCCTTTTCGTATTCAAGATTTAAGTGATGCGATTAGTGGAACTCTAGATATTACTGTTAAAGAACAAGATGGCTCCGTCCAAGAATTTCAAGTTGATACCGCAAATTTACCTTATTTAACAAGACCGGGACAAATTCAATATAAATTTGCTTTAGGTCAGCCGACGAATACAGATCGTCAGAGTGAAGGCGAGAATTTTATCGCTGGGGAATTTTCTTGGGGTGTTAACAATGGCTGGTCTTTAATTGGTGGCAGCTTAAATAGCCAAAACTATAATGCATTATCCATTGGGCTTGGTCGTGATTTACTTGCTTTTGGTGCGCTTTCATTTGATGTCACACACTCTATTGCCCGCTTACCCGGCGAAAGTACATTAAGTGGTGGCTCATATCGAATTAACTATTCTAAGCGATTTGAAGAATTCGATAGCCAAATACAATTTGCAGGTTATCGATTTTCTGAACGAAATTATATGAGCATGAGTGACTTTCTTAACGCTAAAAAAACTGGTGAGCGTTATTACGGTAGTAAAGAGCTCTATACCATATCAATGAATAAGAATTTCCAAGATTTAGGGCTATCACTATATTTAAATTATAACCATCAGACTTATTGGGATAGACCGGATAATGACTACTACAGTTTAATGCTGTCTAAATATATGGATATTGGTTCAATAAAAAATGTGAGTGTTAGTTTATCGGCAAATCGTAATTTTTATAATGGCGTTAAAGATGACAGTGCTTATGTGTCATTGTCTTTCCCATTAAGTAATGGTGCGAACGTTGGTTATTCAATGAATACAAACCGTTATGATACTGTAAATCGAGTTTCATATTATGACCGATTAGACGATAGAACAAACTATCAAATAAGTGCAGGCGCAAATCGTAAAGGTGGTTCAGCGAGCGCCTTTGTTTCTCATCAAGGAGATATTGCACGTTGGTCAGTAAATGCGAGCCACTCAAATAACCAATACAGTGCGTTTGGCTTATCCTCTTCCGGTGGTTTTACGTTAACAACGGAAGGTGCAGCTGCTCATCGCGTAAGTAATTTAGGTGGTGCTCGTTTACTGCTTGATACAGATGGAGTTCCAAATATACCAATTAGGGGTGTTGGCTCTCCAGTAACATCAAATCGATTTGGGAAAGCAGTGATCTCAGATGTTAGTAGTTACTATCGCAGCAAAGCGCAAATAGATTTAAATAAATTACCGGATGATATTGATGCGCAGCAGTCAGTAGTTCAAGCAACCTTAACGGAAGGTGCGGTTGGCTACCGTCCGTTCTCGATAATTTCAGGCCAAAAAGTAATGACTATAATAACGTTAAATGATGGTACTCACCCACCATTAGGTGCACAGGTAACTAACCATAAAAAGCAAAATGTCGCAATTGTAGGAGATGCAGGTAACACTTATATCAGTGGTGTTCATCCTTCAGAAACCATGAATATAACGTGGGGGAAAAATATGTCGTGCAAAATTACTTTTCCTATGGAATTAAACAATAGAGAAGTACTCGATAATTTACTGCTACCTTGTAGCCCGACAATTAAGAATACGAAAAATGATGAGTGACTAATTCACTCATCATTTTAAACAAAAAACATTTTATTTAAATAAGTAAAGAGTAAAGGTAATAACTAAATGAAAATCAAATACACACTAATCAGTAGTCTTTTAGGATTACTGGGACTGATTCAAATAGCAGAGGCTGCTGTATCATTAGATAGAACAAGGATCATCTTTGATGGCGAAAATAAATCTATCTCTTTAAATATTACTAATAATAATAAGCAACTGCCTTATCTTGCACAAGGCTGGATTGAAAATGAAGAAAGTAAAAAAATAACATCACCACTAATTGTATTACCCCCTGTTCAACGATTAGAACCAGGGAAATCAAGCCAAATGAAAATAGAATCTCTACCGGCAATAAAAAATTTGCCACAAGATAGGGAATCTTTGTTTTACTTTAATATGCGAGAAATACCACCTAAAAGTGATAAACCAAATACATTACAAATCGCATTACAAACAAAAATAAAATTATTTTATCGCCCAGAAACTATTACACCACAAAAAAATGGTACGCCATGGCAAGAAAAATTACAACTTGAAAAAAAGAGGGATACCATTTTTATTAAAAACCCAACCCCTTATTATGTGACTATTATTAATGCTGGTGCTAATGCAACTACTGATGCTAAAGCCTTTAACCCTATCATGGTTGCACCATTTGGCGAGGAAAATATTGGCATGACAAATAGCCAATTAGGTAATACCCCCGTAATTACTTATATCAATGACTATGGTGGGCGCCCACAATTAACCTTTAGCTGTCAAAATACAGTTTGCTCTGTTGCACAAGATTCACTAACAAAATAATAAGTCAATTTTAAGCTAAATGGAGACGCATTCATGACCTCAAGAGCACATCATCGACTTCATCAAGGATGTATAGCAAGCTTGTTTTACTTAGCGGCAGTATTACCTGCAATTGCAGATAATAGTCACCATATATTTAGGCCGACTGATGGTTGGGAAGTGGATGGCCAACATGGCGTTATCCATGTTTCGGGTTCCTTGACTGAAAACCCCTGCCGATTAGCCATGGAGTCCAGCAATCAATCAATATCGCTTGGTAATATTTCTTTTGCAGATTTAAACCAATCTAAACAATCGAAGCGTCAAGTTCCATTTCAAATCGAATTGCTAGACTGCTTAGAAGTTCAAACTGAATTACAAAATAGCCAAACTGGCGATACCGTTTGGAGCACCACCCAGCCAGCCGTAAAAGTGAGATTTATTGCACCCACAGAACCCCAATATACTGATATTATTCGTATTAATGGTGCTCAAGGTTTAGGGTTAAAGGTGATGAATGTTGCAGGCCAAGTGTTACCTATTGGAAAAGATAGCAATCCTATGTTAATTGCTTCTGGGCAAAACCGTTTAACTTATTACGTCACTGCTGTCAGAACTTCTGGCCCACTAATTCCCGGTGCTTTCTCAGCATTGATTGCCTTTGAAATGCTGTATGATTAATACAGAAAGGTAAAACTATGATAATTTATATAAGAGGCAATAAAGTATTTCATCATCTGATGAGCTTTGTTTTTTCTGCGATCTTGTTATTGTATAGTTCAATTGGCTTAGCTGAAGTATTTTCGGTTAATATTAAAATTGATGTTATTCAAAAAAGCTGTGATGTTTATGGTGATTTAGGGCCTAACCTTCCTATTGAAATTAATTTTGGTGAAATGAATCTCAATGGATTTACGAGTGAACGCTATGCTAGAAATATTAATTATAATTTAGATTGTGGTGATAAGTCCTCAAGTAATCCGAGTTTGAAATTAATATTTGAAAGTAGTAGCTCAGATTTTGATACTACTTTAGTAGGGACATCAAACCCTAATTTAGGTTTAAAAATACTAGCGGATAATACATTATTATTACCTAATCAGCCTCGTAACTTTATGTACTCTAAAAAGCCCTCACTCAGCGTAATTCCTGTATTGAATGATGGGGAGGAAATAAAGTTGGGTCCTTTTGATTCAAGCGGGATAATAAAAGTAGAGTACCAATAATATTTAGGTGTCTTATCACTTCGAGGTTTTTATGAAGATATTTTTTTGTTTTTTAAGCTCATTTTTTATATTTTTTTCATTACAAGCAAATGCTGTACAATGGATATATGGAACTAATACAGAAACTGGTTCGTTACCAATGCCAATTATAACCAATGAAATTAATTGGGTTGGGACAGGCTCTACTTATCAAGTTGGTGCTTTATCAAGTGAAACGTATAATTCTTATAATTTAGATTCAACAGGTTGCCCTTCTTCTGGGTCCAACGGTAGTTATTGTCGTGTCGGTGTAAAATTTGGTCAATTTAGGTTTTCTGGCGGAGTTATTCAATTTAATCTAGATAGAGGAACACAACCTATAGGAAACACTGGCGGTAGTAAGTGCTATTTAACATCAGTAGCCACTATTACGGGAAGTACAGGTTTTTCTGGTAGTGATTTACATGAAACCATGAGGTTTAACTCACCTCAATGGGCTGTTAATGATTCAGGCTGGATCGAAGTTAATGGTGCTTGTCGTGACTTGATGCCAAGCTCCCCTTCTATTTCCCAATTATCTATTGTAGTGCCAGAGATATCGGGGTATATCCCATTGCTAGTGAGTGGAACAACTCTCGCTCCAAGGGAATGGTCTTATTTTGGAGGAGGAGATGTATTACATTCTTTTCGAGGTTTTACAACTTCAGCGTCTATTAAACCAATAGCACGAATTATTGCTTGTGGTGAAGCTAAATATACAAATACATGTGCTGCTTCATGGCACAGTTATTCTCCTTTAGCAATCAACCCCAATGTTCCTGATGTAAATTGTGATGTTATTGTCCCTAAAGAAATAATAATTAGTGATGTTACTACTAATGATTTTATCGGAAAAAAAGGAAGTGATAATATTTATGCTCAATGTTCCGCGGCTACAACACTTTCATTTCAGATGGTAAATAATGGAATAGTAAAAGTTGGTCCTTTTAATGTTACAACATTAATTGACAATCAGTCATCACCAAAATTAATAGTGTCGGAGAGTGGTATAAATATTAATATGAGCGCTGAAATAAAAGGAAATACCGAAACTGTTGAAGCGGGTAATTATGAAAATTCAGTTATTATTATTATGAATATTTCATGAAAACTTCAAAAATAAAAAAATCATTTAATATGATAGTCAATAGGTTATAGGTTGATTTAGAATAATTAAAATTGGGCAATTTTACTCAAGGACGAGTAAGAGTATTGCTGTAAAGTTTAATTAGTTGGCATGTCAAATCATTGCTGAGGCTCATTGTATGAACATATCGGCATTATCCTTTAAAGTGGAAAAACTCAATCTCTTCTCTATTATTTGCAACAGTGTCCGTTAATGTTACCTCGCATTTTATTTCTAACGTGTTGAATGATTGATATATTGATGTCCAATTCTCATCAATTGAGAAACACCAAATTAGAGTTTTCTAACTGTTTACGATAGACCTCTGGTGGGAGGTGATGTAAACTTTGTGCGTTCGGTTTTTGTTATAATCTTGCTGCTAATACTACGCTAATTATCTAATTTGGCTCAACGATTCAAATAAATACGTATTTAAAAACTTACGACTGAATGAATCATTAAAACGTTCAATAAAGCCATTTTTGCAGTTTACCTAGTTGAATATGGTACAGTATAACTTGGTTATTATTCACAATAATTCAATAGATTAACTGAGATTAATTCAAGACCATTATCGACTCGAATTTGTTTCGACAACTCTCTTCCGGTTTTTAAACGGCCAGCATCATGATGATACGGTCGAGTAGTAATGACGTATCAACCTCAATCGCCAAGCATTCAGGCGTTCCTTCATCAATAATATTGAGGGGGATGACGCGCTTGCCGAAATATAAACTGTCGTGCATAAAATTCAATTCCCATTGAATATTCGGGACTTTTTCAATCATTAATGACCTTTTTTCACGTTTTGGAAGCACTTTTTTAACTCGCCGTTTCAGGTTTAATCCTAATCGGCAATAAACGCGATAAGCTCGTTTATTATTAAAATAATAACCTTGAAATCGTAGTCGAAAGCCCAGACCAGAATGAGGACAGCAATCTAACTGTAAAGTTGGACGTGATTTTTTAAGTCGATCAATTTAATTGAAGAAATGGTAGTTAATTTGGAGGGAGCACAAATTTAATACTGTAGAGTCCATGTCATTGCTAAAGTGTAAACTCATTTTTCTTATGATGAGGTCGTTATAATGAGTACTACACGTAGTAAATTGGCTTTAGTTACGGGAGCATCCAGTGGTATTGGTTGTGCTATTGCGAAAAGATTATCTGATGATGGTTTTATTGTTATTATTCATTATTCTGGAAATAAGACTAGCGCTGAAGAGACGGTAAGGTCAATAAAAGCTAGGGGAGGGCATGCCATTACAATTCAAGCTGATGTGGCTAATGAATATGATGTGGCTCGTTTGTTTAGTGAGGCAAAGTACCTAATCGGAAAAATTGATGTTGTCGTTCATAGTGCGGGAATTATGCCATTAGCTAAAATAGCGCCCGCTGGATTGGCTGATTTTGATAAAGTGATTAACACCAATCTTCGAGGGGCTTTTATTGTCCTAGCCAATGCCGCTGAAAATGTTATCGATGGTGGACGAATTATTGCTTTAACGACGAGTGTTATCGCAAAATCATTTCCCACATACGGCCCCTACATTGCTTCTAAGGCTGGTGTCGAAGGGTTAATTCCTGTATTAGCAAATGAGCTAAGAGGTCGAAATATAACCGTTAATGCTGTTGCACCAGGACCGACAGGGACTGCGTTATTCTATCAGGGGAAAAGTGCTGAACAGGTTAACACAATTGCGAAATTAAGCCCATTAGAGCGAATTGGCACACCTGAAGAAATTGCTAATGTTGTTTCTATGTTAGTTAGCGAAGAAGGTGGCTGGATTAACTCACAGGTAATTCGAGTCAACGGTGGGTTTGCTTGAGGATTGAATGTAATAATTCAGGGCTGCCATTGTGCAGCCTTCTTCTATTTAAAGGTAGCTCGTTATGAGTAACACAACCGATGATGAGATGATTAAATCAGTGAGTGTAACCGTTTTCTCACGAGGAGTTATATGCCTTAGAAAGAGTTTGTTGAATTGGGGGAACTTAATATTATGCTGGGCAGTGATAAAAATTTCCCCCGATTTTTTTGCTTGCAGTGTTTAAAGGTGTCTTTAAAAAAGTAAACGGTTTTTATTTATACGTAATATGTTAAGTTAGCTCAATAGCCTCAGAGTAAAGTGTTAACTAATTTAATTATTGTCATTCTATATTTTAAAATATGAAGAGTAAAATAGGCTAAGAGAGATTATGTTTTCAATCAAAAAATAAGGGTGAGTAGTTTAAATTTATTTTTAATCTTGATCATAAGGTGTTTTATTAGCGATAGTGGAGTGGGGAGGTTGTTGTTATATATGCTTTTTCATTTAGCTTATTTGTGTTTAAAAATAATATGATAATAGTCATCCTTACGGATAGTTGTAAAGATGACTAGGTTGATAGAGGATATTTCAAGTTATTATTCAAATTATTCGGCAGTGCTTTGATTAATCGCATGTAAGCTCACCGAACATGTACTATCTTTATTCTGTTGCAGCGTGGAGTCTATGGACAACTGGCTAAAACTACGGGCGATGAAAAATCAGGTCACTGGAGCATCACGAACTTTAGTTAGTTTCGATTATTCAAAAGTGCTGGCAGTGCTCTGGTATGTGACGCTGGGCTAAGTGTGATTCAGATTGCTGATGCTATCGGCATTTGCGGGATGCTGGCTTATGTGTTGTTTGATGACGCACGGGAATTTTATCTACGGGTGGGTTTGAACCTTCGCCGATAGATGCGATGATGTTGATGGTGACGTTGGGGATTTGATTGGAAGTTTTTAATTTTGGAGTATTTTTTTCAGTACCATTTAGAAATGAATGTTATTTTTTTGGAATGTTTACAATTATGGCTAGTTAAATTCTATAGAGGGTAATATGATTGATATCAATACTTTTGAAAATATGGAAAGTACACAATCACATACATTTATTAATTTTTCTCAAGGAGTGCCGTATACGACTTTAGGATGGAATAACTATAAAAAATTTAATAAGAAAATGAATGATATCTTGTTGAAAGTGAAAGGTGAATTTGATGTCGATGTTTACCTTCAGGAGTATGAGGATATTAATATAGCTAAGAATTTTTATTGGATATATAGTTTTTCAGTAAATGAAAAAGATATTTTGATGGATATAAACTCTTTTATTAAAAGTAACATAAATGATGTGATGAACTGTTTTTTTATTAAGGAGGACGATGAGCTATACTCTTTCAATAATCATGATAAAAATTTTAAAAATCACATGCATCCTTTATTGGCACACTATTATTGCTATATGGTTTTTACCTATAACATGTATATAGAACCTACGCATCCACCAAGAGAAAAATCTTATAGTAAAGAGACTTTCGATATTTCTATAGTCAGTACTATAATGAAACTATCTGAATTTAAAAAAATAATTAATGATTATATGAGTATTACCAGTTTTTCTGAGTATTATGAGTATATGTATGCTGATGATGGCTTTTTTTCGAGTAAGTATGAAGGAAATAAAACACTGAGAGAGGAGTGCCTTCCAATAATAAAATATGTCGAATATAAAAACATTCCTAAGAATTTATATATTCAGTTAGGTATTAAAAAAGATAATTTTGACGCGAAAATATTTAACGATAAATTTGCTATTATATTAGAAATAACATCTGCTGTGCCTGCACATGACCATCATTACTTATCAATAAGAAAAAGAGTCACACCTGAAGGATATTTGCCAGTAAAAAATATGCACGATTTGAAAAAGGAATTTGATATGTTTCCTGACAAAATTGTAAGGGCAATAAACTTAAAGCATGAAAAGGAATATGGAGATAAAAGAATACTTATAGTAAATATGCCTATGGAGTATACGTATCAGAATGAGAAGTATATAATAGATGAAATCCTAAAGGAAGTAAAAGAAAGGATAACACGAGGAAAAGGCGGCTTTGTTGAAATTCTACTTAATGATAAGAAAATAATAAGATTATTTTAAATTAAAATTATTTTTTAAATATGGTTTGTGATTATTTTTGTGATATGCAAAGGGTATTCAAAATGATTATGTTATATTCATGGTTTGCAATGTGGTAGCAATTTTTTGATGTTGTTATCCGCGGTTTATACATATAGATAATGAGGTGGTGGCCAAGATTCATCTGTCAATAAAAACTAGTTTAATGCATGGTGTACGAAAAATGGTAATCCCAATAAACAATAAAAAAGTTGAAGTAGAGTTACCATATTGGGACAGATACAAAGATATTTTAGATTAAATTGATCTATGTATCAAATCAGAAAACATAACGATGCCGCGCTTCCAGCAGGATGTTCTGACGGTTAACGATGGCGTTTTCACACTATTGAACAGCAGCTCAATCACGCGTTCCATCTGCGGGGTGGGTACGATATAGAAAACGCACATCTATTGTTGCTGTGTGCGGGTCAACAAATGGTTGGTGATAATATAACTGATAGCTGCTGCAGGACGTTGAGCAACGTATAACTAACCCATCCATAAGCGCCTTTCTTTTCAGAATAAGCCGTGTGAGTTGGTTATCAAGATGATGCTCCAGCATCCAGCCAGTGATTTTTGTTTCATATCGACAGGGGGTACACATTTCTTTATCAAAGTGTCCACATTTATTAAAGCACAATAGTGATTGCTTGGCGGCTAAGGGGAACTAAATACGGAGTATGCATTTTAGCGCCTCTGTGTGAGAACTTAACACCGGGTATAGGCTTTCGCCCTGCAGGAATAGTCGATAATGCTTTGTCAAAATCGATCTCAGGCCAACGAGCATAGCGGAGTTCACTTGGCCGAATAAACACTAATAAATTTAACATCATAGCTAAACGGGTGACAGGCTGCCCTTTATAAGCATCAATATAGATAATCAGTTCAGGTAGGCGGTCAAGGTTAAGAACTGGACGGTGTTGGCGCTGTACTGTTGTCAAAGCCCTTATGGTGATTATAACCAAATACCCGATTGCACGGCATAGCGCATGACAGCAGCGATACGTTGCTGTAAACGCTCAGCTATCTCATAAATCTCTTTACTTTCTGTTGCACGGATAGGGATCAGTAGATCAGGTGTTTTGAGGGGGGTGATATTGCGTAATCCAATATAAGGAAAGACATGCGACTGCAAACTCTTTAACACCTTTTCACTGTGTGATTCAGACCACTTTTTATTACTGGTATGCCATTGCCGTGCGATGATTTCAAAGGAGAGATTAGTTTCTGAGGTTGTTTTTGTCTCGCGTTTTTGCTCACAGGGATCAATGTCGTCAGCAATCAGCTTTCTGGCTTCATCGCGTTTAAGCCTTGCTTCAGATAAAGAGACATCAGGATATAAACCTAATGCTAAGGTTTTCTCTTTACCTAAGTGGCGATAGCGCAATCGCCAGTACTTAGAACCATTAGTATGAACCAATAAATGTAAACCTACACCATCGGTTCATTTATAGGATTCGACCCGAATTTTAGCATCAGTCAGAGCCATAGCAAGCTTCCTGAGAGGTAAAGTGGGTACAAGATTCTATCGAACTAATATGTACCCGCGATTGTACTCGTACTATGGGGGGGATAGAGTCGAATAGAATTCTGTGGAGTTGAAATTTTGGGAGAGTGTCGATTTTAGCAGGCACTACAAACGAAAACAGACGTCTATTGACGTCTGTTAATAATAAGGTGGTGCCCGGACTCGGAATCGAACCAAGGACACGGGGATTTTCAATCCCCTGCTCTACCGACTGAGCTATCCGGGCAACGGGGCGCATTAAACCGTATTAAGCCGTTTACGTCAATGAGTTTTTATAAAAAAAACATATTTTTCGACTGAGTGTTTTCTTTTTCAGCAAAAGATGTGTGTTTAATAAACGGTTGTTGGTTTTTTAACTTAAGGCGCCTTTTTTACGACATAAAGCAATGGCTAAAATGTCTTCGGATAAGTGCTGAGCAATTTCAACATCTTGAATATCTCGCTGAACTAACAAGCGGTTCAAGCAACCCTCTAGTACTAATTCCATTTGGTTGGCAACCAGCTCAGAGTCCTCTATATCAAGCTCATCTAACAAATCTTTGGTAAATTTAAAGGAATTCTCTTTTTGCAGACGGCTAAGTTGGTGAATAGGGTGCTCTGATTCAGGGTAATAATTACAAGCAGAGATGAACAAGCAGCCAGGGAAACGCCCTTCACGGACTTTCTCGGATAACTGCTGGTAACGGGCCATAAGCTTCTGCTGAGGGTTTAATGATTCATCTAGGAGTGTTTGGCGCTGCCACACTTCAATTTGCTGACCATGATAGCGTAGGCAATCATAAACAAGCGCTTCATCGTCGGGCCAAAATTGGCGTATAGTAGAGAAATCAGATTCAATTTCATGCAGTAAATTTTCTGTGGATGCAGATAAACCCTGGATTTCAAGTTGGTTTAAAGCATGACTTAGAATAGTGTCACGTTGGATAGGCATTGTTAACTCCATCACAGTAAAGTCTGATTTTCTCCCATCATAACAATGTTCAATTCTGAATTATAGCTGTTTGTTTTACCCCCAACCAATTGAGAAAAATAGATAATACAGCCTTAAGAATGTGAGTCGCCCACATGTTATGGCTAGGGCTTATGAGGGGGAATGATTTAGTCGATTAGAAGAGAGCAAATAAACTGAAAAAGTGGGCAACAGGAGGGGGAGAACCCCCCTGATATTGACTGATTGTTTTTAATTTATATTAAAACATTAGTTAATCAACTTAGCTTCTAGTGCAGCATCGATATAATAGAACTGAAAAATATTTTTCATAAAATCATCTATATCGTGTTTTCTTAGTTCAAGAGCTTGTAAAATATCCAAAAGACCTTGAATAGTAATGGAATTTTTTCCTCTTTCATAACGAGAAACTTGCTGTTGACTAATATTTAAGCGGGAAGCTAACTGCGCCCCCGTTAAGCCAACCGCTTTTCTGCGGTGCTTTAAATATGTTCCAATATAAATAGTCACATTAGTATTTTCATTTCGTTGAGCGTTTAACATTCCTCCTCCAAATAAATAGATACAAATAGTACACTATTTAATTATCAAAAATATTCTTTGTTATCGTCTATTACGATGATGGTTAATAAAAGGTAATCGTAATAAGTTCCGCGGTCTATTTAACTAGGATTAATTAGTTATTACCAATATTTATGGCGAATTGGTTTTAATGATTCAATAGGTTGTTTCTATATTCAATACACGGTAGGTGAGTGTAGGATATGGGTTTGTTGGTATTTAGTTTTGTAATCTTTGATTAATTTGGAGTTAACCTTCAATTTATTGTTGTTTTTTCTTTATTTTTGGCATTTAATTTTGTGGCTAAGTTAGCGTAAAAATGTCTTTTTTATTTATCATTTTATGTAAATAGTCATTGTTTGTTACACTTATATTGAGAGTATTAATATAAATGTAACGCCAGTAAAATTATTATAATTAGTTTTTATTTTAACGACTAAAATAAGAGGGTAATGCACTTTAAATATGTATATTGGTATTGTTTTTATACATATTAAATAAAAATAATAGATAATCTATAAGAGACCTATTATTTTTATAGTCACGTATGTAACTTTATTTTGATAAGAGAGAATAACATACTGTTGTGTATAGATATAAAAAACCCGCGCAAATCGCAACGGGTTTTAAGTGTATTTAATTATGATTAGTAAAACTACAGGATCATACCACCAAACAGGAAGCCGAATGAAACGGCTAATGCAACACCAATAGTGCCTGGGATGAAGAATGGGTGGTTAAAGACGAAACGGCCAATGCGTGTTGTCCCTGTGTCATCCATTTGTACCGCAGCAACCAGTGTTGGGTAAGTTGGTAGAATGAATAAACCAGATACCGCAGAGAATGACGCAATAGCGGTTAATGGGCTTACATTCAAGGCTAATGCCATTGGCATCAGTGCTTTTGCTGTTGCAGCTTGTGAATAAAGTAGTGCAGAGCAGAAGAAGAAAATTACCGCTAACATCCATGAATGTTCGTGGATTAAGTCACCTGCAGTTGCTTTGATCCAGTCAATGTTGTGTTGTACGAAAGTATCACCTAACCACGCCACACCTAAGATACAAATACATGCACTCATACCTGCTTTAAAGGTACTTGAATTCAAGATTGCATCGGTGTTTACACGGCATAGTACAGTAATTAATGTTGCCACTGTTAGCATGATAATTAAAATTGCGTTAGTGGTGTTCATTAATGGTGTTTCAACAATACCAAGGCTAGGGCTATTGATGATGGCATAACAAACAACGCCGATAACACCAAACAAGAATAACAAGACGGAAGATTTAGCACCCGCTTTGATTTCTTTTACTTGGCTTCCACGTAATTCGACTAATCCTTCTGCTAAACGTTTTTGATAAATAGGGTCATCAGACAACTTGGAATTAAATGTCCAAGAAATGATGAATGACATTAAAATGATAGCGAGGAAGGTGGCCGGTAATAAAATACTCAGCAGCGTGATGTAACTTACAGTATTTCCTGCGCCAACCATTGCTGGGTTTTCCATGACTGATGCCATGTAAACCACTGCGGCTGAAATTGGTGATGCAGTGATACCAATCTGTGCCGCAACAACCGCGGTTGAAAGTGGACGACAGGGTTTAACACCTTGCTCTTTTGCGACTTCTGCAATAACAGGTAATGTCGCTAAAGAAATATTACCAGTTCCTGCAAAAAGGGTCAGAAAATAGGTGACGATTGGGGCAAGTATGGTGATGTATTTTGGGTTGCGGCGCAGTAATTTTTCTGTTTGGGCAACTAAGTAATCTAAACCCCCTGCAATTTGCATTGCTGAGATAGCGGCGATAACAGCCATGATGATTGAGATAACGTCAAATGGAATCGTACCCGGTTTCACGCCAATTGCAGCGAGTACCAGTACCCCAAGGCCACCGGCAAAGCCGATACCTATCCCACCTAAACGGGCCCCCAAAAAGATGGCCAGCAGAACAATAATAAATTCTACGGCTAACATAGTGTTTACTCCTCGACAAAATGAAAATTAAAATTATGAAACTGTTATGTTAATTTTTTGTGTGTGTATGAATCAAAAAAGGCACGCTTTCTGGTGAGAGGCGTGCCTTTATTTTTAAGTATTATTTATGATAAACATAAATTTTTAGTCATCAAAACGTTTTGCTTTATAAGCAGGGTGTTTTAAGTTCTCAACAGAGAAAATATCATCCAGCTCAGCTTCTGTTAGTAAACCACGTTCAAGAACAACTTCACGTACGCTCTTACCTGTTTCTGCGCAAATCTTACCGACGATATCACCATTATGGTGACCAATGAATGGGTTCAGGTAAGTGACGATACCGATGGAGTTAAATACAAACGCTTCACAGATCTCTTTGTTCACTGTAATGCCGCTAATGCATTTTTCTTGCAGATTACGACAGGCGTTGTTCATCAGGGAAATCGATTCGAACATAGCTTGACCGATTGCAGGTTCCATTACGTTTAATTGTAATTGACCTGCTTCTGCAGCCATAGTCACGCAAATATCATTACCGATGACTTTGAAACAAGCTTGGTTAACAACTTCAGGGATAACAGGGTTAACTTTTGCTGGCATGATAGAAGAACCAGCTTGTAACTCAGGTAAGTTGATTTCTTTAAGACCTGCACGAGGCCCAGAAGACAGTAGACGTAAGTCGTTACAAATCTTAGACAGTTTCATCGCCAGACGTTTTAGGCCTGCATGTACAGTGATATAAGCACCACAGTCTGAAGTTGCTTCGATTAAGTCTTCTGCTGGTACACAAGCTAAGCCTGTGACCTCTGCTAATTTTTTAACAGCTATTTCTGAATAGCCCGGTGCGGTATTCAGACCAGTACCGATAGCAGTTGCACCTAAGTTAACTTCGAGCAGTAATTCGATGCTACGTTTTAGATTTTTCTCTTCTTCTTTTAAAAGAGTCGCGAAAGCATGGAACTCTTGACCAACGGTCATTGGAACAGCATCCTGCAATTGGGTACGGCCCATTTTCAGAATGTCTTTATATTCTTCAGCTTTAGCTTCAAAGCCTTTTTTCAGGTATTCAACAGAATCAATTAATTTCAGTACAGAGTTATATACTGCGATACGGAACCCTGTAGGGTAAGCATCGTTAGTTGACTGGCTTTTATTAAGGTGATCATTCGGGTTTAAATAATCATATTCCCCTTTTTTATGGCCCATCAGCTCTAAACCGATATTTGCCAGAACTTCGTTGGTATTCATATTGAGTGATGTGCCCGCACCACCTTGGAATACGTCAACAGGGAACTGATCCATACATTTGCCTTCATTTAATACAACATCACAGGCTTTAATGATAGTATCCGCGATATTACGTGGGATAGTTTTCAGTTCTTTATTGGCTAAAGCTGCCGCTTTTTTGACCATAACCATGCCTCGAATAAATTCTGGGACATCGTTAATAGTGCGGTCGCTGATATAAAAGTTTTCAATCGCACGCAGAGTATGAACACCATAATAGGCATCAGCTGGAACTTCTTTTTTACCTAACAGGTCTTCTTCGATACGAGTATTGTTTGACATGAGAACCTTCTTAATTAGATTACAGTTTACTGTCCGTTTATGCGCTTGCAAAAAAAGTAATATATCGTAAAGCAAAATTCACAGGTGATTAATATTGTGAAATAAAACTTCACAAGCGATTAACACCAACTACTACGTTGTCAGCATTATGATCTACTGATTTATGGGTAGATGATAAGCTTTTAATCATGTACTGCCTTGAACCTAGATCACTATATAGTTTGATTTATGCAACAGATTTTACGTTGTGTGACATTCATCACAGATAAGTATCATTAATGAGAAAAATCTGTGAGTTGAAAAGCGTTATATCTGCCCCAATTATTATGGCTATACTAAAGAAAAAAGCGAATATTGATAGTTGTCTCTTAGATACAGTTCACAAAGGTTTTCCAAGGGGCGTAAAATAGTTGATAGCTTATTGAAATAAAGGAGAACTTGTGCGCTGGTTACCACTCATTCTGATAGGTATTCTCGTTTACATTGAATCTGTCATTTTTGTGCGAGTTGCGTCCGAAGTTGGCGTATTAATGACTTTAATTTTAGTTGTTCTAACTTCTTGTCTAGGTGTTTCACTCGTCAAGAACCAAGGCATGAAAAATGTACTGCAAATCCAACAAAAATTAGTGTCAGGTGAAAGTCCCGCAGCAGAAATGATCAAAAGTGTTGCGTTGGTTTTAGCTGGCTTTTTACTTATCGTTCCAGGCTTCTTTACTGACTTCATTGGTTTATTGTTGTTACTTCCGCCAATTCAAAAACTCATTGTAATGCGTTTAATTCCTCACATCCGTTTTTATCAACCGGGGAATGGTTTTGGCCAAACGGGGGGCGGGAAATACCAAAATGGAGACACTTTTGAGGGGGAATTCCAACGTAAACAAGATGACCCTTCTTTTACAATTGATAACTCAGATAAAACGGACTCATCTGATAAAGACGACCGCCCCAAGTCGTAAATCCATTCTTTTTGTAGGGAGATAAAAATGAAAAATTTTTTATCTCCCCCCTTGAAGTCCCTCTGTTTCGCCCCAATCTGCTCAAACATGGTACTAGTTTATTTGAGACATACTGGTATCGTCCTTTTACCTAGTGTGGACTTTATTTATAGGAGAACTATTAATGAAAATTCGTCCATTGCATGACCGTGTTATCGTTAAACGTAAAGAAGTTGAATCAAAATCTGCTGGCGGGATCGTTCTGACTGGTACTGCTGCAGCTAAATCAACTCGTGGTGAAGTACTTGCTGTAGGCAACGGTCGCATCCTAGAAAATGGTGAAATCAAAGCACTGGATGTGAAAGTTGGTGATATCGTGATTTTTAACGACGGTTATGGTGTGAAAGCTGAAAAAATCGACAATGAAGAAGTCCTGATCATGTCTGAAAGTGACATTCTGGCAATTGTTGAAGCGTAATTTTCACTTAAAACTTCTCAACTAACGAAAAGAATTTGAAGGAAAGAGATAATGGCAGCTAAAGACGTTAAATTTGGTAGTGATGCACGTACGAAAATGCTTCGTGGTGTGAATGTTCTGGCAGATGCAGTAAAAGTAACTTTAGGTCCTAAAGGCCGTAATGTAGTTTTAGATAAATCTTTCGGCTCACCAGTTATCACCAAAGATGGTGTTTCTGTAGCACGTGAAATCGAATTAGAAGATAAATTCGAAAACATGGGTGCACAGATGGTGAAAGAAGTTGCCTCTAAAGCTAACGATGCTGCGGGTGACGGTACAACTACAGCAACAGTTTTGGCTCAAGCTATCATCACTGAAGGTTTAAAAGCCGTTGCAGCGGGTATGAACCCAATGGATCTTAAACGTGGTATTGATAAAGCCGTTATTGCTGCAGTTGAAGAGCTGAAAACACTTTCTGTTCCATGTTCAGACTCTAAATCAATCGCACAGGTTGGTACTATTTCTGCAAACTCCGACGAAACCGTGGGTAAACTGATCGCAGAAGCAATGGATAAAGTCGGTAAAGAAGGCGTTATCACTGTTGAAGAAGGTACAGGCCTAGAAGATGAATTGGATGTGGTTGAAGGTATGCAGTTTGACCGCGGTTACCTGTCCCCTTATTTCATCAACAAACCAGAAACAGGTGCTGTTGAGTTAGAAAACCCATTTATTTTATTAGTTGATAAAAAAGTTTCTAACATCCGTGAATTACTGCCGGTATTAGAAGGCGTAGCTAAAGCTAGCAAACCACTGTTAATTATTGCAGAAGATGTTGAAGGCGAAGCGCTGGCAACACTAGTTGTCAATACGATGCGTGGTATTGTTAAAGTTGCGGCTGTTAAAGCTCCTGGCTTTGGTGATCGTCGTAAAGCAATGCTACAGGATATCGCTGTTCTGACTAACGGTACTGTTATCTCTGAAGAGATCGGTATGGAGCTAGAAAAAGCAACGTTAGAAGACTTAGGTCAAGCAAAACGCATTGTTATCAACAAAGATACTACAACCATTATTGATGGTGTTGGTGATGAAGCGACGATTTCAGGCCGTGTTGCTCAAATTCGTCAGCAAATCGAAGAGTCTTCTTCTGATTATGACCGTGAAAAATTACAAGAGCGTGTTGCTAAATTAGCAGGCGGTGTTGCTGTTATTAAAGTTGGTGCAGCAACAGAAGTTGAAATGAAAGAAAAACGTGCTCGCGTTGACGATGCTCTGCATGCAACTCGCGCAGCTGTTGAAGAAGGTGTTGTAGCTGGTGGTGGTACTGCACTGGTTCGTGTTGCTGCTAAACTGGAAGGTTTAAAAGGCGACAACGAAGATCAAACCGTGGGTATCCGTGTTGCTCTGCGCGCAATGGAATCACCTATGCGCCAAATCGTGACTAACGCAGGCGAAGAAGCCTCTGTTGTTGTGAATAAAGTTAAATCAGGCCAAGGCAACGAAGGTTATAACGCAGCGACTGATGCATACGGCGATATGATCGATATGGGTATCTTAGACCCAACTAAAGTAACGCGTTCTGCTCTGCAATTTGCAGCATCTATCGCAGGTTTAATGATCACGACAGAAGCGATGATCACTGAACTGCCAAAATCAGATGCACCTGACTTAGGTGCTGCTGGTATGGGCGGCATGGGTGGAATGGGCGGCATGATGTAAAAGACATCAAGCTTAGGTAACAGCTAACTTAGTTGGTTGTTACTAGCCGATATAAAACCGGCACCGTTAGTTTAACTAGCGGTGCCGGTTTTTTTATTGCCAATGAATTAGTCACATTATACAAAAATGCTTATAAGAGTACATTTAATGATAATCAATATCATTTGAAGTGTTGAATGTAGGTTTTTATACTTGGATTTCTGTATGTAATTACAGCGATAAAGTAGACTACAAGGATATCATCATGAAGGACAGAGTCGATATTAAAGAGGTATTAGACAGAAATATTTGCCCAGTTTGCGGCAAGCAGGATTGCCCTTATTTAACTGAGAATAAAAAAGCCAAGGCAATGATGGATGCATACCGTAATGGTGACATGGACACTGCCAATAAAATTTATGTTAAAAATTATGCGCAATATGCAGGAATGAATAATGAACAGTATAGAGATGCTGTCAAGTTGCATGATGCAGTGACTCAGAGTTTGACTCGAGGAAATAACAGTAATTCACCACTAAATATTTCACCTGTTTTTAATTCTGCAATTACAGCAGCAATGTCTACATTAAAGCCTTCGAATTCATTAATCGGTAATATAGCACCTGTTTCCTCATTCAACTTAAGTGCAATAGCAGGTTCGAAATCTGAATCATTGGGAACGATTATTGGGCGTTCTTTAGGGATCGGGGTTGGGCTACTAACTCATTCCCCTCCTGCTGGGTCGCCAGGATTAGATACACTACATGGGTTTTCTAAACATGATTTTAATCATCTAACGAGCAATACCGATTCATCATTCACTTCAATAGGTAAAATGCTTGGGCTCCCCAGTGAACATAAGCTGCGTGATATTGCTAAAAGTAAAGGAACAGTTGATACTTTCGCAGTAACAGCTGAACGAGTCAATAATGGTGTTAAAACGCTGGAGTTATCACCAATAAGTACACCGATTAAAGCAATGGTCGTAGAAGCTAGGCCTACAAATCAGAAAGGTGTATTTAGTTATTCTGTTCCTAATGAATCAAAAGAGAGGCAAATTCAAATTGGTAAGCCTAATGTGCTTGCTGGTAATCCGGTTTCTCCACCTAAAAGGCTTAAAGAACTACCTGGTAATGTTAATGATATTAGTCGATTTAATAATATACCATTAGACCCACCTTCATTTTCTAAGTTCGATAAAAGCCAAAGCCCATTAGTCATTGTATTCCCTTGGGAGATTGGTGTTAAACCTATTTATGTTTCTTCGAGTAAGAGAAAAGAAGGCAAGGCTAAGGATGAACCGGAAAAAAAACGTAAAGGCGTAAAAGAAAAGGGGCATGATTACCATCCAGCACCTAACACTGAAGAGATTAAGGGGTTGGGCGAGTTAAAACCAGGTAAGGATAAAACACCTAAGCAAGGCGGGTCTGGAACACGAAGACGTTGGATTGGAGATAAAGGGCGAAAAATCTATGAATGGGACTATCAACATGGTGAAATAGAAGGTTACCGGGGCAGTGATGGTCAGCATCTTGGGGCTTTTGACCCGAAAACAGGTAAACAGATAAAACCTGCTGATCCAAAACGTAATATTAAAAAATACTTGTAAGGAAAGATCATGGGATTAAGAGTGTATATGAAGTGGTTTGATAAAAAAACGGAAGATTTTATTGGTGATGAATATTCAGTAGACTTGGGGGATGATGATACTGTTATCGAACAAACTATTAATCCACGAGAAGAAAATATTATTAATGCAGGTAGTTTTGATGTGGTCTCCGCTTGGGTTTCTAATTTACAAAAATATCTAAACCATAAAATTGAGCTAGATAAATACGATTATCAAGTGTCATTTGATTATCGGGACAACTGGTAGTTTTTCATAATAGATTCCAAGAGTTTGGTTTGGAAGATTGAATCATAGATTTATCAATACTCAGTGAGTTCAGATTATTGTTAAACATATTATGCTTAGCAATAATCGGTAGAGGTTGTAGAAGCGACTAGAACATTGAGACTGCTCTAAGAGACTGTAATTTAAATTGTGCATTTGTATTACCTTTAACACAGTCTTACACGTAAAGCTAACAGATCTTAACTGTCGAATGAATTGTAGTAGCCAAATTTTATTGATCACTACAATTGGCTCATTTTTTAGCTGAGTATGCTGGGAAAAATGTTTTTGTACTTTACCCATCTAGTGATAGACATGCGAATTTAAAATATAAATTTGGTAATAGGAAATTTTGGTAGGAAGGCTACTATGTAAGTACGGTAGGGCTAAACGAAGCGACAATTCAGAAGTATATCAGAGAGCAAGAAAAGCCAGATTTAATCACAGATAAACTCAGTACGAAAGAGCATATAGACCTCTTCAAGGGGGAGGTCAAAGTAGCAAAGATACCAAGCTTGAACGAAGAGAAAGCAGCGTCATTAAGACTCAGTCGGTAATAAGCCCTTATAGGGATGGAGCAAACCCTCCTATGCGGGTGGTTATGATTGCCAATGAATTATTACCATAGAATTAATTCGAACTTATTTTTGCGTAAAGGTCCATCAAAAGGTTATATTTAGCGTAAGGCAAAATGGTTTGAAGAAATAAACAACAGGGCGGTTGTCTTGATTGTTTTGTGATAGACTCTATTTGGCTGGTGAACTGTGGTATTTACACGGTAATTTTGACGCAGTATGTTAATCACCTCCTAGATATTTCATGATATATTGCTATCAATATGGTATTGGGACTAAAACGATTTTCAAACCAGTTGCAAAAAAAACACAATGAAAAATGAGGGAAAACATGCGAATTAAAGTCTTGATTGGTGCTGCTGCATTACTGCTTTTAGCGGGTTGTTCTACAACAACTAATTTGACTGCGGCAGGCTCACAAGTTCGTTTTGTTGAGAATCAACCAGGAAGTGATTGCCAGCTTCTGGGGCAGGTTGCAGGGACACAAAGCAACTGGTTGAGCGGTGTGAATAATGAATCCAGCTCAATGCGCAGTGCAGCGAATGACTTGCGAAATAAAGCTGCTGCAATGGGTGGTAATGTTATTTTTGGCGCAACAAGTCCAAGTGAAACAGTATTATCTAGCTTTATTCCGCTAGATAGCAAAATGGTTGGCCAAGTATATAAATGTCCCTAATATGATTTCATAGCGCCCAAATTACAGTAATTTGGGCGTTTTGCTTTTTAAATCTGCCTTAAATTTAGGTCAAGCAATGTTTTGCTTGGCTCTCCGCCAATTTCCCGTGCCAATTTTGGTACGAGGTATCCGGATACCTGACTTAATAACTGCTGTATTAATTGTCGAGCTTCTAAATCACTCACTAAAAAGTGTGCTGCTCCTTGGACTTTATCCAATACATGTAAGTAATAAGGTAAAATCCCTGCGTCAAATAAGGCATTACTTAAATTAGCTAATGCGCTTACATTGTCATTAACTTGGCGTAATAATACGCTTTGATTCAGTAAGGTAACACCTGATGACTTCAGTTTAAACATGGCGGCAGTTAATGGTTTATCAATTTCATTTGCATGGTTAATATGTGTAACCATAATCACTTGAAGCCGCGAAAGCGCAAGTCTGTTGCATAGTGTGTCGGTAATACGTTCTGGAATAACAACGGGTAAACGAGTATGAATTCTAAGGCGTTTTATATGTGGGATTGCCTCTAGTTGGCTAATTAACCAGTCGAGTTCATGGTCTTTTGCCATTAGTGGGTCACCACCTGAGAAGATGATTTCATTGAGTTCGGTGTGGTTTTTTATATAATCCACAGCCATCAACCAGTTATTTTTATTTCCTTTGTTATCTTCATAAGGAAAATGCCGGCGAAAACAGTAGCGACAGTTGACTGCGCAACCACCTTTTACCAGCAGTAATGCGCGGTTGTGGTATTTATGCAGCAAACTGGGAATTGCGTTATCTTGCTCTTCTAGCGGGTCTGTAGAAAAACCTGGATGTATATCAAACTCTGCTTTTGCCGTTAATACTTGCAATAACAGAGGGTCTAGTGGATCGCCTTTTTTCATCCGCGAGATAAACGGCATTGGCACACGCAAAGGAAATAATTTACGCGCTTCATTGCCTTCTTTCGAAAAAAGGTGGTTTTCTAAGTTAAGCATTTGCAGCAATTCATCTGGATTAGTGATTGCTTCAGCAAGTTGTTGTATCCAGACTTCTCTGGATGAGGTATTTTGAGTTACAATATCGACCATTTTTTGGCTATGCCATTTTTAGTTTATAAATTAGAGGATCACCATGGCTACTTATAGTACCAATGAATTCCGCTCAGGTCTTAAAATCATGTTAGATGGCGAGCCTTGTGTCGTTTTAGAAAGTGAATTCGTAAAACCAGGTAAAGGTCAAGCATTTGCACGTGTGCGTATCCGTAAACTGATTTCTAACAAGCTGTTGGAAAAAACATTTAAGTCTACTGACTCCGTTGAAGGTGCTGATGTCATGGATATGAACTTAACTTACCTATATACCGATGGTGAGTTCTGGCATTTCATGAACAACGAAACTTTCGAACAATTAGCAGCAGACGAAAAAACCGTTGGCGATAACGCCAAATGGTTAGTTGACCAAGCAGAGTGTATTTTAACTTTGTGGGACGGTCGTCCTATCGCGGTAACTCCACCTAACTTTGTTGAGTTAGAAATTACCGATACTGACCCAGGCTTGAAAGGTGATACTGCTGGTACAGGTGGTAAACCAGCGACACTGAGCACTGGCGCAGTTGTTAAGGTTCCGCTGTTTGTTCAGATCGGTGAAGTTATCCGTGTCGATACTCGCTCAGGCGAATACGTTTCACGCGTAAAATAATAGCGTATCCTATACGGAATCGCTAAAAATAAAAAGCCGTGGTCGATGTGAACTGACCTCGGCTTTTTTGTCTATTTTAAGTCGCTAACAGCACTTAAACCCACCTTTACCACCATAGCGTGCGTCTTGACGTTCTTTGAAAAACTCTTCATAGGTCATTGGCGTTTGATCAGGATGCGTTTTTTGCATGTGAGCAACATAGTTGTCATAGTCAGGGACGCCAACCATCATTTTTGCCGCTTGGCCGAGGTAGCGGGCTGCTTTTCCCAGTTCTCCAAACATAAATCCTCGTCATATTTTGTGTTGTAGCTTCAATTATTTTGGAGAAAGAGAGTGAATCTTGATAAATACTTAAAAACTAAATATTTAAAACAAAATTGCTCAACTTTCAATCTCCGGTGTATTAATGATGTCGTGTATTTGCCACGATTTCTTCATAGTTGGCTGGCATTGGCTCGTAGGGTACTTCATTCGCAGTTGGTTGGTCAGATTTTAAGGCCTTCAACGCAGTGCGGATGGAGAAAAGAGCTAGTAATACCACAACAATCATAAAGAAAATAGTTAAGCCAGCGTCTAAACGGTTATTGAAAATCAACTGCGTGAGTTGAGATTCGGTGTACTGAACTGGAATATTTCCACTATCAATCATTGCTTGGAATTTATTTGCAACAGCTAAGAAGCCAACACGGGCATCTTCACTAAAGGTTTTTTCCCAACCAGCTGTCATAGTACAAATCAATAACCAAGCTGTTGGTATCAATGCAACCCATGCGTATCGTTGACGCTTCATTTTGAACAGTACCACAGCACAGAGCATTAATGCCATACCTGCTAGCATTTGGTTTGCGATACCGAATAGTGGCCATAGTGTGTTAATCCCGCCCAGAGGGTCGACAACACCTTGATGCAGGAAATATCCCCATGCCAGTACGCATAGTGCGGTTGCTATTAAGTTTGCAGGTAGTGAGTCTGTTCGTTTTAGTGACGGTGACACCACCCCAAGCAAGTCTTGCAGCATAAAACGTGCGGCACGTGTTCCTGCATCAACTGCAGTTAAAATAAATAACGCCTCAAATAAAATAGCAAAGTGGTACCAGAAGGCGACATTCATCAACCCACCAAGTGCACCGTGTAAAATATAGGCCATTCCGACAGCAAGCGTCGGTGCTCCTCCTGCCCGTGAGATAATACTGCTCTCACCGACTTCATGAGCTATTGTATTTAACTGCTCAGGCGTAATTTGGAAACCCCAACTACTTACAACTTGAGCCGCAGAGGCAACAACATCTTGTGTACCGGCGGGGGCTAACATTGCCATTGGACTATTCATGGCAAAATACACACCAGGGTCAATCACACAAGCTGCGACTAGCGCCATGATGGCAACAAATGATTCCATTAACATACCGCCGTAACCGATAAAGCAGGCTTGGTTTTCATTTGCTAACATTTTCGGCGTTGTGCCTGAAGAAATCAGCGCATGGAAGCCAGAAACAGCACCACAGGCAATAGTGATAAATAAGAATGGGAACAAATCCCCTGCCCAAACGGGGCCTGTACCATCAATATATTTCGTTAGTGATGGCATTTGTAGATTAGGATTTAAAATCAAAATACCAATAGCAAGGCCAATAATAGTACCGATTTTTAAGAAGGTAGAAAGGTAGTCTCGTGGAGCAAGGAGTAACCAAACAGGAAGTACCGCAGCAACAAAGCCATACCCCACTAACATCCACGTTAATTGGACACCAGTATAATCAAAATAAGGTGCCCACGTTTCACTTTCAGCAACCCATCCTCCAGAAATAATGGCAAAGACAAGGAAAATTAACCCAATAATCGATACTTCGCCAATACGCCCAGGACGGATATAACGAGTATAAATCCCCATGAAAATGGCTAATGGGATAGTGAAAGCAACAGTGTAAGTTCCCCATGGGCTATGGGTTAGCGCTTTAACGACAATCATGGCCAGTACCGCTAAGATAATCACCATGATCATAAAGCATGCAATTAATGCCAGCACACCTGCTGTATTACCCATTTCTTCCTTAACTAACTCTCCAAGAGAGCGCCCATCTCGTCGCGTCGAAACAAATAACACCATAAAGTCTTGTACAGCCCCTGCCAGTACTACTCCTGCTAACAACCAGAGCATACCCGGTAAGTACCCCATTTGGGCAGCAAGAACCGGACCAACAAGAGGGCCTGCTCCAGCAATAGCGGCAAAATGGTGACCAAATAATACTTTTTTATCTGTTGGTACGTAGTCGAGCCCATCATTATGACGAATTGCAGGCGTCATACGTGTTGAATCGACTTGTAATACTTTTTTCGCAATAAATAGCCCGTAGTAGCGGTATGCAATGAGATAAATACATACTGCAGCAACAACAATCCACAGAGCATTGATCTGTTCACCGCGATTTAAGGCAATATAACCTAGTGAAAATGCACCAAGTAAAGCGAGTACAATCCAAATTAATTGTTTACCCATAGCCATCCCCATTTATTCAGTTAACAGCGCTTTGTTATCTATTTAAATGTCACTTAATTACTATTTATTTAAGTAGAACAAGGAAGATATAGCTAATTTAAGTTAAAGGAAAAGTAGCTAAAACGAGACACCTATTGGAAATTGTGAGAACAATTCTATAATTGCAGTGAGCTTCACTAATTTATCATTAGCGACTGGATTTTATCGGATTTTAAGCTAAAGGCTTGCTATTTTTTTTAATTAAACCATAAGTTTTATTTAGTGTGGATTTTTGAACTAAATAATAGTCAGAAATAAAATGCTTTATGAGGGGGGATTTAATTACCGAAAGATAAAACTCTCGGTAATTAAATCGGCTACTTTAAGCATGCCTTAGGCTGAGAATAATTTTTTTACCAAAAAGCGTTATAATTAAGCCAAACATAATTAAAATAAGCCCGGCGATTTGTATGCCATTAATATGTTCATCAAGGAATAAAGCACTACTGCTTAAACCAAATACAGGAACGAGCAAAGAGAATGGCGCAACTCGCCACGCTTCATAGCGGCCAAGTAAGATCCCCCATAGCCCATAGCCAACAAAAGTAGATAAATAAGCAAGATATAAAATAACGCCAAATATGGACCAATTAAAACCAGTAAGTCCGTCTACGATGGCATCTTCCCCTTCTAAAACCCAAGAACTTATTAAGAATGGAATAATAGGGATTAGCGCGCTCCAACTTACTAAGGACAAGGCACTGCATTTTTCAGCCCCTTTATGTTGCATAATGATCCTATTAGTAATGTTACCGCAAGCCCAAGAAAGCCCCGCGATCAGTGTAAAGACTAGCCCAAGTAGCGGTATATCATCTAATCCACCAGCGGTTGCCCCATTGGCTAATATGGTTAACCCTATTATGGCAATAAACATGCCGATGAAGTGAGTCGGTTGCAATGATTCTTTTAAAATTATTGCGCCAAGTAATAGGGTAAAGAAAGCTTGGGATTGCAATATGACAGAGGTTATACCCGCAGGCATACCCACTCTAATCGCGCAAAATAAGAAGGCAAATTGACCGAAGCTGATGGTAAGTCCATAGAGAAGTAATAATTTGAGCGGAATTTTGGGGCGCTTAAAAATAAAAATAGCAGGGAAGGCCACAAACATGAAGCGTAATGCACCTAATAATAACGGCGGAAGTGCGGTAACGCCGAGTTTAATGATAACGAAGTTAACACCCCAAATAACCACCACACAAAGGGCGAGTAAGATGTCTCTGAGACTCATGCTATTTTCTCGATTAACTTGCCAGATTAAACATCTACTTTACATGTGTATAATTTTGAGTGCGATGGTTATGATGCTTAATAATAAAAAACGGTATAAAAATGTTGAATTTTATGGTTGATTTGCGCTTATTTGTTATTTTTCGTGGCTTGAGTCAGCGCTAACGAAGGTTTATAATGTATTCACACATCACACGTATTCAGGACGACCTGAATAAACGTCATTCAAATATGGGGACGGCCCCGAGTAATTAACGGGAGTAACCCAAGTGGCTTGGATCATTCTTTTATTTGCAGGCTTATTAGAAGTAGTATGGGCTGTAGGGTTAAAATACACTCATGGTTTCACGCGTTTAACACCCAGTATTATTACCATTATTGCGATTATCGCCAGTATGGGGTTATTAGCTTACGCCATGCGTGACCTACCAGTAGGAACTGCCTATGCAATTTGGACGGGTATAGGTGCTGTTGGTACTGCAATTGTTGGGATTATTTTCCTGGGTGAATCAGCGAATATGTTCCGTTTATTAAGCCTAGCTTTGATTATTACTGGGTTAATTGGCTTAAAAGTGTCGAGTTAACTATTTAAAACAAGCGGGTGGTTTTCATCTTACCCGCTTTATTATTGTTATATATTGCTTGGGCATAAATAAAACTATCCCTTTTGTTTGCCGACATAACGGGATGGCCAAATTTCCTCTGCTGGTACCCCCAGAAACTCCGCAATAATTCTCTCCCCTTTAGGCCAGCGCCTTGAAAGTGCATTATTCAATGTGGATGAATTTAACCCTGCTGAACGTGATATTTGTGAAAGAGAAGACCCTTTTTTCTTTATTGCTGCAATAATATCAGCCGAGTGCCAATCTTGTTTCATATGATCTCCAATAGTTAATATATAAATATAATTTAAATTATTTTAATGAGCTTTAACTCAATAGAGATATAAAGATATAAAAATAACTCTTAATTTTAAATACCTTTAAATTTTGGTCTTTGAATATTTACTTTTATGTGTTAAAGATATTTATTCAACGTTTTTATTATCTTTATTTTTATTTAAATAACTACAAGGTGATTTTTATGGATATAGAAAACAGGAAGATAGAAAAAATAAGTGCTAGAGTAAAATTAGATCTTTACAACTATTTTGATTGGAATGATATTGATATCCATTATACGGTTATTAATGTTGATGAAAGGAATATATATACATTATCTAGTGATTATGAATGGCAATTAATTTATTGGCACCATGATATGGATTTATCATTAAAAGAACGGTTATTTTCTGGGGTTCAATATTGGTGTAATTATTCCGATGCATATCAGAAAATTTTAACCAAATTAGATAAAGGTAATAAAAAAGTAGATATTTGTAATAGATACAATAACTTATTTGAGATATTTTCACTTAATGCGAATCATAAAGTCCCATATGAACATTTACTTACATTGTATCAATGGCGTTCAATAGTTTCTGAATATGCATATAAACAATGGTCTGAAAATAAAACGGTTGCATTACCATTACGCCAAAAAATTGAATTAGATGAACCTGAACCTATTATTTGTAGGGGGAAGGAAACTCCTAATTTTATACGTTTTGGTCAGTTATCATTTTCAAACAAAGAAGCATTAACCATCCGTTTGTTGCTTTCCCATCGAAATATAAAGGAAATTAGCCGTATTCAAGGCTGTTCGGAGGACGAAGAATATAGAAGGCTTAATAATATTAAGAAAAAATTAAATTGTGAAATGGTATCTCAAAAGGAATGTTTTTCGGTAATGAAAGAACACGGGATTACATTAGCAAGTTTAGAAAAATTAATGCCTATTAATTAATTTAACTATTTGTTTTATATAGGGATGTAAAATTATTTTATGAAATGGAAATTACGTTTTGGCGCTGTAGCAGGGCATACCTTAGAATTTTATGATGTTGCAATTTTTGCAGCGATTTCATCATATTTAAGTGCAGAATTAACTCGCCTAGGTTATCAGCAAGCAACGGAAATGGTGTGGGGGATTTTTGCTTTACGTTTTCTTATACGGCCATTAGGGGGGTATGTGATTGGCCGTTATGCAGATAAAGTCGGTAAAAAACCGGCAATGATTTTGGTAAGTACCCTTACAGGTAGCGCTACATTGTGTATGGCATTTCTGCCAATTGAATTCTTAGGGGCATATACGCCTTTAGTCATCTTATTTCTTCAAATGTTGTTATCTTTTAGTTATGCGGGTGAAAGCCCATCACTGTCTACCTATTTATATAAAGATTCTAAGCCCCAAGAACGAGGTAGAATTTCGGCGTTGTTAACCGGAAGTGCGGTTGTTGGTGTTATTGGCTCGTTAGGGGTCGTGTTAATTCTCGAAAATATATTAGACCCTGAAACCATGCAAAGGGTGGGGTGGAGGATACCACTACTATTAGGTCTAGGTAATATACTGATCTGTTTTTGGTTTCGCTATCGTTTACCAGACCAACCCATTGAGTATGATGGGGGGAAAAAAATAGATTGGCTTAAGGCATTTAATATTTTACTGATTGTTATTCCTGGCTCGGTTATTTTTTATACCTTAAATTTTTCATCTTCATTTTTACTTAAGGAGTTAGAATTAGAAGAATTTAAAAGTATATATTCAATGATATCATCAACTTTATTATTAGTTTTAATGGCAATAATTGGTTGGTTAACCGATAAATACAGTTACTCTGAACAGGTGTTTAACTTAGGGGTAAAGCTAGCTGCCATATTATCAATTCCTATTTATTACCTAATGTCGACTAAGGTTTTATCATTAATACTTATCTCCCAATCGTCAATTATTATTGTTTCAGCGATGGTTTTATGCAATTGGAATTATGCGATGACAAAACCAGCCAATGGGCAAGTTACCACTTTAAGCATGGGATATAACCTTTCATCGACGATCATAGGCGGGTTAACGCCATTAATTATCAATTACTTAGTTATCATTGATGTTTCCTTGGTTGGTGTTTTTGTTTCGTTGAGTTCATTAACTCTATTTGCTTCATTGTTATTGAGTAAAAAAAAATTGTTAGCTATTTAAATTTAAAAGGGGATGTATGAATATAGAAAATAAACACCTAGAGCTCTCTTGTTCGGGTTTTGGTGATAAGTTTTTAAAGTATTTCGATTGGAATGATTTAGATGTTACTTACAGTAGAGTGGATGTAAGAAATAACGAGGTAAAAGTTATTTCAAGTCACTATGAGTGGGTTTTAATATTTTGGGATGATGATCTAGATAAAAAAGTAAAGGAACGATTAACCCCCGGTATTCAATATTGGAATAATTACTCTTCCGCATTTCAAGAAACATTATCTAAAACTGATAAGAAAGAAATGAAGGTTGATTTTTGCACTCAATATGGTGGTATATATGAAATTACATCAATAAATTCAAGGAAAAAATTTTCATGTAATGAATTATTAGAACTCTATAAATTAAGGGCTGTTATTTCTGATTATTCCCAACATATCTGGAAAGATAATGAAAATATTATTTTACCGCTTAGGGCAGACATAAGCTTACCTCAACAAATTGAAGATAATAATCGGGATATTTTAGATGCTCACCATTATATGCGATTTGGTAATATTCGTTTTACTCGTAAAGAAATGACAACGATTCGTTTATTATTATCACATTGCCGAGTAAAGGAAATTAGTTATATTCAAGGTTGTTCAGAGGCGACAGAAAATAAACGTATTCAACGTATTAAAGAAAAATTAGGTTGCTCTTATACTTCACCTGGTGGTTTATTTCAGGCATTAAAAGAAAATGGTATTACCCTTGCGTGTTTGGAGTCTCTGGTGAGTTACCCTTAAATACATAGGATGTTTTTCTATAAGGGAATAAATTAATAGAAAAGGGATAAACAATGAAATGGAAATTCAGGTTTGGTGTGGTTGCTGGTAATGCTTTGGAATACTATGATATTGCAGTTTTTGCTGCAATATCTACTTATTTAAGTATGGAATTAACTAAACTAGGTTATTCCCAAGCGACAGAAATGGTATGGGGTATCTTTGCATTGCGTTTTATAATCCGCCCATTTGGGGGATATGTTATTGGCCGGTATGCTGATACAGTAGGGAAAAAATCCGCTTTGATATTAACAAGCCTGATAACAGGCACGGCAACATTAATGATGGCACTGTTACCCATTGAATTGTTAGGAAACTATACACCATTAGTAATATTAATTTTGCAATTAGCACTTTCTTTTAGTTTCGCTGGGGAATATCCTTCTTTAATCACTTATTTATTTAACGATTTAGATAGGAATATTCAATCCAGAGTTTCATCAATTATTGTTGGTAGTTCTTTATGTGGCGTAATAGCATCATTAGCTATCGTTTGGGTGTTAAAGAACACATTTTCTGAAGAAATGATGCAATCAATTGGCTGGAGAATCCCATTGTTAATTGGTTTAGTTAATATTTTAATTAGTTTTTGGTTTAGAGCTAAATTACCTGATTACAAAAATGAATTAAACAGAAAAATAGTGTTCAGTTGGCACCACATTTTTGGGGTTTTCTTATTTACTATCCCTGGAACTGTCACTTTTTACTCTCAAAATTTATCAACTTCATTAATTATTGAACAATTAAAGATAGATGAGATAAAAAATTTTTATGAAATATTCTCATCCGGTCTATTGTTAATTTTTATACTGATATGTGGTTGGTTAACCGATAAATATAGTTCAGCTAAATCTGTTTTTAATATGGGAGTTACTGGGATGGTATTGCTTTCAGTACCACTCTATTTTTCCTTGCAGCTAGATAATTTACTTCTAGTCTTTTTCGCTCAGGTCGTTATGTCCACATATTCAGCGATGATATTGTGTAATTTATCAGCCGTAGTGATGGATAAATCTAATGGGCAGACAACAATACTAGGCGTTGGGTATAATAGCGCTTCTGCCTCTATCGGGGGGGTAACTCCTCTAGTTGTCGGTTATTTAGGTCACTTTAACTTAGGTTATGTTGGGCTATTTATTGCGGTTTGTGGGCTTTCATATTTTATTACGGTTTGGCTTCCAAAGCCTAAGCTGATTTAGGCTTTATTATTTTTGCTAGCCCCTCTATGGGGGCTAGCAATATTAATTTACAGACTAGAGTATCCAAGCTCTTCTAGCTCCTACTGTCGTACTTTTATGGTGTTCAGTGTGACTAAGGCACAGGGCATCAATACCTGCACTAGTTCGTGAATACCATGCACCTCCACGCATTTGGGCTCGCTTACCGTAGTTGCGTAGATAAATTTGGTCATCTGTTAGTTTCGCTAGCATAGATCGTAAACCGACCGTCGGTCAATATAATTAATAATCATTTGCATTTAAATGATGAGGTGTAATGAGCCTATAAAAAAGGGAGTTAAGTAATAGTTTGATATCTAAATAAAAATAGATAATGTAAGAGAAGGAAAAATATGAGAAATGCAGCGAGGTATCACTGCATGGATGGCTAAATTATTTTAGAAGTTGGCTAAAGCGCTGGTAGAGGATTTGGCCTAAATTATGTTGATTGTATTCGGTGCTAGTCGATAAATTATCAACCGCAGCATGCATCGAATGGTAAATCATTGTCGACATCAATTCTTTAGGCAACTCTGGCCATGCTTTGTTTTGTTCGCCAAAAGCTAAAATAGTTTTAATCTGCTCAACGGCACGGGTTTCATGATCATTGCTGCGGCCGTGGTATTCGTCATGAAATAACATGTCGTGAATATTTTGTTTTTCGACATAGTATTTGACGCTATTTTCGCACCATGCTTTTAATTTTTCACAGGCGCTTGTTTGGCTATCTAAAGCCGTTTGAATATGGCCTAAATACCAGTCCATATAGCGTGTGCGCAGGGCTTCCATGATATCATTTTTAGATTGAAAATAATGATAAAAGGTCCCTTTTGCTACATCAGCTGATAAAACAATTTCGCTGACGGTGGTACTCACAAACCCTTTAGAAAGAAACAGTTTTTCCGCTGCATTCATTAGGTCATCTAGCCTTTCTTCCGCAGGTTTTGTTCTTGGTTTTTTAGGGGGTAATGTCATAGGGTTTGTCTCTTAATATCTTGTGCTAAAAGCAAATCTGATAGGGGTATCATAGCACTTAATATTGATATGCTAAAACTTAGCTCGCTGGTAGCTTCGCTATTTTAACTATCTTTTTGGTGCTTCTATAAAAAGATAAAATAAATACAATCAATAAAACATACATTATCGCACCAATCATCCATATCCAGCCATCCCAACTTGCCAGTGTTTGACCAAAAATAAAGCTAAATAATAATGGGCCGATCACCCCCGTCGTATTGGTTAAGCTGACTAGAACGCCTTGTAGCTTACCTTGGTTAGTTTGATTGACTTGAGCTGACATTAACCCCTGTAAGGCTGGTAGCGCAATACTGCCGCCGGCGAGTAAGATTAATGTAGGGTAAATCATCCAACCCTTTGTCAATAATGACAAAATAATGAATGCTGCTCCATCAACAACAAAGCCCACAATAATCGTCACTTTTTCATTGAATTTCTTGGCGATTGCGCCCGCTACAAATGCTTGGAACAAGGCATGCATGATGCCTAACCCCGCTAAAGATAGGCCGACCTCCATACTGCCCCATTGAAAACGATGTTCCGTAAATAACACCCATGTCGTTGCTGGAATTTGCCCTATCATTTGAGTCATAAAAAAGATAAATAACAATAGTATGACTGGCTTGATCACTTGCAGGAAAGGTCGCGAATTTTCTGCTGTTTCTGTGGTGTTTTTTTCAGTATTTTTGATTTTATTATCTTTAAATATCAACATAATAACTAAAAAAGAGAGCGCATTTAAAATGGCAGCAATAATAAAAGGAAGATGAGCTGAGAATTGCCCTGTAAAGCCGCCAATTGCAGGGCCAGCGATTAACCCGATACCAAAAGCCGCCCCTAAGCGTCCAAACCACTTAGTACGCTCTTGTGAAGCAGTATTGTCAGCAATAACAGAAGCGGCGACCGCACCTGTTGCGCCAGTCACTCCAGAAATTAATCGCCCAACGTATAGCATCCAAAGTGAGCTAGATAATGCAAGCAAAGTGTAATCCACAGCAGCGCCTGCAAGAGATAGTAGTAATATTGGTCGGCGCCCGAATTTATCAGACCATTTGCCAAGTAGAGGAGCAAAAAAAACCTGCATGATGGCATACAGTGCCAGCAGGATACCGTAATGATTTGCTAAATTTTCAGCCAACACGTATTCACGTAACAATGTAGGCAATACAGGCATGATCAAGCCGATCCCCATAGCATCTAGGGCGGTGATCGTTAAAGCGGTGATCGCAAATTTATTCATTGTTTTTTCTCTATCAGTGATAGAGTTGGAATATATCCCTATCAGTGATAGAGTGTCAATAGAAAAAAAGAGAGGGCAGTATGGCGCGATTAGATAAAGAAACCATCATCACAGTGGCATTAGAGTTGCTAAATGAAGTGGGAATGGAAGGGCTGACAACGCGAAAACTAGCTCAAAAACTGGGCGTAGAGCAGCCTACACTATATTGGCATGTGAAGAACAAGCGCACATTGTTGGATGCATTATCTGTTGAAATGCTAAAGCGCAATCATCGTCATTCATTACCCGCAGTTGGGGAAACGTGGCAACAATTTTTACGTAATAATGCATTGAGCTTTCGTGATGCATTATTAAGTTACCGTGATGGCGCAAAAGTGCATTTAGGGACTCGCCCGAGTTCAGACCAATATGACACCGTAGAAATGCAGTTGCAGTTTATGGTGGACAATGGTTTTTCATTGAAATGTGGGTTATATGCCATAAGCGCGGTTGGTCATTTTACGTTAGGTTCTGTGTTAGAGCAGCAAGAACATATCGCAGCACTTAATGATAGGCAACAAATAGCAGATGATACGATGCCTCGACTATTAAAAGATGCTTTGCAAATTATGGATCAAGATGATGGCACAGAGGCTTTTTTATTTGGTTTAGAAGCATTGATTAATGGTTTCGAAAAGCAGTGATAAGGTGTCTGTGTTTTTAGGCTCGCACAATAGGGGGGATTTGTGCGAGTGGTGGATTTATTTAGAACATTGTTTTTCAATTTGGCGTTTTTGTTCTACCAATTTTTTAGCTGTTGCCATCGCGAGTTGTTCATCGGCTTGCATTTTTGCCGTAAAAGAATTGAGGTCATTTCCTACTATATCTTTTAACAGCTTATATTCGCGTGGAGCCACACATTTACATTTTTTCTCTACGGCTGCTTTTCTTTTCGCACGTTTTTTATTTACGGAAGACTGGGATTCACCAGGGGTTGGTAAGTAACTGTAAGTATTGGATTTTATGCAGTCATTATACAACTCTGTTTCGGTTGGCATTTGGTTGGAAGATTCTTTTTTAACAGAAAAGGAGTCAGCCTGTGCGGGTAATACGAATGCACTCGAAATTAATAGTGCAACAAATAGAGTTTTAAATTCCATTTAAATTTCTCTTAACATAAGAATATTGATAAAAATAAAGAATGTGTGAATGCTATCCTTTATTCTTAGAGGGGTATGATTAATACATTGATATTTGATAATTAATGACTTTTCTAAAAGGTATTATTGATCATAGCAAGTAAGGTTTTGATTTAACTTCAGGTTATTCTGAATGTTTTTTAGCTTGGGAATTATGCAGTTTAAGGTGGCTAAAAGGGTGTATTGGCGTAAAAATAGAAGGTTTTCTTGTTTATAAGCGATGGATAAATATATTCATCTATGATTTAAAAATACCACTATTTAAATAAAAAATACCCCATTACTCAATAGCTAATGGGGTATGTATATTTTGTTAGGTTCGCAATTACAGAGTGAAAACACCGATAACTGCGATCACACTAATGATCGCTGAGCCGCCATAGAAAACCCATTTAGTTGCAGGGACATGGATTTTAAAATCGTGCAGTGTATGGTGAATACGGTGCATACCACACCATACTGGCAGAATAATCATCAGTAATAAGAAAACGCGGCCGATAAAGCTTTGGCAAAATGCCATAATGCGTTCATAGCTAAGCATTTCTGGTGCGACACCCAGTGGAATTAAAATCCCTAACAGGATGATAATTGCGGGGCCAATTACAGCACTCCACATACCACCAGCACCAAATAACCCCCAGAAAATCGGCTCATCGGAACGTTTAGGCGTTAGATTCATCAGATTCTCCTTCGATTAAAATAACAATGCGATAGCTAAAATTGCCGCAGTGACGACAATCGTGACAGCCCAAAAGCCTTTAACGATAGGCTCATCAGACATTTTCTTATCTTTAACAATAATACTGACAGCTTTAGGTGCAAGGTTGAACCACGTTGTGGTATGTAGCAGCGTTGCAGCTAACGTAATGATGTTAATAATAAGAATAATTGGGTTACTTAAAAAACCAACAAAGCCAGCCCAAGACTCAGGACCGCTTTTAAGCGCAAACACCCCATACAGGACTAAAATACTGAACCAGACCTGAAGAACGGAGGTGCTTTCACGCATGATGTAAAAGCGGTAAAAACCGAGCTTTTGCCACCAGTCGCCCTTCATTTCTCTGACATAGGGTTTACGTTTCGTAGTCATGACTTCAATTCTCCTTATCGTGGCTTCAGCATGGCGATAACAAAGTCTTGCGCACTGGCAACTTTACCTTGCTGGATAGCGCCTGCAGGGTCGACATGCTTAGGACAGACTTCAGAGCAGTAGCCTACAAACGTACAGCTCCAGACACCGTTGTCACCATTTAACAAGGTCATGCGCTCTTTCGCACCATGGTCTCGGTTATCTAAATTGTAGCGCTCTGCCAATGTGATCGCGGCTGGTCCGATGAACTCTGGGTTCAGTCCAAATTGTGGGCAAGCTGCATAGCACAGACCACAGTTGATACAACCTGAGAACTGATGGTATTTAGCCATCTGTGCAGGCGTTTGTTTATTTGGGCCTTCAGATGGTTTGCGATCATTCCCAATAATATAGGGTTTGATTGCTTCTAAACGCTCAATAAAGTGAGTCATATCAACAACAAGGTCACGCTCGATTGGGAAGTTACCTAACGGCTCAACTTTCATACCTTGTGGGTATTCACGCAGGAAGGTTTTACAAGCCAGTTTAGGGACTTTATCTACCATCATGCCACAAGAACCACAGATAGCCATACGACAAGACCAACGATAAGACAGGTCTGGAGCAAGGTTATCTTTGATATAGCCTAACGCATCTAACAAAGAAGTTTGCTCATCGTAAGGGACATCATACGTCACCAAATGGGGTTCACTATCCGTTTCCGGATTGTAACGCATGATCTCCATTTTTAGGTGTTTCATATCATCCATTAGCTTGCTCCTTCTTCGCCTTATCTTGAGCTTCAGCTTCGGCACCGTAAACACGTTTAGCTGGCTGAGATTTCGTGATTTTCACATCACTGTATTCTAAACGAGGGGAGCCCTCAGGGTTATAGAATGCCAAAGTATGTTTAAGGAAATTCACATCATCACGCTCAGTACAGCCTTCATCTAAACGTTGGTGTGCACCACGTGATTCTTTACGGTTGATTGCAGAGTGAGCCATACATTCCGCCACATCAAGGCCAAAGCCTAATTCAATGGTGTACAGTAGGTCAGTATTAAAGACGCTGCTATGGTCGGTAATTTCGACATTTTTGAAGCGTTCTTTCAGTTCAGCAATCTTATCAACCGTTTTTTGCATTAATTCAGGAGTACGGTAGATACCGCAGCCTTCTTCCATCGAAATTCCCATTTCATCACGGATTTTCGACCAGCTCTCTTTCCCTTTTTGGTTCATGAGTTTGCTGAGGTCAGCTTCGATATCACGAGTACGGGCTTCGATAGCATTTGCATTGGCTGGCGTTGCCTCAGCAGCATGGCGGGCAGCTTGTTCACCGGCTAAGCGACCAAATACTACTAGCTCAGCGAGTGAGTTAGAGCCTAAACGGTTTGCGCCGTGTAAGCCGACAGACGAACATTCACCCACTGCAAACAGGCCTTTAATGCGGGTTTCAGTATTTTGATCTGTTTCGATACCACCCATGGTGTAGTGAGCCGTTGGGCGAACAGGAATAGGGTCTGTGACTGGGTCAACACCCACGTAGGCTTTCGCCAATTCACAAATAAATGGTAAACGCTCATGCAGTTTTTCTGCACCAAGGTGGCGAAGATCCAGATACACAACATCACCACGGTGTGTGCTAATGGTGCGACCTGCACGCCATTCGTGCCAGAAGGCTTGAGAAACTTTGTCACGAGGGCCCAGTTCCATATATTTATTTTCAGGCTTGCCGAGCGGTGTTTCTGGCCCCATTCCATAATCTTGCAAGTAACGGTAGCCATCTTTATTAACAAGGATACCACCTTCACCACGGCAACCTTCGGTCATTAAGATACCTGAACCTGGCAGACCCGTTGGGTGATATTGCACGAATTCCATGTCTCGTAGTGGAACCCCATGGCGAAATGCCATCCCCATACCATCGCCTGTTACGATACCACCGTTGGTATTGTAACGATAAACACGACCAGCCCCACCTGTTGCCATAACGATAGAGTTCGCACGGATTTGAACTTTGGTGCCTTCCATCATGTTAAGTGCAACAAGACCACGAGCTTGACCTTCATCGACAATGATATCTAGAACAAAATGCTCGTCAAAACGTTGAATTTGCGGATATTTTAATGATGTCTGGAATAACGTATGGAGCATGTGGAAGCCGGTTTTATCGGCAGCAAACCATGTACGTTCAATTTTCATCCCACCAAAGCGGCGGACGTTAACTGAACCATCTGGTTTACGGCTCCACGGGCAACCCCATAGTTCTAGTTGGGTCATTTCTGTAGGGCAATGTTCGACGAAATAATCGACGACATCTTGCTCACACAGCCAGTCCCCACCAGCAACAGTATCATTAAAATGATAGTCATAGGAGTCATGAGCCTGAGTAACTGCAGCTGATCCCCCCTCTGCGGCCACTGTGTGGCTACGCATTGGGTATACTTTTGAGACCAGAGCAATCTTGATATTGGGATTTGCTTCAGCGGCAGCAATTGCTGCACGTAAGCCTGCGCCCCCGGCCCCGATAATCGCTAAATCGGCATTGAAGGTTTGCACTGCGCTTCTCCATTGTTCAAGTGTAAATTGATAAATTCTTTTAAATACTTTTGATAATTAGCTATGTCATTTGTCATTTAACTTTGGGCTAAACGACAAAATATCTGTTTTTTAATAGTAAATAATATAATAGCTAATAATGACTTATCATGCTGTGAATTATAACGAATAGTCCCCAAGATAAATTTGATATAGAGGGGGGTTTTAGCCAAAATTAGCAATAAAGTGTGATCTTGATCTTCTTTTTATAAATTGTTTTTACATTTTATGTTTTTTTAGTTTGTTAACAGTGAATAAAAAGGAATTTCAAATAATTATCATTAAATTTACATACTATTATAGTATATAAAACCAAGTGGAATACTCGGGTTTTATCAACTTTAAGTGAATAATATTGTTATTATCGCTGAATATTTTAATTCATATTGAATATTTATTTGCGAGCGGCTTCACTATTTATTTTGCAGATAAATTTTATTTTATTGTTTAATTTCTAAAATAAGTTGAGAAAGCGAATCGTTTCGTTTTTTTATTAACAGTTGTGTCACATAACATAAGAAATAATCATGTTTTGTGTTCTTTTTATTCTTTTGTTCATTCTAGTACAAGCGGTACCATTTCTACTAAAAAGTAAAGACTTTGCCTAATCGTGTAAAGCAGGTGATAATCAGCATCTCTTTACTCATCTTTAGTGTCTAACACGGCCCGTAAGCAATCATGTTTTTTTACCCAGATAATTATGCTTTATCAGTGTAAATTCATTGTGTGTTGCAGGTGAGGTGGGTACACTGCACGACTAAGTTTATTTTGGAGTCATCTTCATGAGTGATATAGCGAACTGGCAGCCAACCGCCCCCATCGCTAACCTGCTACAGCGCGCAAAAATTATTGCGGAAATCAGGCGTTTTTTTACTGATCGCTGTGTACTTGAGGTCGAAACACCAGCAATGAGTCAGGCAACTGTAACTGACATTCATCTTGTTCCATTTGAAACGCGTTTTGTTGGCCCTGGAGCCGCACAGGGGCTGAATTTATATTTGATGACAAGCCCTGAATATCATATGAAACGCTTACTCGCTGCGGGTAGTGGGCCTATCTACCAATTAGGTCGAAGCTTTAGAAATGAAGAGGCGGGGAGGCACCATAACCCTGAATTTACCATGCTTGAATGGTATCGCCCACATTTCGATATGTACCGTTTAATCAATGAAGTTGATGACTTATTACAACAGGTTTTAGAATGCGAAAGTGCCGAGCTGCTTTCTTATCAGCAAGCATTTTTACGTTATCTGGATATTGACCCACTTTCAGCAGAGAAAAGTGAGTTACGAGAAGTCGCTGCACGCTTAGATTTAAGCAATATCGCTGATAACGAAGAAGATAAAGATACCTTATTGCAGTTGTTATTTACTATGGGGGTTGAACCTCATATTGGTAAAGAAAGGCCGGCAGTGGTTTATCATTTTCCGGCGACTCAAGCTTCGTTAGCTGTGATTAGCACAGAAGATCACCGGGTAGCAGAGCGTTTTGAGGTGTATTACAAAGGGATGGAATTAGCGAATGGCTTTCATGAATTAACCGATGCCAGTGAACAGCGCCAACGCTTTGAGCAAGATAACCGTAAGCGTGCGGCAATGGGGTTAGCTATTCAGCCTATTGATGAGCATTTATTGTCAGCGCTTGAGCACGGCTTACCTGATTGCTCAGGCGTTGCTGTTGGGGTTGATAGGTTAATCATGATGGCATTAAATGCAGAAAAGATTAGCGATGTCATCGCGTTCCCCGTTACTATTGCGTAACAGCGAAATAAACCGTTTCTAATAATGCAGCCAGATGGCTGCATTATTGTTTTACAACCAATAAAAGTTATTTTTGTTGTTCTAGAAATTTAACGCCTAAATCAGGGAAGTCGGTAAAGGCACCATCAACATTTGCTTGGTTATAGATGATGTCATAAAGCTGCTGCCCATCTTTTGCATATTTAGGTAGCTTGTCGACACGAATGGTGAATGGGTGAACTGCCATTTTGTTTTCATGGGCTTCTTTTACCATATCATTCACTTTGATATTAGTTGGGGTAGACTCTTCATCGATTAGCATATGGTAATCAGGGCCAATACCATCAGCGTATGTGGCAATTTCTTTCATTGCACCAGGTTTCATCATCCAGTCGTAATTATAGTTAACCCAAGTACCATCTGGTTTTTGTTCTTGAGTTTCATTCCAGTCCGTGTAAGCGATCAACTGAATTAACTTAAGATCCATCCCCATTTCAGGCATCAATGTGTTTTTAATCCGTTTTAGATCATTTGGGTCAAACGATTGTAGGTAAACATTAGAGTCTTTGTTGGTATAGCCATATGCTTTTAGCACCTCTAGTGTTTTTTTAGTGATATCTTTCCCTTCTTGTTGATGGAACCAAGGTGCTTTAATTTCTGGGTAAATACCAATATTTTTACCTGTGGATTTGTTCAAGCCCTGAACAAACTCAATTTCTTCTTGAAATGTATGAACACGAAAGTCTGATTTACCCATTGGGAAACGATTCGGGTAACTCTGGACTTTCTTGCCATCAACAATATCAAACCCTTCAGTGAATTTAAGAGATTTAATTTCATCCAGCGTAAAGTCTATCGCATAGTAACGGCCATCTTTGCGAGCACGATCTGGAAAACGTTCGGCAACATCTGTAACCCGATCAAGATAGTGGTCGTGTAACACCACAAGCTCGTTATCCTTTGTCATGACTAAATCTTGTTCAAGAAAGTCTGCACCTTGTGCGTAAGCCATTGCTTTAGCGGGTAGAGTATGTTCGGGTAAATAACCACTTGCACCACGATGTGCAATGACGACTTTACCTGAAGCTTGAGCTACGGCAGACACTGACATCACTAAAACCATACTTGCCACCAATGTTTTTAATGGAAAGTTCATGATTATATCTCCTTGGCACTTTAATTGGATAAAAAAAATGGGCTACATCATTTTTTGATATAGCCCACGAGTCTAGCGATTAACAATGAACATTTGATGAATGCTTATTGTGAGTTTGCTAATTCACGTTTATGTTTGCTTTCGCTTAACATCACGATAAACAGTAGAACAACCGCTAATGCTGAACCACCAATCATGACAGCGAAGCCACCGTCCCAACCGAAGAAGTCAACGGTATAACCGACGATAGCACTTGCCGCAACTGAACCCCCGAGGTAACCGAACAAGCCAGTAAAGCCTGCTGCTGTACCTGCCGCTTTTTTCGGAGCCAGTTCAAGTGCGTGCAAACCAATTAACATCACCGGGCCATAAATTAAGAAACCGATGACCAACATACAGGCCATATCAATATTTGGGTTACCCGCTGGGTTCATCCAGAATACGATAGTTGCGATGGTTACTAAGGTCATAAAGAACACACCTGTTGCACCACGGTTACCGCGGAAAACTTTATCCGACATCCAACCACACAGAAGTGTTCCTGGGATACCTGCGTATTCATATAAGAAGTAGGCCCATGAAGATTTATCCATAGCGAAGTGTTTTACTTCACGCAGATAAGTCGGAGACCAGTCCAAAACACCGTAACGTAATAAGTAAACAAATACGTTGGCAATCGCAATCATCCATAACAGTTTGTTAGGGAAGACATACTTCATAAAGATTTCTTTTGCGGTTAACTCATGTTCATCAGACTCTTTGTAGTCTGTTGGATAGTCGTTTTTGTATTCTTCGATAGGTGGAAGACCACAAGATTGTGGTGTATCGCGCATTAATGCAAATGCGATAATCGCAACAAGGATAGCAGCCAATGCAGGCATATACAGAGCAGCTTTCCAGTCGTTAAACCATGCCATACCTAACATGAATAGCAATGGCGGGATACCACCACCAACGTTGTGGGCACAGTTCCAAACAGAAACGATACCACCGCGTTCTTTTTGTGACCACCAGTGAACCATTGTACGCCCACATGGAGGCCAACCCATACCTTGGAACCAACCACAAAGGAACAATAGAACGAACATGACCATGATGCTAGAAGTCGCCCATGGTACAAAGCCCATAACTAACATGACTAAAGAGGCGAGGATCAGACCTGCGGGTAAGAAATAGCGCGGGTTTGCACGGTCAGAGAATGACCCCATGATAAATTTAGAAAAGCCGTAGGCAATTGAAATACCGGATAATGCGAAACCAAGGTCACCTTTTGAAAAACCCTGTTCAACAAGATATGGCATCGCTAACGCAAAGTTCTTTCGGACTAGATAATACGCTGCGTAACCAAAGAAAATACCCATGAAGATCTGCCAGCGAAGCTTACGATAGACAGGGTCTATCTTGTCAGCTGGCAGCCTCTGTATGTGAGGTGCTGGTTTAAAAATGCTTAACATATACGCCTCCGATGGCATGCTAAATTATTTATTCACTCATTCCTTCTCTTTTTAAGAAAATCATTGAGTGTTTATTATTGGTGAAGTAACAAAAACGAAAATAATCGAGTAATTTAAGAGTTTTTATTTTCTTAATTGCTCTAAATTGTAGTCGTTAGAAAACAATTTATCTGTAATCCAACGCACAATTATTGATTTTGTTTATGAAGTTGCATAGTAAATGACATTTGTGAATAGAATGGAACCATAATTGTTAATTATTTTGTGATTTACATCACGTATTTGTTGTTTTCAACGCTAAAAATGTACCAATCACTTTCGTTTTTGTTCCTTATCAAACATTGGTCGCATTTCTGGTCTATATTTAGTAATAGATTATAAAAATAGAATCTATACTTGTACTGATTATAGAAATGTTTATTAATGTGAGGAATGCGACATGAATGGCTCATCTGTGACTGAAACGGATGTCATCATAATTGGTGGTGGCGCAACAGGTGCAGGAGTCGCTCGTGACTGCGCTCGCCGAGGTCTAAGAACGGTTTTACTTGAGCGGCATGATATTGCAACGGGGGCGACAGGACGTAACCACGGTTTACTACATAGCGGAGCACGTTATGCAGTAACGGACAGTGAATCAGCTAAAGAATGTATTGAAGAAAACAAAATATTGAAACGCATTGCGCATCATTGTATTGAGCGTACAGATGGTTTGTTCATTACGTTACCTGAGGATAGTTTAGACTATCAGCAAAAGTTTATTGCAGCCTGCCAAGCAGCCGGAATCGATGCAACAGCAATTGACCCTGCTCAAGCCATCCGTCTTGAACCTTCAGTTAACCCTCAGCTTATTGGGGCAGTTCGTGTACCAGATGGAACTGTTGACCCATTTCGTTTAACCGCAGCGAATATGCTTGATGCTAGAGAGCATGGCGCTAAGGTATTAACTTATCATGAGGTTATTGGCCTCATTCGTAACGGGGATACTGTGCGCGGTGTTACCGTTTATGACCATCAAGCAAAAAAACAATACGATATTTATGCGGAAATTGTTGTTAATGCGGGGGGAATTTGGGGGCAAAAAATTGCAGAATATGGCGATCTAAAAATTAAAATGTTCCCCGCAAAAGGGGCTTTATTGATTTTAGGTCATCGATTAAACAATATGGTAATAAACCGTTGCCGCAAGCCTGCGGACGCCGATATTCTTGTGCCTGGTGATACTATTTCCTTGATCGGCACCACCTCAACTCATATTGAATATGACCAAATTGATAACATGTATGTCACGCCTGAAGAAGTGGATATTTTGATCCGCGAAGGCTCTATGTTATCCCCCGCACTGGCGAAAACGCGCATTTTGCGTGCTTATGCAGGCGTTCGCCCATTAGTTGCTAGTGATGATGACCCTTCAGGGCGTAATGTAAGCCGAGGGATCGTATTGTTAGACCATGCAAAACGTGATGGCTTGGAAGGGTTTATCACTATTACTGGTGGTAAATTAATGACTTATCGGTTGATGGCTGAATGGGCTACCGATAAGGTTTGTGAAAAGTTAGGTCATAATGAGAAGTGTACGACTGCTGAAGCGGCGCTTCCAGGCTCACAACATAGCGCGGAAGAAGCATTACGCAATGTTGTTTCAATTCCAGCTCCTATTCGCGGCTCTGCAGTTTATCGTCATGGAGATCGTGCTTCTGCGATTTTAAGCACTGATAGGTTAGATAAAAGTTTAGTTTGTGAATGTGAGGCGGTGACTGCTGGCGAAGTTCGTTATGCTGTTAATTCACTAACAGTAAATAATCTACTTGATTTACGACGCCGTACTCGTGTGGGAATGGGAACTTGCCAAGGAGAATTATGCGCCTGTCGTGCCGCAGGGCTGTTAAATCGCTTTAATGTCACAACGCCCCATGAAACTGAGCAACAGCTAGGTCATTTCTTAAATGAACGTTGGAAAGGCATTCGTCCAATTGCGTGGGGTGATGCATTACGTGAAAGCGAGTTTACCAGTTGGGTTTATCACGGTTTGTGCGGTATGAATGAGGCAACGCTGGCTAAAGCACCTCAGAAGGAGGAGGCGGATAATGAAATATGATGCTGTTGTTATGGGGGGAGGCCTTGCTGGGTTACTTTGTGGTATTCGCCTCACTCAATCAGGTTTGTCATGCGCCATTGTGAGCGCAGGGCAAAATGCCTTACATTTTTCCTCCGGTTCACTCGATTTATTAACCCATTTACCTGATGGACAAGTCGCTGAAAAACCCTTATCGATGTTAAGCGCACTGAAAGCACAAGCGCCAACACACCCTTATAGTCTGATAGGGGAGGCGCAAGTTGCTGTATTAGCGCAAATGGCAGAGTCTATCCTGCAACAAACTGGTATTCGTTTAAAAGGCTCTTGTGAAGAAAATCATTATCGCATCACACCATTGGGTCATAAGCGTATGACATGGTTAAGCCCTGAGGTTGTTCCTACAGCTTCTTTACATCAAAAAATGGATATAGGCAAAATTGCGGTTGTGGGGATTGAAGGTTTTTTGGATTTTCAACCACAGATGGTAGCTGATGAATTGCAGCGTGAAGGGCTATCAGCAAGCGCCCATTATGTGCACTTGCCACTATTGGATCGTTTAAGAGAAAACCCAAGCGAATTTCGAGCCGTCAATGTTGCTCGTTGGTTAGATAGAACCGAAAATATGACGCAAATTATTGAGGAGATTTCGCCTTTAGTTGTTGATGCGGAAGCCGTATTTTTGCCCGCTTGCATAGGTCTTGATAGTGAGGAACCAGTATTAGAGCTACAAAGAAGGTTAGGTAAGCCCCTGTATTTATTGCCAACATTGCCACCATCCTTGTTGGGGATTCGCTTGCATGAATGCTTATTACGTCAATTTCGTCGTCAAGGCGGTATTGTTATGCCTGGGGACAAGGTAACTTCAGTGAATTGTATTAATGGAAGAGTTGAATCTATTCAAACACGCAATCACGGCGATATATCTTTAAAAGCAAAACACTTTGTTTTAGCCACCGGCAGCTTTTTTAATAATGGCTTGGTAGCTGAGTTTGACCGCGTTTATGAGCCACTTATGGAATTAGATTTGTGTGATATTTCTGAACGTGCCAAATGGACAAATAAACAGTTTTTTGCCTCTCAGCCATATATGGCCTTTGGTGTAAAAACAGATGGTAAATTGCGTGCTCAAAAAGGGGGCGTGACCATTAACAACCTTTATGTTGCTGGTGCTGTATTAGGTGGTTTTGATCCACTAACCCAAGGATGTGGCGCTGGGGTTTCAATGATTAGCGCATTATTTGCTGCAAATGAAATTATTGGAGAAATAAGTAAAAATGAAGCCATGCAGGCGGAGGTGGCACAATGAGTATTCTCGATACGAGCTTTGAAAGCTGTATTAAATGCACGGTGTGTACTACTTATTGCCCTGTTGCAAAAGTTAATCCATTGTACCCAGGGCCAAAACAAGCAGGTCCAGATGGCGAGCGTTTACGCTTAAAAGACCCAATGCTTTATGATGAAGCGCTGAAATATTGTACTAACTGTAAGCGTTGTGAGGTTGCTTGCCCTTCAGATGTTAAAATTGGTGACATTATTGCACGTGCGCGCAACACTTATAGCCAGCAAAAACCGAAAATCCGGGATGCTATCCTCAGCCATACTGATTTAATGGGGTCGTTATCAACGCCATTTGCACCTGTTGTGAATACGATCACTGGCCTGAAACCTGTACGCCAAATATTAGATAAGGCATTGAAAATCGACCATCGTCGCGAGTTACCAAAATACTCTTTTGGGACTTTCCGTCGTTGGTATTCCAAACAGGCTGCGGAGCAAGCAAAATTTGAAGAACAGGTGGCATTTTTTCATGGTTGCTATGTAAATTACAACCATCCTCAATTAGGTAAAGACCTGATTAAAGTGTTTAATGGTATGAACATTGGGGTACAGCTTCTTAAACGTGAAAAATGCTGCGGTGTCGCATTGATTGCTAATGGCTTTATGAAACAAGCGAAACGCCAAGCTAATGTGAATTTGGAATCATTGCAAGAAACTATCCTTGAAAAGCATATTCCAGTCGTTGCAACATCCTCCACCTGTACGTTTACTATTCGCGATGAATATACCCATGTTCTTGATGTTGATACTTCTAAGATGCGTGACAATATTGAGCTGGCAACACGCTATATTTATCGCCTACTGGAAGAGGGGCGTGAACTTAAGTTGAAACATACCCCATTAAAAGTAGCCTATCATACACCTTGTCATATGGAAAAAATGGGCTGGACTTCCTACACATTAGAGCTGATTAAACGAGTACCCGGTGTTGAGTTGATTGTACTGGATTCACAGTGTTGCGGTATTGCTGGGACTTATGGTTTTAAAAAAGAAAACTATGAAGTTTCTCAAGGTATTGGGGCAGGCCTGTTCCGCCAAATTGAAGACAGTGGTGTCGATATGGTGATCACTGACTGTGAAACATGTAAATGGCAGATTGAAATGTCGACAAGCAAAAAGTGTGAGCATCCTATTTCGCTCTTAGCACGCGCATTATAAAATTCTCGTCATACTTCGCGCTGTGGCGTTGTTAGCTTTATTCGCGACCCCTAGTCATATACTTGTGTATGCCCCTAGGGTTTCGCTCATTTGCCGCCTAGCCACAACACGAATTATTTGGAGAATTAAGAGGGATGAGGCTTGTGTGGTGTTGGCTTCGTTGGTGATTTAACTGTGAATTGAAATATTGAGAATATTCAATGATTAAAAATTATACGGAATATTCACGGAATTTATTGAATTGTAGGGGTGTTATTCTTTGTTTTAGCTCAGTTTAACCCTTTTGGAGATAGCATTTAGCTATCTCCTTTTTTATTTTCAATGTTGACGAATTAATTGCTTTTTATCTGCATTATTAAAGAAGTACTTTAAGATTAGGTTTAATAGAACCCCATAAGCAGGTAAGAAAAACAGCATACAAATAAGTAGTTTAAAGACATAATCAACCAAAGCAATTTCAACCCAATTTGCGGCCATAAATGGGTCGCTACTGCGGAAAAATGCAATAAAGAAGAATGCAATAGTATCAATCAGGTTACCAAAAAACATGGCACAAGCAGGCGCTACATACCAGCGTGCATTTTGCCGTAACCGGTTGAATACACCAACATCTAATATTTGCCCAAGGACATAAGCCATAAAGCTTGCTGCAGCAATACGCGCAACGAATAAGTTAAATTCAAATAAAGATGCAAAACCTTGCCATTCACCTTGGAAAAATAACGCTGAAATAACGTATGAAATCAGTAATGCAGGTAACATTACAGCAGTAATAATTCTACGGGCAAGTGGTGCGCCATAAATACGAACGGTTAGGTCTGTAGCAAGAAAAATAAATGGAAAAGTAAATGCACCCCAAGTGGTATGGAAGCCCAAAATATTAATTGGCAACTGCACTAGGTAATTACTTGAAGTGATAATTAGTACATGAAATAAAGATAGCCAGATTAAGGCGGTGGCTTTTTGCCGCACAGTAAAATCAAACATATTGTACCTTTTTAGTCGCAATGGGGTGAGGGAACCCATGAAATACATCCCTAAATCGGGAATTGCGCATCATACGCTTGTTGCGCAACAAAAGCAAAACTGTTCACTCATCGCGAGCAATTTTATTATATAATTGGCTCATTGATTACTTTGAGTAGAAGCGTTTTTATGTCTGACTTATTTGCAAATGCGAGCAAAACCCTTGACACACTTGGCTTACGTTGCCCTGAGCCTGTTATGTTAGTGCGTAAAACAGTCCGTAATATGGCAGAGGGTGAAACATTGTTAATTATTGCTGACGACCCTGCAACAACCCGCGATATCCCAGGTTTCTGCCGCTTTATGGAACATGAATTATTGGCTGTTGAAGCTGAAACGACACCTTACCGTTATTTATTGCGTAAAAAGGCGGGCGGGTTGTAATATTAAGTATGCCAATTCCTGCCATAAGGCAGGGATTGAGAATATCACTGAAATTTAACTTATGAAGTATGCTGTAAGTCCAATATTTCTTGGTAGCTTAACCCAGTAAGTTGGCTAATTAGTTCAATACTGGCCCCGAGTTCTAAGCCTTTAAGGGCAACTTCATGTTGTTTTCTATTTGTACCGATGTCAATTCCTCGGTTTACACCAATATCAATTCCTCGGTTTACACCAATATCAATTCCTTCTTGCATTCCTTGATTTTTTAAGCGTTGTGCAATGTTCATAATTGCCTCTTGGTTATTTTCAATTTGATTGATAAGTTGACTGACAACAATTTTAAAATGAGGTGAATCCATTGTAAGAAATAAGTAATTGAAAATTGTGATAATGTCATCATTGTTATGATAATTATTGTTCATCGCTTGAGCTAATAGTGTAGTCACTTTCTCAACATTTTCTCGTAAATCTTTATGCTTCATTGCTAATTCCATCACGGCAACCTTGCGGTGATTCACCAGTTCATTGTCATCAATAACGGTAATATCAACGACAGGAAATGGTTGGCTATATAAATCATTGGCTATGTCAGGCCAAGGAAAGCAATGGGTCCATGGCTGTGAATACGGGTAGGGAGTGACTTTCCCATGGTAGAACAAGATAGGGACGACTAAGGGTAAATGACGATGACCTTGTTGTAAGTGCTGATTCATTGCTGAAAATGCATAATACATCATCCTCCATCCCATAAATTTATCAGGTGTTGATTGATGCTCAACTAGCATATAAAGATAGCCTTCGCCTTGTAGTGTTTCCACAGTGTATAAAACATCTGATAACCGAGAGCGAAGTTGCTTATCAATAAATGAAGAATTGGTGATGGCCAAGGTATCAAAATTACATAACTGTTTAATATGCATTGGTAGGTGAATATCAAAAAAATCACGAGCGTTCTCAATTTTAGACATAAAGCCTTTAAATGCAGAGTCATGAGGTGTTGAGCTGTGACTTTTTACCATATTAACCTTCCCATAATTAGCCTTCCCAAAATGTGATGACCATGACTTATTTTCAGGGGATATTCTAGCGGGGTTTGGGATGGAATGGGGGTGAAGTTAGTCCTAAATCTTTAGTCAAGATGGCAATTAACATATTGTAATGGTTAGAGTTATTTTTTCTTCTACAAAAGAAAAACGCCCCTAAGGGCGCTTTGATTAGTTGATGAAACACTATTTTTTCACTTGAGGTAATTTTACTCGAAGTAACCGTACAGCATTTGCAGTGACCAGTGCAGTTGCACCTGAGTCGGCCAGTACTGCAACCCAAAGCCCAGTGATCCCTAATAAACTGGTTACTAAGAAAACACCTTTTAACCCAAGTGCGATAGCGATGTTTTCACGAATGATTTTTCGTGTCGCACGGGATAACGCAATGATTTCAGCTAATCCGGTTAAGCGGTTGTGGGTTAACGCCGCATCCGCGGTTTCAAGAGCCACATCAGTTCCGCTTCCCATAGCCACCCCAATGCTTGACGCTTTCATTGCTGGCGCATCATTGATGCCATCGCCGACCATCATGGTACTATGGTTACGGTTAAGCTCCATGACTGCAGTGACTTTATCTTCTGGCAATAGCCCTGCTCGGTATTCCATACCTAACTGATTTGCAATTGCACTAGCAGCGCGTGGGTTATCACCGGTTAGCATCACGGCGTTCACATTAAGCGCTTTAAGCATATGCATTGCATCAGTTGCATCATTACGCAGCGTATCTTGCAAAGCGGTTAAACCGATGACACGGCTATCTTCAAGCGTGACAACGACAGTTTTCCCTTCGGCCTCTAGGGCTTCAACTTTACCTTGCCACTCACTATTTAACGGGATATCAAGGCGATTCGGTGCGCTAACAAGAATATGCTTGTTGTTAAGGAAACCTTCAACCCCTTTCCCTGCTAATGCTTTGCGCTCTTGAGCTTCTAGAACTGTTAAAGATAATTCTTCTGCTTTATTAACTACAGCTTTGGCGAGAGGATGGTGAGAGCCAACTTCTACAGAAGCGGTAATTTGCACTAATTCACCTTCAGTCATGCCTTCTGCTGGCACTAAGTTAGTGACATGAGGCTTACCTTCTGTCAGTGTACCTGTTTTGTCCAAAGCAATTGTTGTTATAGTACCTAGTTGCTCAAGTGCTGCACCACCTTTAATTAATGCTCCACGACGAGTTGCAGTGGCGAGTGCCGAGGTTATAGCTGCTGGGGTTGAGATGACTAAAGCACATGGACAACCGATCAACAGCAATGTTAAGCCTCGATATATCCACGTTTCCCACAATGCACCAAAGAAAATAGGTGGAATGACAATCACTAACGCTGAAATCAACATAATGATTGGCGTGTATATACGACTAAAGCGGTCAATAAAACGTTCTATAGGTGCTCGGCGTTCTTCTGCTTCCTCGATCAGTTGTAAAATGCGGTCGATAGCATTTTGCCCCTGTTCTGACACCACTTCCATTTGAACAGCTCTATCAACAGACAAACAACCCGCCGCAACTTTCTCACCAACATTGCGTTCAACCGGAACGGACTCCCCTGTTAGTGCACTTTCATCGAAGCTAGCAAAACCCGAAACCAAAACAGCATCTGTTGGTAGACGACCACCTGGGGCTATTTCAATAATGTCGCCTGGTCGTAATTGCGCAACAGGGATAGTGGATTTTTCCCCATCTTTGATTAAGACCGCATCTTCTGGCACTAAAGCCATTAATGCGCTAACACCGCGTCGTGCTCTACCTGCAGAATATGATTCCAGCATTTCACCTAACATGAAGAGCAAGATAACCATCGCGGCTTCTTCAGTTGCTTGAATGAATATTGCACCGACAGCTGCAACGGTCATTAATGTTTCAATAGCAAAGGGGGAGCCTGTACGAATTAAACGTAACGATTTACGGGCAATAGGGTATAGCCCAAAAAGGGTAGTTAAAATAAAAGCAATGTTACCAATTTGCGGATTGAAAGACTCAATTCCCCAACTAATGGCCATTAAAATGGCTAAGATAATGACGGGTTTAGCTTCACTCAATAAACTCTGTTGAGGAGCAAGGGACGCAGCACTGTTATTACCAACTTCAAGTAATTCATAACCCGCAGCTTCAACAGTAGAACGTACTGCCGTGCTGATGTCAGTATTTGCATCAACAACTAATTTTTCTGTGGCAAACAACACCTTAGCTTGTTTAACTTCACTAATTTGTCTTACTGCGGTTTCAATTTTATTTGCACAACTTGGGCAATCCATACCACGGATGATCCAACTAAAGCGTTGTTTCGCTTCTAGAGTTGGTTCAACGTCGTTAATTGTTTGTGTGTTAAGCCCACAGCTGGTGCCGTGTTGGTGGTCATGACTTGTGTGTTGATGTGAAGAATGCTGATGAGATTCTTCGTCATCGTCAGGATATTCCTTCACATTATTATGTTCATGAGTATGTGAGTCATTACTAACTTTTTTGCTGTTATTCGCAATAGAGGATGAACAGCTGCTATTGCTTGAGCAGCAACTGCTCGTATGCGCATGGGTATCTTTATGTGTATGTGTGTGCATAAGTGCCCCTTATCAAACAAGATATTCTATCATTGCAGATAAGCTTACACTTTGGAGTCTACTCCAGAGTCAAACTAAAAGAGAGGTGCCAATTGATAAAATTCTCAAATAGCATTTTTTATCAATTGGCGTGAGACTTGAATGAGTTGTTGTTACAGATAAATGGCACGAACAATGAAGAATTGTCCAATAAAATAGAGCGCGGCAACAACGGCTTTTGAGGCTTTAAATGGAATACGGAAATGTGCTATTAGCCAAACACAGTTAGATAAGAACAGTAGTGATGCCCCTATCATAATGGAAAAATTATATTCACGAGCTAGCCCAAAGTACTGGTCACCTGCGACCCATGCCATAATCATACACATGATTAACGACGCAAAAACAATAGCCTGTAGATTTTCGAGCTTTCCCCAAATGAAAACAAGAGTAACGGCTGCAATAATCAGAGGGACAGCTAGCCAAGGTAAGAATAGGCCAAAATTTAATTGCATCCCAAAGCTAATGGTATAAATCAGGTAACTCAAGAACATCAATGCGACTGAAGTTAGTAAGCGTTCACTAGATAACATGCGAGAAAGATCCGCTACTAGAGAAACTAATAGGCCTGCTAAAATCAGGTAGTTTTGAATATTTAAATCCTCAGAACTCCACCCCCAGAGTAGTAAGAGTAGCAGTGTAATAGGGCGAAATAACCAACGTTGCCACCCTGGTCCTCGATAGGCTGCATCGACATACAACCAACCGGAAAAGAGTACAGCGAGGAATGGCCAACTAATCATACACATATCCTTATAAGTTCAATGAGTGAAACTACAGTGATTAGGTTACTTAGATAACGTGTCCTATTTATATAAATAAGATAAACTACAGTTACTGACTTTTTAAACAAAATTCACATTATGAATAAGCCAATATTACTGATTATCGTTCTTGCGATCATTGCTGTTTTAGCAACAAAGCGCTTTTTTGACCAACGCAAGCAAAATGAAATTAATGATAACTCTTTGCCTGTGACTTATTTAGTTAAAGTCGATAATAAAAAAGATTACCCTTACCCTAACATGCGTTCTAGAGAGCGAGATGTTGTCTCTCCAGAAACTTTTCGTTATGAAATTTATTTCAAAACGCTATCAAGTGGTGAAATAATCAAAACTATTGTAACGGAAGAACAATACCAAGACGTTGAGTTAGGCCGCGAAGGTAAACTTATTATGCAAGGTACGCGGTTTGTTCGTTTTGAGCCAGCCTAGGGCCTTATTGGCCGGACTGTTTTTTCTTTGCTTCTTCCAACGTGGCTTTGGTTTTTTTCTGCATAGCTAGCATTTCAAAAACCCCAAAAAAGAAAATTCGTAGTTGAACTAAACCTGAGATTTTCTCCCCTTTAGGGAGGGTCGCTTTAAGAAAGATAGTTTGCAGTGCATGCATGAAAACCATAAACACCATTGCAATATCCATAAAGTATTTCAGTGGCTTAGGGAATGGGTGAATAAGGTTAAATACCATAAAGCCCCAAACACAAATCATCAGCAGGCGTCCAATGTTAATAAACATGTTTTTTTCCCTAAAGTAAAGTTCGGATGAAAAGACGATAAGCAACTTGCCCAGCTATTTTTTCGCGGTGAAGTTGCCAATTCGCTGGAATGTCAGTAAGTGGTGACTCCGCTTCTGACTCAATGTATACCCAGCTTTCCTCTGCTAACCATTGGTTTTTTTCTAATAATTGAATGGTTTCATTAAGTAACCCTTTTCGAAATGGTGGGTCAATAAAAACCACATCAAAAGGGGCCCCTGATTGGTTTAGTATATTAAGGGTATTATTATTGACAACAGAGGCATTATCGGCTTGCAAGCGGGTTTTATTTTCGGCTAATAGCTGTGCGTTTTGTTTATCAAGCTCAATAAAGGTTACAGTCTGGGCAAAGCGAGAAAGAGCCTCAAAGCCTAAAGCCCCGCTTCCTGCAAAGCAATCTAAGCAGCGAGCATCACGAATAACAGGCATTAACCAGTTAAATAAGGTTTCTTTTATTCTATCTGTTGTTGGGCGTAAGCCTTCACTATCGCGAACAGGTAGTTTTCTACCTCGCCATTTTCCACCAATAATTCGAATTTGCCCTAAAGGGGCTGATTGTGGTTTTTTTGCCATAATATTTATTGCTACTTAGCTGGTTTATGTACTTAAAATTGATTGTTACTATTGTATACCTGTCAGACGATAAGTTGCAGTGTTGTTATTCCTTATTGGTTGGATTTCAATTATAGCGTTTTATTTTCACAGTTTTAACACCCAAATTTAGATTAAATTTTCAGGATTTTTCTTTCAGATATGTGTTGCTGAGCGATGAAATGGTAGACTGGATGTAATTTTATCGCGATTTAATTATCGAGTGCCATATTTTTACCGCGAGGAGTGTAGTGGCAAATGGCTAAAGACAAGAAAAAAGGGTTCTTTTCATGGTTGGGGTTTGGTCGTAAAAATGAAGAAGATACTCAGAAAACAGACCATCAACAAACAAATACGGCTGACGAAGCTGAAAAACAGCAGCAAGAGCAAGAAGTTGCAATAGATATCGCAACCGCAGAAGCAGAACGACAACATCAAGCCGAGCAGGCTGCCATTAAAGCGGCTGAAGATGAAGCTCAGCGTCAGTATGAGGAACAGCAAGCTGCAATTGAAACAGCAACTGAGCAAGCAGAAAAAGAGCGTGAAGCACAAATAGCGGCGATTCAGGCAGCCCAAGAACAAGCAGAACTTGAACGCCAAAAGGCAGAAGAAGCACGGCTCATAGCAGAGCAGGCGGAGCGTGAGCGTTTGGAAGCTGAGGCAATGCGTGTGGCTGAAGTCGAAATGGAGCGCCAGCGCCAAGCAGAATTAGCCGCTATTCAGGCTGCAGAAGAGGCTTTAGAACAACAGCGTCAAGCTGATTTAGCGACGATTAAAGCAGCGGAAGAACAAGCAGAACGTGAACGCCAAGAAGCCGAAGCAGCACGGTTAGCAGAAGAACAAGCAGAAAGTGAACGCCAAGAAGCCGAAGCAGCACGGTTAGCGGAAGAGCAAGCAGAGCGTGAACGCCAAGAAGCCGAAGCAGCACGGTTAGCGGAAGAACAAGCAGAGCGTGAGCGCCAAGAAGCCGAAGCAGCACGGTTAGCGGAAGAGCAAGCAGAGCGTGAACGCCAAGAAGCTGAAGCGGCACGGTTAGCAGAAGAGCAAGCAGAGCGTGAACGCCAAGAAGCTGAAGCGGCACGGTTAGCAGAAGAACAAGCAGAACGTGAGCGCCAAGAAGCCGAAGCGGCACGGTTAGCGGAAGAGCAAGCAGAGCGTGAACGCCAAGAAGCTGAAGCGGCACGATTAGCGGAAGAACAAGCAGAACGTGAACGCCAAGAAGCCGAAGCGGCACGGTTAGCGGAAGAACAAGCAGAGCGTGAACGCCAAGAAGCTGAAGCGGCACGATTAGCGGAAGAACAAGCAGAACGTGAACGCCAAGAAGCCGAAGCGGCACGGTTAGCGGAAGAACAAGCAGAGCGTGAGCGCCAAGAAGCTGAAGCAGCACGGTTAGCGGAAGAGCAAGCAGAACGTGAACGCCAAGAAGCCGAAGCCGAGCGCTTACGTTTAGAAGAAGAAAAAAATAATTCGCCAACAGAACAAGAAAAACCCAAAAAAGAGGGTTTCTTTGCTAGGCTAAAGAAAGGGTTATTGAAGACCCGTCAAAATTTAGGTTCAGGCTTTTTGGGGTTATTTTCTGGTAAGAAAATTGATGATGACCTATTTGATGAACTTGAAGAACAATTATTAATTGCAGATGTTGGTGTAGATACCACTCGTAAAATTATTAATAACCTCACCGCGCATGCTAGCCGTAAAGACCTGAAAGATGCTGAGGCTTTATATGGCAAATTGCGTGAGGAAATGTCTGATATTTTAGCGAAAGTGGATAAACCACTCGAGATCGAAGATAAAAAACCCTATGTTATTCTAATGGTTGGGGTTAATGGAGTGGGTAAAACAACCACGATTGGTAAATTAGCACGTCAATACCAGTCGGAAGGGAAAAGCGTCATGTTAGCTGCGGGGGATACTTTCCGTGCCGCAGCGGTTGAACAACTCCAAGTGTGGGGTGAACGTAATAAAATCCCTGTGGTTGCTCAACACACCGGTGCAGACCCAGCCTCAGTTATTTTTGATGCAATTCAATCAGCGCAAGCTAAAGGTGCTGATGTCTTAATTGCTGATACTGCAGGGCGTTTACAAAATAAATCACACTTAATGGAAGAACTGAAGAAAATTGTTCGCGTGATGAAAAAATTGGATGAAAACGCACCGCATGAAATTATGTTAACGCTAGATGCGAGTACTGGACAAAACGCGGTAAGTCAGGCCAAACTTTTTGATGAAGCTGTTGGTTTGACTGGTATCACATTGACTAAGCTCGATGGCACAGCAAAAGGTGGGGTAATTTTCTCTATTGCAGACCAATTTGGTATTCCAATTCGTTACATTGGTATTGGTGAAGGTATTGAAGATTTACGTCCATTTAAAGCAGATGACTTTATCGAGGCTCTATTTGCCCGAGAGGAATAATTTTCGATGATCCGCTTTGAACACGTTAGTAAAGCTTATCGCGGTGGCCGCCAAGCTCTCCAAGGGGTTGATTTTCATATTCAACCTGGGGAAATGGCATTTTTAACAGGCCACTCAGGCGCAGGTAAAAGTACGTTACTTAAACTAATATGTGGCATTGAGCGCCCAAGTGCGGGCCACATTTTGTTTAATGGTCACGATATTAGCCGCTTGAAGAATCGGGAGATCCCATTTCTGCGCAGGCAGATCGGCATGATTTTTCAGGATCACCACCTGCTATTTGATCGAACTGTTTATGATAACGTAGCGATGCCATTGATTATCTCTGGGGCGAGTACAGAAGATATTCGTAGGCGCGTTTCTGCTGCATTGGATAAAGTTGGGTTATTGGATAAAGCGAAAAATTTCCCTATCCAATTATCTGGTGGGGAACAGCAGCGAGTGGGTATTGCACGAGCCGTGGTGAACAAACCAACGATGTTACTCGCGGATGAACCAACCGGTAACCTTGATGGCGAGCTATCGGAAGGTATTATGCGTTTATTTGAAGAGTTTAACCGCGTTGGCGTGACGGTATTAATGGCAACACACGATATTGCATTGATTGAACGTCGTAACTATCGTGTTCTTACACTTAGTGAAGGCCGCATGCTTGGAGGTCAACATGGCTAAGAATGTCCGTAAAGGCAGGCCAGAACGCACCATGCAATCGAAAAGTAAAGCACTAAAGGGCGGGTGGCGTGAGCAATGGCGTTATTCATGGCTTAATGCACTTGCCGATATGCTTAGGCAACCTTTAGCCACCTTTTTAACGGTGATGGTGATAGCGATTTCACTCGCTTTACCAAGCCTTTGTTATATTGTGTGGAAAAACGTCTCACAAGCAGCAGCACAGTGGTATCCAACACCACAACTCACAGTTTATCTGGATAAATCTCTTGATGAACAAGGTGGTCAAAATGTGGTGACTCAATTACAGGCTCTTGAAGGTGTGGAAAACGTTAATTACCTTTCAAGGGACCAAGCAATGAGCGAATTTCGTAGCTGGTCTGGTTTTAGTACCGCACTTGATATGCTTGAAGAAAACCCATTGCCTGCGGTGGCGATCATAACGCCAAAAATTGACTTTGAAGGGTCAACGGTACTGACCACACTTCGAGACCGGGTCAGTCAAGTGAATGGTATTGAAGAAGTTCGCATGGATGATAGCTGGTTTGCGCGTTTAGCATCATTAACCAATTTGGTGGGGAGCATTGCTTCCGTGATTGGTATTTTAATGATTGTGTCATTGTTCCTTGTAATTGGTAACAGTGTGCGGCTAAATATTTTTGCTCGACGAGATACGATCAATGTGATGAAGTTGATCGGCGCAACTGATGGTTTTATCATGCGGCCATTTTTAAATGGGGGGCTTTTTTTAGGGGCTTTAGGCGCCATAATCTCCTTAATTATGACCTTCTTACTGGTTTGGCAGTTATCGGCTGGTGTTGCGCAAGTCGCAAGTGTGTTTGGGACTCAATTTAATATTGAAGGGCTATTGTGGGAAGAGTCATTATTGATCCTCTTATTATCTGCAATGGTAGGTTGGGTTGCAGCATGGTTGGCGACACTTCAACATTTACGTCATTTTACACCAGAGTAATAGATTGTTTTTAGTGGCTTTTATCGAGGGCTATGGGTAATGAATGCTTATTAGCCCTTGATTTTATTAGGTCTTTATTTTAAAAGTGAACTTAGTCTGGATTGTTTTGTCTTATATTGACCTACTGTTAACAATTCCTGTATATAATTTATTTAATGCCGTTAAACTGCTAAACTCTATGTTTACTTCATGATTAACCAATACGGTTATCGACATCAAACCAATCTGTTTTCCATTTTGTTTATAGAGGATCTGAATGACCAAAGATATGCAATCCTTAGCTCTTGTTCCACAAGGAAGTATTGAAGCCTATGTTAGGGCGGCTAATGCTTACCCGATGCTTACCGCTGAGGAAGAAAAGGAACTTGCTGAACGGCTGCATTACCACGGTGATCTGGATGCTGCCAAGCAACTTATTTTGTCGCATTTGCGCTTTGTTATTCATGTTGCTCGTAGTTATGCGGGGTATGGTTTGCCGCAAGCGGATTTAATTCAGGAAGGAAATATCGGCTTGATGAAAGCGGTGCGTCGTTTTAATCCTGAGGTTGGTGTTCGCTTAGTTTCCTTTGCGGTTCACTGGATCAAAGCAGAAATTCATGAATATGTGTTACGCAATTGGCGTATCGTAAAAGTTGCAACAACTAAATCTCAGCGTAAGCTATTCTTTAATCTAAGAAAAAATAAAAAGCGTCTTGGTTGGTTTAATCAAGAAGAAGTGGATATGGTTGCTGAAGAACTTGGAGTAAGCACGAAAGATGTCCGCGAAATGGAATCTCGCATGGCCGCACAGGATATGGCATTTGATATGTCAGATGACGACGATAGCGGTGATTTCGGCGGTCCAATTGCGCCAGTCTTATTTTTGCAGGATAAATCATCGGATTTTGCAGGTTCCATTGAAGATGATAACTGGGAAAGTCACGCGACTGATCGGCTATCTGATGCATTAGATTCCTTAGATGAGCGCAGCCAAGACATTATTCGGGCACGCTGGCTTGATGATGACAACAAAACGACGTTGCAAGAACTGGCTGATAAGTACGGTGTATCAGCTGAGCGTGTTCGTCAGTTAGAAAAAAATGCCATGAAAAAACTGCGTTTAGCCATGGAAGAAGATGACGACGAGATGTAATTTGTTGTTAAATAAACTGCGGTAAATAATTATCTGCATTTGTCTTCAATAAAATGGAGTATAAATGCAGATAATCACATCTTATATTCTGTTTTTATTTCTGGCCTTATAAATAGGCAAACAACCTACTCTTAGTCGCTATACAACTCTAATGGAAGGCCATCAGGGTCAGCAAAAAACGTGAATCTTTTTTGAGTGTAAGGGTCAATCCGTATTTCTTCACAAGTCACCCCTTGTTTTGCTAAATAAGCGACCCATTTATCTAAGTTATCAACACTAAAAGCAAGGTGGCGAAGCCCTGCTGCTTCGGGGTAGCTCAACCTTGCTGGTGGATCAATAAAACTGAATAATTCAATTTGATAATGTTCCCCAAAAGCTAAGTCTGCTTTCCATGAATGGCTTTCAGCACGGTAGTATTGTGCTAGTAAGTTTAAACCTAAAATACGGCAGTAAAAATCTTTACTGACTTCAAAATTTGAGGCGATGATCGCAACATGATGGATTTTATTTAACTTCATGTAGGTAGCCTATCTGTTTTTCCCATACGTCTGGTTGTATTGTCGCATTAAACCCGCAGGCGGTTAAAAATAATTGCATGTGTTGTTTTTCTTGTGGCAAAACATGACTGAAATTGAACTGCCAGTGTTCTACATCAGGATGAGCTCGGAAAATTTCTTGCATTAAATATAAGCCAACACCTCTGCGACGAGTCGCCTCACGAACACAAAAATCACGAATAATGGCATGATGATGGTCAACGCTCACTTTAGCGGCTGCAAGTAACCTTTCATTAAAGCGAGCAGCATAAAACTGTTCCCCAGTTTTAAGTATTTCAGTAAGTTCATGTTGGCTCTGGTCAGGCCAGATTTTATGTAAGTCTAGGTATTGCTGTTCAGTAGGAATGACCAAAGGGATAATAGTGAGTCTCATGATGTTTTGTCCGTTTCCCTGTAAGGGTTGCAGTCACTGATCCTGCCAGAGTGATCTACAACTGATTTTTAGGTTTTAGAGAGAAAAATTTGGTACGACTTAATTTTCCGAGTTTAGCTCGGATTAATTTAAATTTAACTAGAATATAACACTGGTATTTACATAAAAACCACTTAAACACATTAGTTTTTTATTCTGCATCTAATGTAATTACCTACCATATCCATTTGCTATTTAGCATAATTATCTTGTTTAATGTTATGAAATATATAGCCTTATTCGCTGTATTTTGAAATATCAGGCATTGTACCTGTCAACCATAATAATCTACTACAAATCAAATACAAACACTCAGAACCATGAAGACGGGGACGATAAAATGAAGAATATGAATAAAGCATTATTAGCGGGCTGTATCGCGATGGCATTCAGCTCTGCGGGATGGGCAAAGGAAATTAAAATTGCGGTTGTTGGCGCAATGTCAGGGCCAGTGGCTCAATATGGTGATATGGAATTTACAGGAGCGCGTCAAGCTATTGCAGATATTAATGCAAAAGGTGGCATTAATGGTAATACACTAGTTGCAGTTGAATACGATGACGCTTGTGACCCGAAGCAAGCAGTTGCAGTTGCCAATAAAGTAATCAATGATGGTATTCGCCATGTTATTGGTCATCTGTGCTCTTCTTCTACTCAGCCTGCATCGGATATCTATGAAGATGAAGGCGTGATTATGATCACCCCTGCGGCAACGAACGCCGACCTCACTACCCGTGGTTACCAAATGGTATTGCGTACGACGGGTTTAGACTCTGACCAAGGGCCTACCGCAGTTAAATATATTTTAGATGAGGTTAAGCCAACTCGTATCGCTGTGGTACACGATAAACAGCAGTATGGTGAAGGTTTAGCGCGCTCTGTTCGTGAAAACCTCAATAAAGCTGGTGTAAAAGAAGTGATGTTTGAAGGGGTTACCGCTGGTGACAAAGATTTTTCAGCATTAGTGGCGAAGCTGAAAAAAGAAAACGTAGATTTTGTTTACTTCGGTGGTTATTACCCAGAAATGGGGCAAATTTTACGCCAAGCGAAGCAATCTGGTCTAAACATCCGTTTTATGGGGCCTGAAGGTGTTGGTAACTCGTCATTATCGAATATCGCTGGTGATGCTTCGGAAGGGATGCTAGTCACATTACCAAAGCGCTATGACCAAGTTGCCACTAACCAACCTATTGTTGATGCAATTAAAGCGAAAAAAGAAGATCCAACAGGGCCATTTGTGTGGACAACTTATGCTGCTATCCAAGGTTTAACTACGGCAATGGAGCGTACAGGTAGTGTTGAGCCTGAAGATTTAGTCAAAGATTTGAAAGCAAATCCAGTTGAAACTGTAATGGGAACGCTAAGCTGGCAGCCAAACGGGGACTTGAAAGGTTTCGAGTTTGGTGTATTTGAATGGCACAAAGATGGGACTTCCACCTCTGTAAAATAGTCGCGAGTCGTGTTCCAAAGTAGTGAATAAGAACCGGAAGAGAGTCACTTTCTTCCGGCTTCTGTTCTCTATATAGGACAAGCAGTTCGAAAGGATAGTCTTATGTCAGATCAAATTCTTTATTTTATTCAGCAATTCCTTAATGGATTGACTCTTGGCAGCACCTACGCACTCATCGCTATAGGTTATACCATGGTGTACGGCATCATTGGTATGATTAACTTTGCTCATGGCGAAGTGTATATGATAGGCAGCTATGTTTCTTTTATTGTGATCGCAGGCTTAATGATGCTTGGGATTGACGTTGGCTGGATCTTAGTCGCTGCGGCATTTGTTGCCGCGATCGTTGTTTCCAGTGCTTATGGTTGGAGTATTGAGCGTGTTGCTTATCGGCCTGTACGTCATTCTAAACGTTTAATTGCATTGATCTCGGCGATCGGAATGTCTATTTTTCTACAAAACTATGTCAGTTTGTCACAAGGTTCACGGGACTTAGCGTTACCAAGCCTAATTACAGGGCAATGGGTGCTCGGTGAAAGTGATGGTTTTGCAGCAACAGTTACGAAAATGCAGTTAACAATATGGGTGGTAACACTGCTAGCGATGCTGGCGTTAACCGTATTTATTCGTTATTCAAAGATGGGAAGAGCCTGTCGTGCTTGTGCTGAAGACTTAAAAATGGCGAGTTTACTTGGCATTAATACCGACCGAGTCATTTCGTTAACTTTTGTTATTGGTGCTGCAATGGCCGCAGTAGCCGGTGTTTTGTTAGGGCAATTTTATGGTGTTATTAACCCATATATTGGCTTTATGGCTGGGATGAAAGCCTTTACGGCAGCAGTATTAGGTGGAATAGGCAGTATTCCTGGCGCCATGCTAGGTGGTTTAATTCTTGGTGTGGCTGAAGCGATGACTTCTGCATATTTGAGCACTGAATACAAAGATGTCGTGTCATTTGGTTTATTAATCGGTGTGTTATTAATCATGCCTACCGGCATTCTGGGACGCCCGGAGGTCGAAAAAGTATGAGAAAAGAAAATTGGATTAACGCTATTGTAGCCTCAGCCACTTTTTTTGTGCTGGCGTTATTTATGATGGGGATGCAACTTACACTTGATGGAACAAAACTGGTTGTCACAATGGGAGATTCTGTTCGTTGGAATTGGATTCTTGCAGGGATTGTCGTCATTTTTGTGTACCAGCTTGTCCGCCCAACGTTAAGTAAAGTATGGAAAGGCGTTCCTAAGAAAGCTTGGTCTATTCCTGATTTTGATGGTTCCACAACAAAACAGAAAATCTTAGCGGTCATAATCATTATTGCTGCAATTATTTGGCCATTTCTAGTTTCACGTGGAAGTGTTGATATTGCGACTTTAACACTAATTTATGTGATGTTAGGGTTGGGGTTAAACGTTGTTGTTGGCCTTTCTGGTTTACTGGTTTTAGGTTATGCAGGCTTCTATGCGATCGGCGCTTATACTTTCGGGTTATTAAATCATTACTATGGTTTTGGTTTCTGGGAAAGTTTACCGATTGCAGGGTTAACCGCGGCATTAGCCGGTTTTTTACTAGGCTTCCCTGTTCTGAGATTAAGAGGTGACTATCTTGCGATTGTGACGCTCGGTTTTGGGGAAATTGTACGTATTTTATTACTCAATAATACTGAGATCACAGGTGGGCCGAATGGGATTAGCCAGTTACCTAAACCTACATTGTTTGGTCTTGAGTTTAGCCGTACAGCAAAAGAGGGATGGGACACATTCCATAACTTTTTTGGGTTAGATTATAGCCCTGGTGATCGGATTATTTTTCTCTATTTTGTCGCGCTACTGCTAGTTGTATTGACGCTGTTTATCATTAATCGGCTGCTTCGAATGCCGTTAGGCCGTGCGTGGGAAGCGTTGCGTGAAGATGAAATTGCATGTCGCTCACTAGGCTTGAGTCCAACGCGAATTAAATTAACCGCTTTTACTATTAGTGCCGCTTTTGCGGGGTTTGCGGGGACATTATTTGCCGCAAGACAAGGGTTTATTAGCCCAGAGTCATTTACCTTTGTTGAGTCTGCATTTGTACTGGCTATTGTTGTACTTGGGGGAATGGGCTCGCAAACATCGGTGATTTTAGCCGCTATTATCTTAGTTGTATCAAGGGAAATGATGCGTGACCTTAACCAATACAGCATGTTGTTATTGGGGGCATTGATGGTATTGATGATGATTTGGCGGCCACAAGGCTTATTACCAATGAAACGTCGACAAATGCAGGTTAAAAAAGTACCTGAAGGGGAGGGCGCATGAGTCAATTAACTTCCCCTTTATTACAGGTCAGTGGCTTAACCATGCGTTTTGGTGGCTTACTTGCGGTTAATGATGTCGAACTAGGGATTAATCAGGGTGAAATAGTGTCCTTAATTGGGCCTAACGGCGCAGGGAAAACAACCATTTTTAACTGCTTAACTGGCTTTTATAAGCCGACTAGTGGCACTATCTTATACCATGATAAACACCTTGAAGGCCTATCAGGGCAAGCTATCGCGCGTTTAGGGGTTATCCGAACTTTTCAACACGTGCGGTTGTTCAAAGAAATGACTGTCATTGAGAACCTACTTGTTGCGCAACACCAACATTTGAAAAGTGGTATTTTTTCTGGTCTTTTAAAGACTCCAGGTTTTCGCCGTGCAGAGTCAGAAGCTCTTGATAATGCGGTAAAATGGTTGGAGCGAGTTGACCTATTACCGTTTGCTAATCGGCAAGCAGGTAATTTAGCGTATGGGCAACAACGACGTTTAGAGATCGCACGCTGTATGGTGACTCGCCCTGAAATTTTGATGTTAGACGAACCCGCAGCAGGACTTAACCCTAAAGAAACTAATGACTTAGATGAATTAATTGCTGAATTACGCAGCCATCATAATGTTTCTATCTTATTAATTGAACATGATATGAAATTAGTGATGGGGATTTCAGACCGTATTTATGTTGTGAATCAAGGTACGCCATTAGCCAATGGTACACCAAATGAAATTCGCCAACATCCAGATGTGATTAAGGCCTATTTGGGGGAAGCTTACTGATGTTAGAGTTTAAAAAAGTTTCTACTCACTATGGGAAGATACAAGCACTGCATGGGATCAGCTTAAATATTCAAAAGGGTGAAATTGTGACCCTAATTGGTGCTAATGGTGCAGGGAAAACAACCTTATTAAGCACCTTGTGTGGCGACCCTCGAGCATCTGAAGGCCAAGTTATCTACCGAGGTGTGGATATTACTCAATTACCTACATCGAAAATTATGCGTGAAGATATTGCATTAGTGCCAGAAGGGCGGCGTGTATTTTCTCGTATGACGGTAGAAGAAAACCTCGCCATGGGGGGATTTTTCGCTAATCGCCAAGAGTATCAAGAACGTATTGAACGAGTATATACGCTATTTCCAAGGCTCTATGAACGTCGAAACCAACGCTCGGGGACGATGTCAGGTGGGGAACAACAAATGCTTGCCATAGGGCGTGCTTTAATGAGTCAGCCTGAATTGTTGTTACTCGATGAGCCGTCACTAGGGTTGGCTCCGATTATTATTATGCAAATTTTTGATACGATTCAACAGCTACGGGAAGAAGGCATGACCATTTTCCTTGTTGAGCAAAATGCTAATCAAGCTTTGAAACTCGCTGATCGCGGGTATGTACTGGAAAATGGGCGTATTGTCCTGGAAGACAGTGGAAAAGCCTTGTTAGCCAATGAGGCTGTCAGAAATGCTTATTTAGGCGGTTAGTGAGAATATATTAAATACTTCGGGCTGTGGGAGTGCAATAGCTCGAAGTATTTAATACCAATGCTTTCTGTATTATTTTTTTATAATAGTAATTTTAAGCTTATCTTTATTATCATTAATATGTTTTAAAACACCATTATTATTATTCATTAATTCAAGTGTGCCGTCGTCACGTTTAGTTAAATAGGTTTTTCTTTCGACTGAGATTAATAAGTTTGGCAATTCACGACCAAAACTAGTAGTTACATTTATATATTTAAATTTTTTATTAGCCGTAATGATACAATCGCCATTTTCTGTTTCTTTAATCGTAAAACTAGTTCTCATATCATCAATTGATTCATCATTTGGGATTGTATCTATAGCGTTATTTCCTATAATATAATTATCATCTTTGTTTATTTTATGTAAACGAGTGAGCGGGTCGGCAAGAAAGCCTTGATGAGTGATTTGTGATATTATTTGTGCGTTTTTTGAACCGAATTTTGCAGTAAGAACTCTTGCATCTTTAATATTTACTGTGTTTTCTTGGCGATATGGGGTGTGTAAATAAACATTCATTCTATTGAAATCTTTGTTGAATTTATCAGATAGTTCCCTATCAAAAGTAAATCCATCAGATTCAAGAATGTGACCCAGAGCGGTAGATGTCGTTTTATCATCACTATTTGGAGTAAATCTTTCTATTTTAGTTTTTAATATAATTGAAGTTGAATTTTTATCATGAATAATTTCTTTTTTATATTTACTAAGATTCTTAAAGTATTGCTTAAGGGAAATAATTTTACTTTTATTATTTAATGTCTGTTTTCTTTTATTTATTATTGATAACCTGAATGATTCTAAAATTGATCCTAACGCTATTTTAATTCTGTGAATAGAACTTGGGAGTGATTTTTTATTCGAGCTGTTATTTTTTATACAGTGAGTATTTTCGGGGGAATAGACAATATTCTTAGTAATTTTAGTCATAAAGGGTCACTTAGTAATATATTTAAATTTAGGGTAGATTATCCCACCCTAAATTTAATGTATTGCAAAAATAGATAACTATTAATTTGGTATTTATCTTTTATAAGTGACCTGTTTTGTGAAGAGCTTATCTCATTAGAGTGAGTTCTAGCCGTGTTATCTGTTCATTTTTCTATTTTTACGGAATGTGAAGTATCTCCCATTTCAGCTATTTGCTTGTTTCTATGTATAAAATTAAATGTATATACAACTTTTTCCATAGAAACAGAGAGCTACTTGTTGTTGTATAACTTTTCTGACTCCCCTTTTTCCACTGTTCGTATAAAAATTCAAATTTAAATGTATATACTTTGTGAATTAAATGTATATATATTTGAATGCAAGATAAATGATTTCAATGAATAGATAGTCTCGAGCACGTTGATATTGATTTAATATATTGATTTTAAATCAGTTAACTGACCTGAAAATAAAGGTGAATTGTCGCTAACAAGGTATCTCGTAGATTATCACCGTAGAAAATTGTTAATTTAAAGTTAATTGAAAATGGATGATAGGGGATACAACCATGCAAAACCGTACAGACTTAACTCGAGTGATCCGCGCTCCACGAGGCAGTGAAAAAGCCTGTAAAAGCTGGCTGACTGAAGCCGCGTACCGGATGATCCAAAATAATTTAGACCCCGATGTTGCTGAGCACCCTCAAAGCTTAGTGGTTTATGGTGGTATCGGTCGTGCAGCCCGTGATTGGGAATGTTATGACAAAATTTTAGAAGTATTAAAAACATTGGAAGACGACCAAACCTTGTTAGTTCAGTCAGGTAAACCTGTCGGAGTATTTCCTACTCATCCAGATGCTCCACGTGTACTAATTGCCAACTCAAATATTGTTCCACATTGGGCGAATTGGGAGCACTTTAATGAGTTAGATCGTAAAGGTTTGATGATGTATGGGCAGATGACCGCGGGTTCATGGATCTATATTGGTTCTCAGGGGATAGTTCAAGGTACCTATGAGACTTTTGTTTCACTTGCAAAACAACATTTTGATGGCAATGCTGCGGGTCGTTGGATTTTAACGGGAGGGCTCGGTGGAATGGGAGGAGCGCAACCTTTAGCCGCGACGATGGCCGGTTTTAGCATGATTGCGGTTGAATGTGATGAAAGCCGTATCGACTTCCGTTTAAGAACCCGTTATGTGGATAAAAAAGCCACTTCACTCGATGAAGCATTGCAATACATTGAAGAAGCAAAAGCGACAGGTAAGCCGGTATCTGTGGGGCTATTAGGTAACGCCGCAGATATTTACAGTGAGTTAGTCAAGCGCAATATAACCCCTGATTCTGTGACTGACCAAACGAGTGCTCATGACCCTGTTCATGGCTATTTACCTCAAGGCTGGTCATTAAATCAATGGCGAGAAAAACAAGAAACCGCTCCAACTGAGGTCACGAAAGCTGCTAAGAAAAGTATGGCGGTTCAAGTGGATGCCATGTTGACAATGCAAAAACGTGGCTCTGCTGCTTTTGACTATGGTAACAATATTCGACAAATGGCTAAGGATGAAGGTATCAGTAATGCCTTTGATTTTCCTGGGTTTGTTCCTGCTTATATTCGACCATTATTTTGTGAAGGGATCGGTCCATTCCGTTGGGTCGCTTTATCGGGAGACCCCGAAGATATTTATAAAACCGATCAAAAAGTCAAAGAGTTATTGCCTGACGACAAGCACTTACATAATTGGCTAGACATGGCCCGTGAGCGCATTGCTTTTCAAGGTCTGCCAGCACGCATCTGTTGGGTAGGGTTAAAAGATAGAGAAAGGTTAGGCCGAGCTTTTAATGAAATGGTGAAAAGTGGCGAATTAAAAGGACCTATTGTGATTGGGCGTGATCATTTAGATTCAGGTTCAGTGGCAAGCCCGCACCGTGAAACAGAATCAATGAAAGATGGTTCTGATGCCGTTTCTGACTGGCCGCTATTGAACGCATTATTAAATACTGCGGGAGGCGCTACATGGGTTAGCTTACACCATGGTGGTGGTGTGGGTATGGGCTTTTCTCAGCATTCAGGCGTAGTCATTGTCTGTGATGGAACAGATGCTGCCGATAAGCGTTTAGCTCGTGTCTTACATAATGACCCAGCAACGGGGGTTATGCGCCATGCGGATGCAGGTTATGACATTGCAATTAACTGCGCCAAACAGCAAGGGCTTAATTTGCCAATGGTTAAGTAATGTTGTTTGCCGGCGACTGTTGAGCCGGCAACATTCTGGAATAATAAGGAATTCAGTATGAATGCTGCATCAATTCAGAAAAAACAAGGGCCACTGGCAGGGATCAAAGTGATCGATTTAAGCCGTGTATTAGCGGGTCCTTATTGCACCGGTATGATGGCTGATCTTGGTGCTGAAGTCATTAAAATTGAAGTGCCTAATCATGGTGATGATAGCCGCCATTTAGGGCCTTTTATTGATGGTGAAAGCGTTTATTACGGCTTGATTAATCGTGGGAAACGTAGCATTGAGCTGGATCTTAAAGCGGATGAAGACCGCGCTATTCTTTTTCGATTAGTTAAAGAAAGCGATGTTGTTGTTGAAAACTTCCGCCCCGGTGTTACTAAAAGGCTCGGTATTGATTTTGATAGCTTAAAAAATCATAACCCTAAATTAATCTATGCCAGTATTTCAGGGTTTGGTCAAAACAGCCCATTAGCAAGTTACCCTGCGTATGACATTGTGGCACAAGCGATGTCAGGTTTAATGAGTGTCACAGGGTTCCCTGAAACGGGGCCAACGCGTAGTGGCGAATCTATCGGAGATGTCTGTGCTGGTATGTTTGCTTCATGGGCGATCAGCAGCGCGTTATTTGCCCGAGAACGACACAATGAGGCGGCACAATACATTGATGTTGCTATGGTTGATGTGTTACTGAGTATGCAATTAACCGGGCTTTCAAACTTATTTGCTCATAATAAAGCACCAAGTTTAGTTGGGAATCGCCATCCTGTTTCTACGCCATTTGATACTTACCATGCAAAAGATGGTTTAGTGGTAATAGCGATTGCCAGTGAAAAACTATTTCAACGTTTTTGCGAGTGCATGGGGAAAACTGAGCTTTGTCAGGACCCCCGCTATTTTGATGACCCCACCAGAACGCAACACCAAGCGGATTTAAGAAAAGAGATCGAAAGCTGGACTTGCCAAAAAACCGTTGAAGAAGTGTGTGATTTATTGTTAAACGCAGGGGTACCGGCTTCACCAATCCATGATTTACAGCAAGCAACACAGAGCGAGCATGCACAAGTACGTCAAGTACTCACTTATTTAAATGATGGTGGTACCCCGTTGATTTCTCAGCCCGTTTTTTTCAATGGTAATAAGCCACATTCAACATTACGAGCCCCTGTATTAGGTGAGGCAAATGCTATTTATAAGCCAGCGAAAACAACAACTAAAAATGCGGAGACAATGTTATGAGCTTTGAAATTAATGAAACTGAACAGGCAATTGTTGATGCAGTAGAAAAAGTATGTCACGACATTTTGCAACCTAATGCACAACGCTATGATGAAACCGAAACGTTCTGTGCTGAAAGTCTACAAGCGTTGGGAGAAATGGGGTGCTGGGGGATTAATTTACCTGAACAGTATGGTGGTTTTGGTATTGGTAGTATTGCGATGAGTAGGGTTGTTGAGGCTGTGGCGGCAGCTTGTGCATCTACCTCATCTGCATTAACAGCCCATTTCCTAGCAACAGATTCAATTTTAGTGGGGGGAACGGAAGAACAAAAAGCATATTGGCTACCGAAAGCGGCAACAGGTGAAATGTTAGGAGCATTCGGTTTAACAGAACCAGCTGCTGGCTCTAACCCAGCCGATATGCGAACAGTCGCTACACGTGAAAACAGCGGCTGGCGTATCCGAGGTAACAAACACTATATTACCAATGCTAAAGAAGCCGATTTTATCGTGTTGTATGCCAAAACAGATGTTGAGGCAGGAGCCCGCGGGATCAGCGCTTTTATGATCCCAAAAGGCACAGAAGGCGTAGCCTTTTCACAGCCAGAGAAAACCATGGGGCTACGTGGCAGTACGATTTATGAATTAGCTTTAAATTGTTGGCTACCTGAATCTGCCTTATTAGGTGAGGAAAATAAAGGGTTTCATACGGCAATGGAAGTACTAGATAAAGGCCGTGTCGAAGTGGCAGCAACCTCGCTCGGTATTGCTCGGGCAGCGATGGAAAGTGCTTTAGGTTGGGTCAAAGAACGTCAAATTGGTAAAAAACCATTAGCTGCATACCAAGGGACACAATGGCGTATCGCCGATATGCACACGCAACTTGAAGCTGCACGTATGTTGACATGGCGCGCCGCTGAGTTACGTGATTCAGGAGAGCGCTTTAGCTTGCAGTCAGCCACAGCAAAATTATTTGCTGCTGAATGTGCTGGTTTCGTGACTGATGCTGCATTACAGCTTCATGGTGGGTATGGTTATATTCGTGACCTTCCATTAGAACGTTATGTACGTGATGCACGAATTTTACGGATTTTTGAAGGTACTTCGGAGATCCAAAAGATCATTATTTCTCGTGCGGTTTTAGATGCGATTTAATTTATTTTAAAAATAATGAGCGAGTAGGCGGGACAGGCGGCTACTCGTTCATAAGGCAGCATAGGAGCACTACCTGACAACAGGATCATGGAATTAAAACACAACAACAATCAGGTTTAAGAATGTATTTCAATTAGTTACTGTGGGTGAATAATAGATAAAACATCATCCAGCGTAATGGTTAATAACTGTACCTTACGATTGTAGTTATTGCGGGTTCATTACGATTAATTGGTTCATTCTTTAGGCCAGCCTTGCTTAAAGAGGAGTTACCATGACAGTATCAAACGACATCGCGACAGGGCAAAAAAGTCGGCAGGAGAATGTACCACTAATCGAAGCTCGTTCCATCGATTACATTCCTGAGTCTGAACGCCATGGCACCTTATCGAGTCAATTTACACTTTGGTTCGGTTCTAATTTGCAGATAACAGCAATTGTAACCGGTGCATTAGCTGTAGTACTTGGTGGGGACGTGTTCTGGTCATTAATCGGCTTATTTATTGGCCAATTGCTAGGTGGTTCAGTAATGGCTTTGCATGCAGTGCAAGGGCCAAAGCTGGGGTTACCACAAATGATTTCTAGCCGTGTGCAGTTTGGGGTATACGGTGCCGTTATCCCTATTTTATTAGTATGCATGATGTATGTTGGGTTCTCTGCCAGTGGCACGGTATTAGCGGGGCAAGCGGTTGGTCAGCTTATGCATGTAAGTGACTGGATGGGGATTTTAATATTTGGTGCTGTGATTATTGGGATCACCATTTGTGGCTACCGAATTATTCATATTCTCGGAAAAGCAGCGAGCGTGATTGGAGTGATTACGTTCTTTTATCTATTTTTCCGTCTGTTTTATATGAATGATGTTTCGGTATTACTGGAAAATCGTCATTTTGATTGGACGCACTTTTTATTAGCCATGTCATTATCAGCATCTTGGCAAATTGCATTTGGCCCTTATGTTGCGGACTACTCGCGTTATTTACCGACAAAAACGCCAACAATTAAAGCATTTATGGCAGTAGGTGCAGGGACTGTTATTGGTACGCAAGCCTCTATGATTTTAGGTGTATTTGCGGCGGCCCTTGCAGGGAATAAATTTGCGGGTAATGAAGTTGCTTATATTGTGGGCTTAGGTAGTACAGGGTTAATTGCGGCGTTGTTATATATCAGTATTTTCTTTGGTAAGGTCACAATAACGGCTCTAAATGCTTACGGTAGTTTTATGTCGATGGCTGCGATTTGGTGTGGCTTCCGTGGTAAAAGCCAAATTTCTCGTGGGCAGCGGTTATTTTTCATTATTCTGATGGTGAGTTTTTCGACAGCTTTAGGGTTGGCAGGGCAACATTCTTTTCTAAAACTGTTCTCTTCTTTCTTATTATTTTTACTGGCATTTTTCACTCCTTGGAGTGCGATAAACCTAGTGGATTATTATTGGGTGACAAAAGGTCGCTACGATGTACCTGAACTTGCAAACCCTGATGGCCGTTATGGTCGCTGGAATAAAGTAGGGATCGTGACCTATGTTGTTGGGGTATTGATCCAATTACCTTTTATTTCAACAGGTTTCTATACCGGTCCTTTAGTTGAAAAACTGGGTGGTGTTGATATTTCATGGATTGTCGGTTTAGTTGCAACCAGTATTATTTATTATATCGCGATAAAAAAATGGCCAATGTCTGTTGCTGATAAATTGATATTACCTACAACAAAATAATGTGAAATACCCCTTATTTAATTATTAACAGATTTATTTAAAAGATAATTGAGAAAGCCAATAGTAGTGAATTTTTCACTGCTAGGGCTTCTCTCAACCTAAAAACGATTTTGAATCCTCTTTATATAAGCCAATCGTTGAAGAATTGGATAGGAGTTACGATGAAAATTTTAGTCGCAGTGAAGCGAGTGATTGACCATAACGTTAAAGTGAGAGTTAAAGCTGATGGCTCTGGGGTGGAATTGGCTAATGTCAAAATGGCAATTAACCCATTTGATGAAATTGCTGTAGAAGAAGCAGTACGTTTAAAAGAATCCGGCAAAGCGACTGAAGTGATCGCTGTTTCTGTGGGGGATATTAGTTACCAAGAAACGCTGCGTAGTGCGATGGCAATTGGTGCCGACCGCGCCATTTTAATTCAGCGACCCGCTGAGTTAGCGTTAGAGCCGTTGGATATTGCTCGCTTACTACAACAAATTGTCGATAAAGAACATGCTGACCTGATTTTGTTAGGTAAACAGGCAATTGATGATGACTGTAACCAAACAGGTCAAATGTTATCGGCATTATTAGATTACCCACAAGCGACATTTGCTTCACAAATTAAAATCGACGGTGGAACACTGCAAGTGACACGGGAAATTGATGGGGGGTTAGAAACGTTAGAAATGCCATTGCCAGCAGTCGTGACAACAGACTTACGGTTAAATGAACCTCGCTATGCAACTTTACCTAATATTATGAAAGCAAAGAAAAAACCTCTAGATATCATTGATATTGCTGATATGAATTTTTCACCATTGGGGCAAGTTAAAACGCTCAAGGTCAGTGAGCCGAAAAAGCGTGTTGGGCAATGTACATTACTAAGTAGTGCAACCGCATTAGTCAGTGAACTGCAAGCGAAAGAAGTGATTTAACAGAGGGAAATGAATATGAGCCAAACATCAGTGTTAGTGATTGTCGAACATGATAATCAAACAATAAAATCATCAACTTATCATAATATTACCGCTGCTCATGAAATTCTTGCTGCTGGTGGTGAACTACACTTATTCGTTGCTGGGAGCCAGACAGCTTCAGTTGCTCAATTAGCTGCGAGCATCAAAGGTGTTAATAAAGTTCTAGAAATTCAATCTGATGAGCTTGAAGGGCAATTAGCTGAGCCAATCACCAGTGCGATTGTTGCGGTTGCTAAAGGCTATACACATTTGTTGTTTCCTGCGACAACATTTGGGAAAAATATTGCTCCGCGTGTCGCCGCAACACTAGGTGTTGCTCAAATTTCAGATATTACTCAAGTCATTGACTCACAAACATTCATTCGTCCTATTTATGCGGGGAATGCATTGGCAACAGTGCAGAATAATGGTCAACAAGTCGTGATCACCGTGCGAAGCTCTGCATTTTCTGGCGCAAAAGAAACACAAAATAGCGCTCAAATTGAAAATGTTACCCTTGCACAACTCCCCCAGCGAGCACTATTAAAGAGCCAATCGTTAACACAAGTAAGCCGTGCAGAATTGAGTTCCGCTAAAGTCGTGATTTCTGGTGGCCGCGGTTTAAGTTCTGGTGAGAATTTCGCTTTATTAGAAACCATTGCTGACAAACTGGGTGCCGCAGTAGGGGCTTCGCGCGCGGCAGTCGATGCCGGTTATGTTCCTAACGATTATCAGGTTGGGCAAACAGGGAAAATTGTGGCGCCCGATTTGTATATCGCAGTTGGAATTTCTGGCGCAATTCAACATGTTGCAGGTATGAAAGAAAGTAAAGTGATCGTCGCCATTAATAGCGATCCTGACGCGCCTATTTTCCAAGTGGCGGATTATGGCATTGTTGGCGATCTATTTGAGATCTTACCTGAATTTGATAAAGCATTGGCGTAAGAGAGGGCATATGGCTATCGACAACATTGAGAATATAAACGAGGCTCCCGAGCGGGAATCGATGGAGTTCGATGTCCTGATTGTCGGTGGTGGGCCTGCAGGGTTATCGGCAGCAATTCGTTTAAAACAGCTAGCCGCAGAAAAAGGGGCTGAGCTCTCCGTTTGTTTAATTGATAAAGGGGTAGAAATAGGGGCGCATATTTTATCAGGAGCCGTAATTGACCCTCGCGCTTTAGATGAATTACTACCAGATTGGCAGCAAAAGGTAACAGCCCCTTTAACCGCAGTAACCCAAGACCGTTTTTTATGGCTAAAAGAAAATAAATTCAATCAGTTACCGTTATCTTTATTACCAAGTAGTTTAAAAAATAATGGCAATTTAATTGGGAGTCTAGGTCAAATTAGCGCGGCTTTGGCGGTTGAAGCAGAGGCGTTAGGTGTAGATGTTTTCGCTGGGTTTGCGGCTACTGAGGTGCTATTTGATGACGCAGGAAGCGTGATTGGCGTGACGACAGGGGATATGGGATTAGATAAATCTGGCTCGCCCACCGCGATGTACCAAGCTGGGATGAATTTAGTTGCTAAAATGACCTTTTTTGCCGAAGGGTGTCGGGGGCAACTAGGTAAACAATTAATTGAACGTTTTGATTTAGCTGCAAACAGCGGTAAGCAAACTTATGGGTTAGGGATCAAAGAAATTTGGCAGATCCCAAAAGAACAGCATCAGCCAGGGGTTGTGATCCATTCAGTAGGGTGGCCATTAGATAATCACACTTATGGAGGTGGTTTTGCTTACCATTACGGTGAAGACCTCGTGGCTGTTGGGTTAGTTGTTGGTCTGAATTATGAAAACCCATATTTATCTCCCTTTGAAGAGTTTCAGCGTTTAAAAACGCATCCTGCTTTTAGTGATTTTTTGTCTGGTGGTAAACGGATTAGCTACGGAGCAAGAAGCATGGTAGCAGGAGGCCTTGCTGCATTACCTGAGCTAAGTTTTCCTGGTGGTGCATTAATTGGTGATGATGCAGGCTTTTTAAATGCTGCACGCATAAAAGGAACTCATTGTGCAGTTAAAAGTGGGTCATTAGCAGCTGAGGCATTGTTTGGTTCTTTACATCATGAAACGGTAGATTATTCGCGATTTAAATCATTATTTCGCCAGCTATTTGAGGATAGTTGGCTATATCAAGAACTTTATCAAACACGCAATTTTAAGCCATATATGAAAAAAGGGTTAGTTATTGGCTCAATGTTATTTGGGGCTGAACAGCTACTGTTGAAGGGGAAAAGCCCTTGGACACTGAAGCTCAAGCAAGCTGATCATGAAAATATAAAAGAAGCGAGTAAATTTCAACCAATAATATATCCAAAACCGGATGGTGTGCTGACTTTTGATAAGGCTTCATCTGTATTTTTATCAAATACTAACCATGAAGAAGACCAGCCTTGCCATTTAAAATTGGCGGATATCACAGTGCCAATCCAAATTAATTTAGCTAAATATGCGGCTCCAGAAACGCGTTATTGCCCCGCAGGTGTATATGAAGTCTTGGGGGAAATTAACCAAGAAAAACTGCAAATTAATGCGCAAAACTGCCTACATTGTAAGGCTTGCGATATTAAAGACCCATTACAAAATATAACTTGGACTGCACCACAAGGGGGAGAGGGGCCAATTTACCAAGGAATGTAAGGGGGAAATTATTGTTTGTGATGTAGATGTGCTTGATGTTTTTTTATTTTTATCAGTCGTTTTGGGGCATTATTGCCCCATTTTTTTATAGATTATTATCAATACGGGTATGTAATTTTAATTTATAACGAGAGCCTGCAGAGGTCATGTTGACGTAGCTAATTAATGTATTGCCAGTCCAAGTGCGTCGACTGAGTTGTAAACAAGGGGAATTTTCTTTTACTGATAACGATTGTGCAATTGATTTTGTCGCAAGTGCCGCTTCAATGGTATGTTCCATTTCACTAACAGGAAAATGGCGTTGTAAATAGCCGCTTGGTGTTTCCGTATCGCCGTATTTTTGTTTTACAAATTCAGGTGCAATAGCATGGTTCACGTAGCGTTCTTCTAACATTAAAGGGATATCATTTTCAAAGTGGAGCACTTTACAATATCCGACTTCACTTCCTTCTGTAATACCAAGTTGTAATGCAATTTCTGCGGAAGCAAGGATGACTTTCAGTTGCAACTGGTGACCACTATATTTATTACCACTTACAGATATTTCATCAAAAATATCAAACGCCCTGGTAACAGGAAGCTCATGTTTTTGAGTTGCAACAAAAGTGCCCTTTCCTGCAATACGATTTAGAATACCTTTCTGACTTAATTCTGAAATAGCTTTATTTACCGTCATACGGCTTACATTGAACTGTGCACAGAGTTCAAGTTCGGTAGGGATTTGAGTTTCTGGCTTAAAAACCCCTAAATCAATACTGCGTAAAATGTAAGACTGAATTTGCTTGTATGCAGGTTGTGATGTCATCGCTTTTATTCAAAATTATTGTTAGAAGAAGGGAGAAAATGGCGCTCTTGCTACATTTTACCCACCAATTTTGTATTGAATGCAAGTTTATCAGTAATTATTGGCTTTACTAGTAGGAGTCGCCTATTTATAGGGGAAGGCCCCGAGTAATTGTTATTTACAGATGCTCGTCATTGTCTGAATTATTTTATTATAGTGTAAGTTTTTCTAGGGCAATATACCTTTATTTAATATCATAATGTTAAATTTACTATAACAAATAGGCATCATTTATGGGCGTTCAGTATTTTCAAACGACTTTAACACAGTGTGATTATAAAAATGTCACCCCGATAGGTATGGTGAGGTTGTTAGCATCAGATAAAGTGTTTTTTTTCAATCAAGATGACTTTAAAAACAGCCAAATATTTTTGGATAGGTTGAAAAAGGGTGATGTACTGATTATTTGTGCAGAACAGATGAATGATGGCAGTTATTGGGTAAACTGGGTATACCATGAAACCAAAGGACGCTTAGAGCCAGATAGAACGGTCGGTTTTACTCGTAAGCTTGGAATACAATTTTTAATTTCATTGTTTTTAATGGCACTAATACCTGCAGTGTATTACTGTTTTATTGAAGCTGATGATAATTTTTTAATGATAATACTTGTGGCAGTGTTAGGCTGCGCAGCTTTTACTGGTATTGTATTATTTGTGTTAGTGCTTGCAGAAATAAAACATATTTTAAGTTTGAAGCGTAAATTAATTTTGAAGGCACTGGATTTAGTCATTGATGAACAATATAAAACTAATGGCCAAGACCAGCAAATTGATATTTTAGGTATAAAAAAAACGAAAACTAAGCCTGCCAAATTACATAAAGCCACTAATATTGGCATAGAGCAAACCTCTTTATCTTCTACGCGTGGTAAAACCAATATTACTGCTAACCTCAGTGTCACCATTGCAGCAGGAGATACAGAACAAAAGCTTAATCAAATCAGCTTACAAATAAATAAAGAACATCTGGATGTCTTAGTGTCGGCGAATGAGCCACTCTTTAATAACCATAGTTTGTTTATCGCTCAAGGGGATGAGCTTGAGGTTTATCATAAAAATCTCCAAGAGAACTCAAAAGAGCAAGTCGTCTTTGGCATCTACAATCATCAAGATGGTTTAGCATATAGCCTTATTGGTAAAGGTGCGCCCCAAGAACGAGGGTTTTATTACGGCTTATGGGGATTCACTGGTTTGATTCTTATTTTCTTAGTATTAATGGCTCTCGGACTATCTATTGCTGAAACTATGGAAAAAGGAGGGTACTGGGACTACTGGGATTGGATAAATCTTGTTGATACGGGTGGGTTATATATCAGTTTTGCAGTTTCAATTGTGTTGGGAATTAGTTTTCTTATCGGTTTGTGTGTGGCGGTCTATTTTAAAATATCTAAGCGCGGTAATGCGTATTATCAAGCTCAGTATTTATTGAAGCATTTACGTCGACAGCAAGGCAAAACTGATTATGTCACGGAGGTTCGGTCATGAATCCATTTCTCAGTAGGCATTTTATCTTATTAACGTTGGCTTTTGCGCTAAGTTTTATTTTTATTGTATTCGTATTTGTGCGTGATGGTACAGTTGATTGGCAGTGGGAAAAACATAATGAAAATGGGCCTGTTATCGCAAATTATGACTGGGCGACTACTTTTCCTGCTGAGAATGGCATGTTGATTATTGCTCAAAAAAGTAATAACCAAAGTTACTATTATTCGTTGTATAACAACTATACAAATTTTAGTGAGTATAGCTATCAAGTTTTGTTTGCAGATAACCAAGGTGTGCGTTTTATTACTCGTGCTGATGATAGTTTTTACAATGCAGTCTGTGAAAGAAAAGAGTGTTTAATTATTTTAAGAGATGGCTACCGAAAAATTAATTTAATTGATTTCTCAATCAGTGAGTTAATACCTTGGCAAGATAAATCTGGAGAGTTATTCTCTGCGTTGATCACGGGGAAAATCTACCAATCTAAAGGCCTACCTGCATATATTGTTGCGAGTAATGAGAATATCTTTATCAGCCAAGATAAAGGTATAACTTGGGAACACTTTATGAATGTGAGAAATTTAGCCAAGTCGTTATTTCCTGAGGAAATTGAAGGTAATTCAAATTTTTCCTATGCAACGTATCGAGATAAAGTGGTGATGTGGTACAGCTACGGTAATCAGATGGGGTCACTTGAGGTTATTATGGATATACCAACGAAACAGGTGGTTAGTAGTAAATGGTTACCTGTTCGCATCAATGAAGCAGCACAAAACCTTAATGGTGATATTTTTGTTATTGCTCAAGAGCCTTCTCGTCGGTTATTTTCTTTAATGCAATTTCATACCAATGGGACTTTCGAACTGATCGCCGAAAATGGTTATAATAATATGCATGAGCTAAAAGTTGGTCATAAAGGTGTCATTGTTTCAGAGTGGGTTAGGGGTTCTCAGCAATATCTAATGATGGATTTAACGACAAAAACGCTGCGTCATCGTCCGGAATTATCACTGTATAACAAAGTCTATAATGATAGCGACCAGTCTTTTATTGATATAGACAGTATTTATTCAGATGAAAGCACCATAGAAAAAGGTGCATCTGTTTCTTATCAATCAGTACATTAATGCTATTGTAATATATTATTGATTATTAATAATATAGTTAATAAAAAAGGATAAGATTCCTCTTATCCTTTTTTGGTCATGATCTATTGCAAATTCATACAAAACCTACCAATAAAGTAATATATTGAGTTAAATTAAAAGAGCTATGATGTACGACAAGGAAATAAGCTAACGATATATAGAATGTGATTGTTTTTTATACTTTGGTTAGCTGCATGTTTATAATAATCTACTATTTGAGTGAAAAATAAACAACAGTGATTGGTTATATTATTATCTACCATTTGGCTATATAAATGGTAGATAATTTAGAATAATTCAGTTGGATGTTTTTATTGGGATAGAATAATAGTGATGATATGAAATATTACATCATTAAAGATTACTGATTAAATAATTTATGTTACCTCCATTTTTTAATCAAACAGTTGATTTCATCTAATAAACCTGAGTTACTTTATGAATATTATCAATTGGATGAAATAGAAATAAAGATAAAATCACTGAATAGGTGATATTGACTAGACCCTGTTTTATATTTGATGCAAAATAAAGCTGCAATAATTAATTCTAATTAAATTTTAATTGAGACAGCTAAATGAATATATCTAAAATCAGCATCGCATCTATTTTTATTGCTAGTGCATTATTAAGTGGTTGTGCAAAGGAATCTTCCCGTTCTTTAGCAGTAGAGAAAGTTGCGACTTATAATACTAATTACTCGGGTCCTAAAAGCCCAATATCAATTGGCAAATTTGATAACCGTTCGAGTTATATGAATGGCATTTTTTCAGATGGCGTTGACCGCTTAGGTAATCAATCAAAAACAATTTTAATGACGCATCTTCAGCAAACTGGGCGCTTTAATGTATTAGACCGGGCTAATATGCAAGAGTTAAAAGAAGAAGCTGGAATTAAAGGCCAGTCCCTGCAATTAAAAGGCGCAACATATGTTATTACCGGTGATGTCACTGAATTTGGTCGAAAAGAAGTCGGTGATAGACAACTATTTGGTATTTTAGGCCGTGGTAAATCACAAGTCGCATATGCAAAAGTTAATTTAAATGTTGTGAATGTCCAAACTTCCGAGGTGGTATTCTCAGCTCAGGGAGCAGGCGAGTATGAATTATCAAATAGGGAAATTGTCGGTTTTGGTGGAACTGCAAGTTATGACTCTACGCTAAACGGTAAGGTGCTAGATTTAGCAATAAGGGAAGCTGTGAATGATCTCGTAGTTGGTATTGAAAGTGGTGCATGGCAGCCAGCTAAATAAGGGAATATGATGAAATTTAAATTACTTCTTATTTTTGCTGGAGCCATTTTATTAAATGGTTGTGCTAACGAGCCAAAACCATTATATAACTGGGATGGTTATCAAACTACAATTTATCAATATTACCAGCAAACAGATACTGGCCCTCAAGAACAAATTCAAGCATTGAAAAAAAACCTTGAAATGAGTAAGGCAAACGGTCTTGCTACCCCTCCGGGGTTACACGCCCATTTAGGGTTATTGTATTCCACAACCGGAGCCATCGACCTTGCAATGCAAGAGTTCAACGCTGAAAAAGAATTATATCCAGAATCTGCGGCGTATATGGATTTTCTAATGAAAAATAAAGGGAAAGCAAAATGAGGCGTTTATTCATACTCAGCGGGCTGGTGATGGCTTGGTTATTAACTGGTTGTGCACAGCCAACAAAAGTTGATTATACTGCGTTTAATCAAAGTAAGCCAAAAAGCATTTTAGTGTTATTACCTCAGAATAGCTCTCCAGAAGTACAGGCTAGTCATGGTTTATTATCACAAACAGCCCTGCCTTTAGCGGAGGCTGGCTACTATGTTTTTCCTGTAGCGGTAGTGGAAGAAACATTTAAGCAAAATGGTTTAATAAACGCAGGGGATATCCAATCTGTTCCGCCCGCCAAAACCCGAGAAATTTTCGGTAATGATGCTGTGTTATACCTTAATATAACAGAGTACGGTACTAGCTATCAGGTTATTTCCAGTGATACACGTGTTACAGCGGATGCAAAACTTGTTGATGCGAGGACAGGGGCATTATTATGGAGCGGTTCGGCATCTGCATCGAGTGCTGAAAATAACTCTTCTTCCAATGGCATTATTGGTGTTTTAGTTTCGGCGGTTGTTAATCAAATTGTTGATACCATGACAGATAAAAGTTACACAATTGCAGGTATAACAAGTGCAAGGTTATTATCTGCAGGTACGCCTAATGGTATATTATATGGGCCTAGATCTCCTAAATATGGGAAAGATGCTCAGTAATTGTTAATTATTTGAATCATGGGTAAAGTATTCTAATCATACTTTACCCATTTTATTTTTGTTAAGCGTTATTTAAATAAAGCCAAATTACTCTTTATAATTATTAAATTACAGATATGAATAATAATTATTTTTTGTTTTTTTTATGTTTTAATATTTACAAGCTTATAAAAAATAACGAATAAAATTAAATGTGTGACTTGAGTCAATTTGTCTTAGCATTATCTAATGATTATGTGATATAGGTATAATTATATGACAATCTCTATTACTTTATATTTTTAACTGTTATATATATGATGCTGTTGGTTGTACTAATTCCTTTTTGATAGGAGTCATAGTATGTTTTCGTTAAGCAAGTCTCTCATATCAAGGCATTTCTTCTATATGAAGAAATGGTTCAATATTGATATTTCTTTAGCCTTCTTTTTCCCAAATAAATAACCTTTTTTGTTTTTCTAAACTAAAAGTTTCGTTATAGCTTATTTTTTATAAGTACGATCCTTTGTATTTATTATTTAATGAAAAATTAAAGGTATTATCATGGCTAAAAGAATTGTAGAACCATTCCGTATTAAAATGGTAGAAAATATCCGTATTCCAAGTAGAGAAGAGCGTGAAGCTGCGTTAAAAGAAGCTGGATACAATCCATTCTTGCTACCAAGCAGTGCTGTGTATATTGATTTATTGACCGACTCAGGTACTAATGCCATGAGTGATCATCAATGGGCAGCAATGATCACTGGTGATGAAGCCTATGCAGGATCTCGTAACTATTATGATTTAAAAGATAAAGTTAAAGAGATGTTCGATTATAACTATGTGATCCCTGCTCACCAAGGTCGTGGTGCTGAAAACATGTTATTTCCTGTATTATTGAAAGTAAAACAGGAACAAGGTGGTGCTAAAAAACCTGTCTTTATTTCTAATTTCCACTTTGATACTACCGCTGCTCATGTTGAATTAAATGGCTGTAAAGCAGTTAATATTGTTACAGAAAAAGCTTATGACTCAGATACCTATGATGACTGGAAAGGTAACTTTGATATTCAAAAATTAAAGGATAACATTGCACAACATGGCGCTGAAAATGTTGTGGCGATTGTATCTACTATTACTTGTAATAGTGCCGGCGGCCAGCCAGTATCAATGGCTAACTTAAAAGAAGTCTATGAAATAGCAAAACAACATAATATCTTTGTTGTTATGGATTCAGCGCGTTTCTGTGAAAATGCGTATTTTATAAAAGAACGTGATCCTAAATATAAAAATTCAACAATTAAAGAAATTATTCTGGATATGTACAAATATGCTGATGCATTAACTATGTCAGCTAAGAAAGACCCATTATTGAATATTGGTGGATTAGTTTGTATTAAGAATGATGAAAAGATATTTACGTTAGCTAGACAGCGCTGTGTACCAATGGAAGGGTTTGTTACTTATGGCGGTCTTGCTGGTCGTGATATGGCTGCCATGGTTCAAGGCCTTGAAGAAGGGGCTGGGGAAGAATATTTACACTATCGTATCGGTCAAGTTAAATATTTAGGAGACCGTTTACGTGAGGGAGGGATTTCAATTCAATACCCTACTGGTGGTCATGCGGTATTTGTGGATTGTAAGAAACTAGTACCGCATATTCCTGGCGACCAGTTCCCAGCACAAGCGGTTATTAATGCATTATATTTAGAATCTGGTGTTCGTGCGGTTGAAATAGGCTCATTCTTATTAGGGCGCGATCCCGAAACAGGCAAACAAAAACATGCAGATATGGAGTTTATGCGGTTAACTATTGCAAGACGCGTTTATACCAACGACCACATGGATTACATTGCAGATGCTCTGATTGGGTTAAAAGACAAATTTGCTACTTTGAAAGGGCTTGATTTTGAATATGAACCTCCAGTATTAAGGCACTTTACTGCAAGATTAAAACCAATCAAATAATAGGTCGCTCTTATGGTTCCCGTGCAATGCGGGAACCTTATCCTTATTCTTAAGGTGAACACCATGAATAATTTGGCAGCCAAAAAAGAACCCTCCATATTGGTAGGGGGTTTTGTGCTAGGCGGTGCAATGATAGGGGCAGGGATGTTTAGCTTGCCAACTATTATGGCAGGAGCTTGGTTTATTAACTCTGTAGTTGTTTTATTAATCGTTTGTTTCTTCATGTTTCATTCAGGAATTTATATTTTAGAATGTATATCTAAGTATGGGGCGGGAACGAATTATTTTTTTATTTCTAAAGAATTATTACCAAAGTGGGCATGCTATATTGCTAATATAGCACTAATATTTGTTCTTTATATATTAATTTACGCCTATATATCAGCAGCAGGATCAGTCATAAAAGAGGCTGCGGCTATTTATGGCTATAATGTTAATTTAAGATTAATATTTATTGTATTTACATTGATATTAGGAGCAAGTATTTGGTGGAGTGGGGTAGGAGCAAGCCGGTTAACATCTTTATTTTTATTTATTAAAATAATTTTATTTATTTTGGCTTTCTCAGGGTTATTTTTCATTGTAAAAACAGATTTGTTATTAACATCACCAGTTGAAGGTGGAAACACATCACTATTGCCCTTTATCTTTATTATTATTCCATATGCAATTACTTCTTTTGGTTATCATGGCAATGTATGCAGCTTATATAAATTGTATCATGAAAATGAAAGGAAAGTGGTTAAAAGCTGTGTGATTGGGTGTGTATTAGCCCTTGTTCTTTATTTCTTATGGATCTTAGGAACAATGGGGAATTTACCAAGAACAGAATTTTTAACAATTATTAATAAAGGTGGTAATTTAGATGCGTTTATTGAGTCGCTTTATGCGGTCCTCAATAGTAAGAATATTGCGACATTCTTACTATGGTTTTCAATAAGTGCAGTATTTTGTTCATTTTTAGGTGTTGCTATTGGGTTGTTTGATTATATTCTTGCTTCATTAAACTTTAAAGATAACCCATCAGGTAGAATGAAATCCGCCTTATTATGCTTCTTGCCACCACTTGTTCTTTGCATGTTATTCCCAAATGGTTTTCTCATTGCAATTGCATATGCAGGTATGGCCGCATGTATCTGGGCGATTATTTGCCCGGCAGTTATGGCATTAAAAGTAAGAGAGCGTTTCCCTGATTCTAGATTCAAAGTATGGGGCGGAAAAGGGCTAATCTACGCCGTTATCGCCTTTGGAGTCGTTGGCATTATTTGCCAATTGTTAGCGCAGTTTAATTTGTTACCGATATACCGTTAATTTTTCAAAATACAAGTTGTAGAATAACTGCAAAGGTACAGTGAGGGTTTGCTGTGCCTTTTTTATAACTGTATGTAATTTTAATATTATTCACTAACTCTTTTTATGCAAAAATAAATAATTTCTTATATCAGTTTGTTTTTTCAATGATTGTATTATTTTGAGACTTGTATCAAGTTTCTGGAATTAAATTCCAATATCGATATTCGATAATTCTCATAACCAAATAGTAACCCCTTTGAATTATAAGTGTTTTTACTTAGCCTCAGCCTGATTCTGTGATTATCTACTTCAGTTAACCCTAAAATTATTCTCTTTATCGCCGATAAAGTTAAATATCGTCATTTTATCTCACCGAAAGAGAAATTCTATGCAGAAACTTCGCGATTACTCAATTCGTACTGCGGTCTTCGTATTATTAAGTATTTTATGCCTGATTTTGGGGGGGACAAATGTTTACAGTGGTTGGTCACTATCACGTATTGCAGATGGAAATGATATCGATAGACAATTAGTCCAGCAAATGACAGTACTTAGTCAGGGAAACGATCAATATTTTCGATTTGTCACACGACTGACTCGGGTAATGGAAAGTAAAAGTGAAGGAAAAACAGTAGATTATGCCCCTGTAAAAGAGGCTCTGTCGAATATGGAAAAATATTTAGAACAGATGAAGTCTATCTCTCCAGGACCAATGGACCCTGAAATATCAGAGCAGGTAATTTATAGTTGGCAGGCGCTATTCGATGATGGGGTAACACCTCAACTTATGCTAAGCATGGACAATGATCCGAATAAATATTTAGCCCATGCTCACAACATTACTCCTGCTTTGAGCCGCGCTTTTGGTGCTTCAATTCAAAAGTTTAATCAGACGGCTGATGCATTGATTAGTCATACTCGGCAACATGTTGATAATGTGATGGATATTACGCGTATCGTCATGATTATTACGGCAATACTAGGAATATTGATGCTCATTTTTACGGATCGCTATATGGCGACTATGATGCAAAAGCCATTAGGGGTGTTGAGACAGCACTTTATTGAAATTGCAAAAGGGAATTTAAGCCAGCCAGTGCTACCGTTTGGTAACAACTGTGTGGGGAGATTATTTCCGATCCTTGAAGAAATGAGAAAAGATCTGCATGAATCAGTAGGCTCGATCAGGCAAGGAAGTGAGAATATTTATCTGGGGGCGAGTGAGATTTCTAATGGTAATAATGACCTTTCATCGCGTACTGAAGAACAAGCGGCTGCCTTAGAAGAAACCGCTGCGAGTATGGAACAAATCACCGCCGCAGTTCAGTTGAATATGGAAAATACACTTCACGCAAACCATTTAGCTAGCGAAGCTTCTGTGGTTGCGAATAAAGGCAATGAAATTGTTTACTCTGTCGTTACAACGATGAGTGAAATTTCACAAAGTTCACAAAAAATCTCAGATATCATCAGCATGATGAATGACATTAGTTTTCAAACAAATATCTTAGCTTTGAATGCATCTATTGAAGCGGCTCGTGCTGGTGTGCATGGTCGAGGTTTTATGGTGGTTGCGGCTGAAGTTCGTAAATTGGCAAGTCACAGTGCAGATGCCGCTATGGAGATTGAAAAGTTAATTGCTAGTTCAGGTGCTTGTGTGGAAAAAGGAACGGGGCTAGTTAATGAGATGGGAAAAACGATGGAAAGTATCCTGCGAGGTATTAACGAGGTCACTGCTATTATGAAGCAAATTACGGTAGCTTCAGAGGAGCAAAGTAAAGGGATAGCACAAGTCGGTGTCGCTATTACGCAGATGGATAGCGTTACCCAGCAAAATGCGTCTTTAGTTGAACAAGTTGCTACGGCAGCTAATTCATTAAGCCAGCAAACCCAAGAGCTACAGCAGTCTGTGCAACAGTTTAATTTATCTGCATAGTAAGGTGAGATTGCGCCATTTTGTAGAGAATAAAAAGCCCTCACTGCATTACAATGAGGGCTCACAAAAGCACAGTATTTAGGAGCTAAGATTATTATTATAAGTCAGCAGTAGGCCTAATATTATTAGCTTCGTTTAAAATATTGTTTATAAATCGTAGTCGCGTGTTCTTTTAAAATACCTTTAACCACAGTGGGCTTAAATGGGCTTTTTGCGAATATTTCATCACTGCCGAGCATGATATTAAAGCCCGCAATTTCAGCTAATTCATCATGTGAAAGGCTATAAACCATTCGTCCTAATTGGCTCCAAACCATTGCTCCCGAACACATGCAGCAAGGTTCACAGCTAGTATAAAGAGTATACTCTGACAAGTCTGTAATTTTATGCTCTGAACAAAACTTTCGTATAAGACCTATTTCTGCATGATAGGTGGGGTCGCTCTCGGTATGAATATGGTTTTCTCCTATCATCACAATTTGGTTAGCTTTCACTAATATTGCCCCAAAAGGTTCATTGCCTTTTTTAGCAGCATCAGTTGCAACAGCTAAAGTTCTCGTCATAAATTGAATATCCCATTCGTGCTGTTGAACTTCTTTTTTCGAATTAATGACCATATTTATATTCCTTTATCGAGCTAGTTTATTTCATTCTATTTACATATTAACATGTTAATGCTATTTATATTTGTCGTTTCTTGATTTTAAATTATCTTAATGAAATTATAATAATTTAATTGTCCATTTTTGATGGCTCCTTTATAGACAAATACTGATTTAAACTTTTGATATATTAAAAGCCATTGATGAATCAGTAGTGTATGCTAATAAGCTAATCTTATTAGCACAATAGCTCATGAGATTATTAATAAAAATCATTTAGTCTAAGGTGATTGGGGTGTTTACACATTAATTAATGTTTTATGCTCACCTATTATTGAAAAAAGATTAAGACTAACTGTTATTTTTTAAAGTTACATGAATTCAAAAACTTTTTATTTATAGAGCCTCCAATATTAAAACCCCCGTTGCATTGCTGACTCCAGCAGACGAAGCAGATCCCATTAGAGTCGCACTTACTGGAATCGATTTACTCGTTAAGTTATCTAATTGGATCCCCATTCCATTAGCTTGAACTTGTGTACCATTCAATGATACTTGGGCAGAAACTCCATTACCAAAATTAAGACGACCGTTTGTTACATTACTTCCCGTCAACTTAAGTTTGTAATTTTTTGCACTACCCGAGGTACACGAAATCATTAAATTTACATTTTGAGTGAGGCCAGTAACATTAAAGTTTGTTGATGAGTAATTTAAATTTAAGTTTTGACTATTTAAGCTACACACTGCAGAATCTTCTAATTCTGGAGGAGTTATATCATTTGGCCCTCCTTTTGTGCATGTTGATTCAAAATCTGTCGAATAAATATCAGAAACACCTGTTGTAGATAACTGGTTTTGAAAGAGAATGCCTCTATTGCATAGCGGATATTTACTTAAATGTTTCCACACAGCTGCACCTTGTGAAGTCATAAAGTTATGTTTCACAGTATACGTATTTCCCAAATATCGACTTAGACATTTTTGATAACTAGCATTATCATTTGGTGTACAGATTAAACCCGGTATTGTTTCAGTCCATTCAATCCTCAGACCATATCCACCTCCTACCCAGTCAAATTTACCTTGACGAGAAATAGTGGTTGAATTATTTGTCGCATTAATTCTATTATCAATAGCTTGGTTTAAAGTACCCTGGGTAAGGCGTATCGTTATTTCAATTTCACCATCTAAAACAATATCATTATTATCTCTACAGTTTGCATGTGGATTGCTTGGGCCAATACAATTTGAAAGTGTGTAATGAAGCCATTTTGTTGATATTTGTTTAGGGTAAATAAATGAACTGCCAGCAGGCAATTCGGTAAGTTCTTCCGATAAGCATTGCCCTGAAAATAAAAAAAACAGAAATAATAGTCTATTCATTATTGCTTTCCATATTTATCTTTATAAAAAAATTTTATTCATATTCTAGTGTAAAAGTAGTTGTAGCTACGAAATCACCCAGAATAATATTTTTTTCTTGTAGTGCTTTAGGCTCACCTTGAATATATGCTTTAAAATTCAAATTATTACCATTACCAGAATGCAATCCTTGAATGTGACCTTTCATTTTGTTCAGTTTTATTGGCGTACCATTAGCTGATTCTAATCCCACAGCAATACCTTTTGCGTGACTTACATTATTTAAAGCTAATAATCCAGGTAAAGTTGTGCTTTCATTACCTGTAAAGGTAACTTGAACTTCTTTTCCTAATACCAAATCACAATTAATTAAGCGAATAGTAAAAGGCTGACTATGCGTACGTGTATTGAGATATAGATATTCATCAATTACAGTCCCAAAATCGAGTTCAATATTTTCATCCCCTGGGTATACTTCGCAGGCATCCTCTACCAGCGTGCCATCAAAAAGTACGTCATCTGCAAATGTTGGGAATGATATACTTAATATTACCCAAGGAAGCCAGCGGCCTAGTTGTATTTTCATCTCTTAGTCCATGGTGTATTTATTGAAATGCAATCGCTAATGTACCTTGTGCTGTAAAATCATCTCCCACTAAATCAACGCCAGTTCGCTTAATCGGAACTGCAGATAGTACTGGTAAATGCCCTGTATCAATAGCAAATGCCTTATTTAACTCCAGCGGTACACCATCTTTTTGTATTTGGATGCCTAGCTTGTTTACATTCAGTAAGCTAGAAGTACGCAATGTTGCATTATCAAATCCTGAACCTGCTAAAGTTGCATTAAAAGATAAAGTGATATCCCAAGGTTGATTTAAATCTCCTTGGCAATTAAGTTGATAAGGAATATTTTGCTTAAATAAATGCCCATCAACTTTTCGCACTCCCACCTTCCCAAAAGAAACTCTGATCGGGTCTTCATGTCCTAGCTGACAGACTGGCGGAATAATCAATGTCCCATCAAATAGCCAATTAGCTTGTGAGTTCCATGAGACAATAGTGAGGAGTATTACTCCTAGCCCGTTACGTAAGAAGCAAATTTTTTGTAATAATGTTCCCATTATGTCCCTCATTGATAATCTACTTTCAGGGTTGCTAACGCAGTAAATGCACCTCCATCCGTATTACTGTAGCTCGCAGTTAGATTTTTTATGGGGGCCACTTTAATTGTAGGTAATGCAGTATAATTCACGTTTATAGTCTCATTAATTGCTTGGCGTACATCATTTAGATAAAATGCTATACCCAGTTTAGAGTGACTAGTTTTGAGCGCTCCATTGCTATTAAAACTAGTTACATCACCTTGAATCGTAAGTTTAATTGCATTCTTCGCCAACTGTGTGCATGTCAATTTAAATACCAATGTCTGCTGGTAGTTAATTCCATCGATACGCGTTAATAAAATATCGTTAAAATGCACAGCCTGCTGTTGTCCATTATTTAAAATACATTCTGGAGGCGTTACTATTAGGTTTCCGGATAAATTAGCTCCGATACCGAATGCCATACCAGAATTAATCAGAATAACGAAAGTTAAAATTGACTTTAAGCACCGATTTAATTTCATAAAGATTTCCTCAGCGGTAATCAACAACCATCGTTAATACACCATTAAATTCACCACCGTCAGTGAGTACTGTTCCTGTTGGTTTTACTGGGACGGCATACAATGCGGGCATGCTCCCACCATAGGTGAAGTTCAATGATGTTCCATTATTCAAGCGAGTATTATCTTGATAAATAGCTATTCCTAAATTACTTCGATTAGTGCGCACTACATTTTGGCCATTTAACGTGATGGCATTCCACGTTAAGGTCATTTTTAGCGCGTTGTTGTATACCTGTGTGCAATTTAATGCATACATAATTGGCGTGCGTTTATAACTGCTATTATTAATCAATGTTTCATGTACATCGCCAAATTGTACATCGGTTGTTGAACCTCCATTAACTGTACATTCTGGCGGTGTGACAACTAACGTACCATTAAAATTCACCGTAAACGCGGCTGATGCTGGAAATGACACTATATTGAATGTGATAAACATGTATAACCAGCTGTGGATTTTTGCCCTCATTTTTTCATCCTATTGATAATTTAAGGTCATGGTCATGGCACCAGAAAATGCCCCCGCGTCTGATAACATAGTGCCTGTCGGTTTGACTGGTACGGCATACAATGCGGGATGAGCGCCAAGTAGGTTGAAATTTAGGCTGTCTCCATTACTTAATCGAGTTGCATCTTGGTATATTGCTATTCCTAAATTAGTACGATTGGTTTGAATAGCTGATAACCCATTGAAAGTCACCGCACTCCAAGAAAGTGACATTTTCAAAGCATTTGTTGCAACACTAGTACACGCTAACCTATAGTCAATTGGAGTACGTTTATAGCTGACGCCATCTATTAACCCCTGTTGAACTTGCCCAAATGAAACCGTTATTTCATCACCATTACTGATGGTGCACTGGGGGGGGTAATAATTGTTAGTTTTAAATTTAAATTTGCAGTATCTGCCTGTGTTTGATTAAGTACTCCTGACAATATTCCAATTACCATCATCCCTTTGAATATGGCAAGGCGGAATTCTTGTTTGTTTTTTAATGACATGTGCATTGCCTTTCTGTTAATCATAATTCAATTGAAATCGAATTAAGGCGGAGTAGGCGCCTGCATTTAACCCCATGGTTGTTCTCACTGGAGTCACGTAATACGTTAACTGATTTTGCCCAGGTGATACTAAATGAGGCAAGCTATACTGCCCTAATGCAATGGGAGAGTGAGTTGCATCACTGAATTCTAATGCTATTCCTTTTGCTCCAATAACTGCCGCTAAAGATGGATTTTGTTTATCAGCTGGTGCTAAAAAACGGATTTTCATTGCAGGCATATCGGGGCTCCAAAGTAAGTCACCCAATTGGTTTCGATTACGGCTTTCCCCACTTAAACAATCTTCCAAACGTAACACGACAGCTATGGGGGGGCCTGATTGCCCGACTTGCTGAAGTTGCCCCGTCCCGATTGTACCTAGGTCGATTGTTTGATTTGCAGAAGTCATCGCTAATCGGCAAGCACTTTCAGTTAAAGCTCCGTGAACATATAGAGTGCCATTTGCCCCATCTACATCCCAATTATCCACTTTGTCCAATTCCGTGGCGTTAACAGTAGTGGCTAGTAACACTAGCAGCATCCCTCCTAACGCATGACGATATCGTTCTAATTCCAGTACTATATTCATGGTGATTTCTCCTACTCAAACACAGTAATTGCGATTGATATCGTCTCGTTTTAAGGTTTTTGTGAAGGGACGACATAACAACTCTGAGATTGACACTGGAAAGATAGTACCGGGCGCCCGCCGTAATCATTGATATAAGTTAAAACTGGCTTGTTACCCAATGCATCAGCTGCTCCACTTATCGTTTGACTACTTTTGGGGGCAATCATAATAGGTTCAAAGCCATCAACGGTTTTACCTTCTGTGCTCGGTGCTGCATCTACTATAGTGACGTAGTAAGGCGTTGGGTTGGTCACTGTATATTGGTTATCTTTGCGCGTTAATGTCAGCTTTTCTTGCCACGGGGTGTTCATTTGTTCACGTGTCGGAATAATCGTTTTCGGGCGATAGAACAATTTAATTCGTGTTTGTAATGCGAGTTGTAACGTGTTTGGCTTATCACTTTTAGGTGGGATCTCACGCAAGTTAAAGTAAAACACCGACTCTCTGTCTTGTGGTAACACAGCTGTACCAGGAAGTGATTGTATTTTCACCTGACTCTTAGCGCTAGGCTCTAGTCGCTGAACTGGGGGAAGAACTGTAAATGGTTCGCTGATCTTTTCCCCTTTTTCATTTTCAATCCACCCTTGCGCTAAATAAGGCAGTTGTTTATTTTCGTTACTGATGTTTAGGCTAATTGATTTATCATTTTCTGTAATAATAGCCCGTGTTCTATCTAGTGCTATTGCAGCTTGAACTGGAGATACTCCAATTATGCTGAGTATGCTTCCTAATAACCAAATAGAAGAATAGGGTAATACCGAGCCAAATAATTTATGGCATAATTTATTTGTCATTAATAATTTCATTATTTATTTTCTCATTCTGTAAAAGCAGTGTCTTTTATTTACGCTGCATTCATAAATATCGAACGAATAAAATTATTCATTCGCATTGATTTACTAGAAAAGTAGGTTGTCTTGAATTGACAATTTCATATTTGATGAAAAAAGTGCCTGTAATTGTATTGATATTTACTCAATTCATTTCCTCGAAGGTTGTGTTGATTGAGTTTTTATTACCAGCAGAGAGACACGGTAATAACCAGCTAGAAAACAATGCTTCTCCTGTTGGTAAAGTTTCCGGTAATGTCACTTCACATTGAGTTCTCTCATCCCAACGTATCTGCAAAATATCATTTGGGTTTAATCCAGTTAAATAGGCGCTTCCTTCATCACCAATCATTCCTATCTGTTGGCCTCGTCGATTAAATACCAAAGCACCAAACGGTGGGTAACTGTTATCAGCGAGCCGTAATATGGCCATGGCACTTGCACCAGCAACGACTTCAAATTGACGATAACCTATAGCACCTTCCGTTAATGTTCCTTGTTTAACCGATTGTGTTACTTGTGCATCATTGGGTAGGGCATTTAAGTCTACGCTCACTTGATTACGGTAATAGCTATTCACATCAGTTAAGATTGCTTGCCCAAAACGATTAGAGTCAACTGTTGCACCGTACCCTCGTAAGGGAATGCCAGCTATGCCATCAGTATCGACAAAAATACGTGTTCCCCCCATTTGGTTATTTCTGTGGAATACAACACCGTCTCGTATTGCGGTGATCCCACCTTGTAAAGACAGTCCAGCAGAGCGGTAGCGGTTTTGTTGATAAGTAGCATTTGCATTTAATGATGCAATATCACCTTGATGAGAATAAAAACCACTGACTAAAGCACCAGTACGAGAAATCCCTGTGCTTAGTTGGTAATTACTGCGCTCATCCAAACGGTCGTAATACCCGATCCTTTGAGTGTTATCATTTTTATTCCAACTACTATTCATATTGAGAGAACCAGAATTTCCCCATGGCACTGATAAAGAGACATATACCCCATCATCGTTCGTATTTTGATAACTATTACGATACGCCGTCAGGTTAATGCTTAAATTTTTTAGCTTATCCATGTCAAAATACTTGGCTATAGATAGGCTATAGCGGTCATTATCTGGCTGATCCCAATAGGTTTGGTGATAATAATTAAGATATGCACTTAATCCGACACTCGGAAATTGTTGGTTATATGAAACGGTATACATTTCTTTGCTGCTATATTGCTGAACCCCACTCATTTGCGCATTTAAGTACTCTGACATACTCATAAAACCTTTTTCCGCGAAACGATAACCTGCAAAGGTTACTTGGCTGTTATAAGCATCAAAGTGTTTTGAATAACTTAGACGGTATGAGTTGCCTTTATAGGTTTTATTTCCAACATCAGTCATTCCTTTTAAATTAGAGCGTGCATGTGTAATATCGAACGATAATGCTCCAAACATCATTAAATCACGTCCGATACCGAGTGCTGCAGAAGCATAATTTTCAGCGCCAATTGCGCCACCAAATAATGACCAACCGTTGTTGACTCCCCAAGAAAACTCACCGCTCGCAAAAGTTTCACCATTTACATGGTGTTGCCAATCAGTAGGACGTCCTACTGCTAACTTGTAACGTAATTGCCCCGGACGAGTTAGGTAAGGGACCGTAGCTGTATTTATTGTGAAAGTTTGGATTGAGCCATCTTGTTCTTTAACTTCAACATTTAATTCACCTGACATGGCATCATTTAAGTCCTGAATACGAAAGGGGCCAGCCGCAACTTGTGTTTGATAAATAATACGGCCTTGCTGGCTCACTATTACTGTCGCGTTACTAGTGGCAACCCCAGTAATTTCAGGAGCATACCCTCTTAAATTAGGAGGGAGCATATTAATATCGGTAATTAAACTCATTCCCGTAAATCGGAAGCTATCGAAAATATCTGACACCAGATAATCTTCACCTAAGGTTAATTTTGCACCCAAAGATTTAATGGCTCGGTAAATATAATAACGAGACCAATCTAACGAATGTGTTACGCTTTGGCTTTGTTGTTTATCTAATCGCATTTGCCAATCAGCACGAGCACGCCATGCGCCTAGGTTTACTCCAACTACGCCATTTCCACTGGTGTTGTAATTAGTTTGCTCGCCACCGCGTGTTTGCTGTGATACTTGTGTATTGACGTTATAATCAAAGACCATCCCTGATACGCCATCTTCCCAACGTGCAGGAGGGTCCCAATTTTCAGCGGTATATTCCAAATATGCTTGCGGCATATTGATATATAATGTTGAACTAGCTAAATCAGCTTTAACATCGGTTCCCTTTAAGCTATCAAGTGACAAACATTCTCCTTCATGCCACCATGACAGTTTGCTCATCACCTCGGGTTTCAGACCAAATTGTTCGACAATACTTGGCGTTAAGCACACTAAACTATCACCTTCATCTATAGGCGAGGTGTAGTAATAAATAGGTTGTTCTGGTAACGTCTGCTTATTCACATAAATAGCAAAACTATATTCACCTGGCATTAAATAACCGGATTTTGAAAACTGGCTCAAGTCAATGTTAGCTCGGTCGTTTACATCCAAAATATCGGTATTAAACTCAATCTCTTTCGCCTGCCCAGCAAAGCTTACTACCAGTGTAATACATAGCCCCACTACACTTGGATGAAACCACCCAAGTAACGGGGTGCGAATGAAATCCGAGGTCATTGCCCCACCTTCTCTTATTTTTATCTATGATGTTTATTTAATAACCGAAATGAACAACGACTTATGCGGTCTATTCGTAATCTAATTTAAAACGTATGTGGCTAGAGTATTGCCCTGCTATCAACGCATTTTTATTTGCTACTAACCGTAAATTGTATGACAGGTCGCGTTCACCAATTGAAAGTGTTTGGTGCGATAAACTTTTTCCTGGGATGGCAATTTCACCGTCTTCGCGTTGAATCTGTAGTCCAACACCGCTCGCCTGGCCATCTACTTGAAATAACCCTTGCGATTGTGAGCCGTCAAAGGTGACTTGAAAGTATTGCCAATTTGGCTTAGCGGGGTTTTGCCGAGCTAAAACACAATTAACTAAACGAATATGAAAAGTACGAGCAGGTCCTTGGCCATCTCTATGAATGGCGGCTAAAGGTAAACTTCCCATATCAATAGTTTGATTTCGGCTTCCAACATCAATAGAACAAGCTGTTTCAATAATAGAGCCTTGCATTTTGATGCTCGCTCCAGCATTCGCTGAAAAGGCCAAGACGATACAATGCAATCCAAATGTACCTTTGATAATTCTCATTTTATTTATCATGCGTACCTCTCACCGAATTTTAAAAGCCTGAGCGATATCCTTATCTCATCAGGCCATTTATTCGTTTACTCGTAGTTCAGTGTAAAGTCAGCTATAGAGCTAAATTCACCTGTTTTTGCTTTATCACCATCACCAATCAAATATGCGGCAAAACGTAGAGTGTTGCTGCCATTTTGGATTATTTGGAATGGAGAGGGTTTGCCCAGTGTGATTACTTGGCCAGCTGGGTTAGTAATTTGAACACCTGCTCCGGAAGCTGTACCGACAAGTCCTAATGTCTTATTTGTTGTATCAAATGCTGCAGCTGCACCACTGAAAGTCAATTGGACTCCACTTTTTAAGTTTTCGGATTTGCAGTTTTCTAATGAAACATCAAATGTACGTGGGGTTGATCTACCTCCGCCCATTAATGTTGAATCTGCAATTTGTCCTAACTCAATAGTTTGATCGATAGAATTAGGCGATATTGAACAAGGTGCTGTAATAATAGCTCCTTTAAATGTAACTTTACCGTGCCCCATATCAGCGGCTAATACAGAAGCGCTCATTGCACTCGATACTAAAACTGCAAAAATAACTTTATTCATATATTCCTCAGAGAATCATAATAAATATTTGATGTGTTTTTGTTTGAAAATGTTTAAAGCCACTTTAATTATTAAACTTAATAAAGTTACTTAATAAAAGTAGATGGTATCAGATGCCGTGATGCTTTTTCTTAAAGTTACCACGTCATCATAATTTGATTTGTTTATTTCAATAATAATGTTCTTGATTAAACTTTCAAATGAGATGTTTAAAGCTACTGAGATATTAAATAACATATCGACTGTTAGCTTATTGACACCTCTTTCATAGCGAGACATTTGCTGTTGTGAAATATTTAATTTTGTTGCTAATTGAGCTCCAGTAATACCAGTTTCTTTTCTTATTCTTTTTATTACAACTCCACAATAAGAAGAAAAACAATTGGCAGAATTCTCACTTGGAGCATCTTTATGTTCTTGTAAGTTCATACAACTATTTTCCAAAAGAAAACTACTAATTTAAATTAATAAATTAGTAACTTATTATTAATATTAGTTCTTTAATTAAAGAGAAAGCTAATAATATTCATCGTTGCCTTGATTTCCTACAATTATAAAGAGTGAGAAATTTAAAAGCAAACTCACTAATTTGAAGTTTTTAATGAATAACCATAAATTTACACTTTTTACAGTTTTTATAATTATATATAAATCAATGTGTTGTGATTTTCTGCGAGATGTGTGTTTTTTAATTTATCAAAAATTGATAAATCAATGACGATACAAAAAAGCAATTCTAAAGATAAAAACAGAATATTAACTCGATATTAACATTTTTTCATACTTTATCTTTATTTGTAACGTTTAAGTGCGTAAAAAGCAAAGAAAACACATAATATGAGTAATCAAAACGTGGTATATATAGTGAAAAATACTTAAATATCATGGGGTTTAGTTTAAGTAAAGAAAACTCTCATTGTGAGTGAAAAATAAATATTAACTAACATAATTACCAGATAATAATAAACGCATAGGTACTTAACATCACCAAATATCCTATGAGTAAACCGCTATGGTAATAATTTTCATTCAGTTTTTCCTCAATAAGTTGTTCATTGTTTTTTCTTGTTCAACTAATTCTTTTTAAGGTATATAAATCTGTATATACATCAGGAAATGACATTGACCTATTATGAAAAGTAGGTACTGTAATAAATGCTATCTTTACTAATAAAATAATTTAAATTCTTGTATAACAATGAGTTCAGAATTTATTATATAAAGTCAAATGGAAGGGTGTTAGTCAGTTATGTGATTTTTAATCAGCGTAGACTTATGTAAGTTGAACAAGGGTTATTAGGTTGGGCTATAGTTTTATTTACTATTTGAATAGTGGTGAAATAATAATTTTTTAAACTCAGTGAGTGATTAATATTTTTTGTGTTTTAGCAAACTATTAATAATGACTGAGTACTTTAAATATTAAATTTCCTTCTGTTTTAATAGCTTATTATTAATAATTAAATTTTTTGATGTGTTTGATGTGTTTGATGTGTTTGCTGTGATGGTAAGCGCACTGTGAATTTTATTTACTGAATATAGTATTTATTATTATATTTTAGATGATGTGATTTATTGAGGCTATTTAAATTTATTATATTTAAGTTAAATCAACCTAGGGTTAACAGGGAATAAAATAGGTTATCTAATAAAATAGGTGAGTGAAGTATAAGTTTATAGGGGCTTTTAGGGATTGAAAGGGCATTGGGGGGAATGGCAATTTAACTGGTAGGGAGTAAAGCTAGGTTAGTCTAGAGCAGTACATTTTGTGTATTTAATGAGAAATACTAAATACCTGCAATAGAAGAGTAAAATATACTAGCCGCATGCGTCGCAGTACTGTGGCGTTTCTGGAGTCCAGTCATTTAAACAAAAAGGCACCTTCTAAAATATAGAAGGTGCCTGTAAAAACACTGCATTAACCGACTAGGATTAGTTCATGCCGTATTTTTTCAGTTTCTTACGCAGAGTACCGCGGTTGATACCCATCATCAGGGCTGCACGGGTCTGGTTTCCACGGGTATATTGCATAACCATGTCCAACAAAGGCTGTTCTACCTCAGCCAATACCAGCTCATATAAATCGTTAACATCTTGATTATTTAATTGAGCAAAATAGTTCTTCAGTGCTTGCTTGACTGAATCACGTAACGGTTTTTGAGTTACTTGATCTTGTGAATTTACAGTAGCAACGGTTAGTACGTCAGAATTTACGCGTTGTTCGAACATAGTTCTGTCAGCTCTTATCTTTATTTACGCAAAAATTTTCAAAAAATGCTTCCAACACCTCCAGCTGTTCGCTGGCATCCTCAATGGTGTTGAATGAGCGCCGAAACTGGTCATCAGGTGCATGTTCCTTTAAGTACCAAGAAACATGTTTGCGCGCTATACGGGCTCCTTTGCCTTGACCATAAAAGTCGTGCAATTCCTGTACATGCGCTAGCATAATGCGTTGTACCTCTGCCATTGGCATCGGTGGCAATATTTCACCTGTGTCCAGATAATGCTGGATTTCCCGGAAGATCCATGGTCTTCCCTGAGCCGCTCGTCCTACCATCAAGGCATCAGCCTCTGTGTAGTCCAAAACAGCCCTGGCTTTTAGCGGGTCAGTAATGTCGCCATTGGCAATAACCGGAATGGTAACAGTCTGCTTAACTGCCCGAATATTGTCATATTCAGCTTCCCCATTAAACAGACAGGCTCTAGTTCTGCCGTGAATGGTGAGTGCTTGAATGCCGCAATCTTCGGCCAATTTGGCAATTTCTATGCAGTTTCGCTCTTCAGGTGACCAACCTGTGCGGATCTTAAGAGTAACAGGTACATCCACTGCTTTTACGACACCTTCTAGAATCGACTTAACGATTTCTGGATAACGTAGCAGTGCAGAACCTGCAAGCTTACGATTCACTTTTTTAGCTGGACAGCCCATATTGATATCGATAATTTGAGCGCCACTCTCAACATTAATTTGAGCAGCAGCAGCCATCTCATCGGGATCATTGCCAGCTATTTGAACGGAACGTACCCCAAGTTCATCACGATGAACCATTCTGAGCCTAGATTTGTCTGTCTTCCAAACCTGAGGGTTAGAAGAAAGCATTTCTGATACCGTCATACCTGCGCCCATGTCATAACAGAGTGACCTAAAAGGTTTATCTGTAATGCCAGCCATTGGGGCAGCAATAAGACAGTTTCTCAACTGATATTGTCCGATTCGCATAACTAAATGGGGGCCATACTGTGACTGCAAGGGCGCGTATATTACGCATTTTTTACGAGATATGAAAGGACAAACTTTGAGCAAACGGTTATTTATCACTAATTTTTTTATCTTGCATTCTAGCAACTAAAAAATTAGTTATATTTAACAAATAGTTAAGCGTACTCGATAACGATTTATTAAAATAACTGTTGCGTTGTTCAAATCTCGTGCAGAACAGATTATCACCAGCTATTGAGCAATATTTGAGCTATAAGATAATCTATTCTGGCGTTATTTTCAAAGGAATTATTCCCTAATTTTGATAAAAAAAGCCATCAAAAGTGCTTGACACCGGTAATACGGCACCACTCATCTTTTTCAGCCACAGGGTCAATTTCAAACATGGGTCGATAAGCATCAGCAACCCCTTCTGCTTGAGTGGCTAATACCCCAGAAAGACCCAGTAAACCACCTGCACGAGGCAATACGCTTATCATTGGGGCTAATTCACGTAGAGGGCCAGCAAGGATGTTAGCAACTACGACATCAGCTTGTAGCGCTTCCGGTTGGTCTTTCGATAAGTAGAGAGATAAACGCTCGGAGACGCCGTTACGTTGCGCATTATCGCGACTTGCAGTAATAGCTTGAGGGTCGATATCGATACCAATGGCATGAGCGGCACCTAGTTTCAATGCTGCGATCGCCAAAATGCCCGAACCGCATCCGAAGTCGATTACCGTTTTCCCTTCGAGATCAAGGCTATCTAACCATTGAAGACACAGTGATGTTGTTGGGTGAGTCCCTGTTCCGAAGGCTAAGCCTGGGTCTAACATGACATTAACGGCAGTTGGGTCCGGAACATCGCGCCAACTTGGGCAGATCCATAAACGCTCACCAAAGCGCATTGGGTGGAAGTTATCCATCCATTCTCTTTCCCAGTCTTTATCTTCTAATTGTTCGATTTTATGAATGAACCCAGTTCCAAGAAGAGGGCTATTTTCCAATTGAGAAACCACCCATTTCATGTCGGTTTCTGCATCATATAAACCAATGACGTCAGTATCACCCCAAAGACGAGTTTCTCCAGGTAGGGGCTCAAAAACAGGGGTATCATGGCTATCTTGAAAAGTGACGGATACCGCCCCAGTTTCGATGAGTTCATCGCCAAGAGCTTCTGCTTGTGGACCTGTTGAGTTGATGCGGATCTGTATCCAAGGCATATTTATCTCTTATGTTAAAATCTAATTTGTTGATGTCTTAATTGTGGGCAATTGTACTGGATTTTTGCCAAAAAAGTTACCTATCAAGAAGGCTATGAGGCTGAAAATTAGCGATGGAACGATAGCGTGAAAGCCCATAAGTTCTATCTTAAAGGAAGCAAAAATGGCATAACATACGCCACCGACAACCATACCGCAAATTGCCCCTGTACCATTGGCTTTTTCCCAATATAGCCCAAGAACTAATGGCCACAAGAAAACCGCTTCAAGACCACCAAACGCTAATAAATTCAGCCAAATAATCATTTGAGGTGGGTTCCACGCAGCGATCAAAAGCAAAGCCCCTAAGATCAAACTAGAACAGCTAGAGATCCGAGCCAGTTTTTTCTCATTTTTAATTTGCGTGGGCACTGCATTGAGGTAAATATCTTTTACGATAGTGGCTGAGGACTGCAAGAGCTGAGCATTAATAGTCGACATAATTGCCGCCATCGGTGCTGCTAAGAAAATCCCAGCGGCAAATGGAGGAAGGACTTGTACCATCAATGTTGGTATCACTTGGTCAGGGATGGTCAGATCAGGCAAAATTGCGCGCCCTAATGCACCCGCAAAGTGCATACCAAACATCAATATTGCCATCACGATAGTGCCTAAAATAATTCCTCGGTGAACAGCTTTGCTGTCCTTGTATGAAATACAACGCACCGCGGTGTGGGGTAAACCAATCACGCCAAAACAGACTAGAACCCAAAAAGAAGCTAAGAAAGGCCCACTCAGAATATCGTCAGCCCCTTCGGGCGACACTAATTTAGGGTCAATGGCATGCATTTTTTCGATGGCTGTAGGGAGCCCACCAGCATGGTAAATGATGGCAACAAGTAGGATCACTGTCCCGATAAGCATGACTAGCCCTTGCAATGCATCATTCAATACGCTGGCTCTGAAGCCACCAATAGCTGTATAGAGGGCGATAGATACCCCAAAAATTATCAAACCATAGGTATATGGGATACCAGCTGCTGTTTCTAATAGCCTTGCGCCGCCAATAAATTGCACTGTCATGGCGCCAAAAAAAGCAATGAGTAGGCTAACACTTGCAAACCAAACTAAGAAGCGGCTTTGATAGCGAGCGTAGAGCATATCGTTAAGGGTCACTGCATTATAGCGGCGCGCTAAAATAGCAAATTTCTTACCCAGTACGCCAAGGGAAAGCCAGATTGCCGGTAGCTGGATCATCGCTAAAAGTACCCAACCTAGACCATATTTATAGGCGGCTCCAGGGCCTCCAATAAATGAACTCGCACTGATATAGGTTGCGGTAATTGTCATTGCAAGGACAAAACCGCCCATGGAACGATTACCTAAGAAATACTCATTCAGAAATTCGCCTGTTTTCCGCTTTTTATAGGCATAAATTGATAACAGAAAGACGAGGGCAAGGTAACCGATTAATGGTAGGAGAACTTCAATCTGCATCATTCTCCTCCAGAGAGATATCTTTGAATATGAGCTTAACCATCATAATACACAGTAGAATAAAGATGACGGGCAAAATTAGGCATGACCATTCAAACCATAATGGTAACCCAGTAACTCCCATCGTATTGCTAGGAAGGTATGCACAAATAACCCAGCCTATCATATAGGCTATCGTTAAATAGAGTGACCAACGGGCCTCTTTATTTGATTGAAGAAAACGTTTGTCCATCCGTTATTCCTCCTCATTCTCACAAAAATAATCGGGGATTGTACGATAATCTGGGAGTGGAGTGTGAAAAATTCAGAGAAAAGCGATTAAAGGCAGTGATTTATTTAAGATGAACTTAGTTAAATATTGAGAGATAAAGTCAAATTAAGTAGATAAAATCTTAATAACCAGCATAAAAGACATAAAAATAAGGGTGTATGACGCAAAAAATAAGAATATAGAATTGTTTATTTTTAATCCTATTTTAGGGGAGGTAGATGCATTATGTCTTTTGAATGTAATGATCAAAAATAATAATGCGCCAGCCGCAGCTGCGGTTAGCATTAGGTATGAATGATTGAGTAACCCAGAACGCAGAAATAGCAATATATTTAGTGCTAAAACGAGTAGCGTTCGGCTCCAAGCTTGCTGTGTTCTTTCTGGTTGTAGTCCGGGGTCTCGCATTGCACTGCACTGCCTATAGTAAAATATATAAGAGTGCGAAAGAGGCTGCGGTCATGATAAACAATGTAATTAACAATAAAAAAGAAGTGTATTGAAGGGGTTTATCTTGCCGCATTGCTAATTCGTTTTGTTTCCAGCGATACAATGCCATCGCCGCAGTCAGCCCACCCGCCACAGCGAGCACTAATGCCAGTGCCATTTTTATCCATGGAAATTCGATAGATTGAAATAGTTGTTCGATGGCAATTGCACCAGCTAAAAAAGCCAACGCTGTTCTAATCCAGGCTAAAAATGTTCTTTCGTTAGCTAATGTGAATCGGTAATCCGGCGCTTTCCCAAGTATTTTCCAGTTTTCTTTTTTTATCGTCATTGGAATTCCTATCTTTTTTAGAAAAAGTGAGAAGAAAATCACAAAACATTAATGTAAGTGTGGGCTTTCTTTTTCTGATGATATATTAATCTAAATGTTATAACAATATAACAAAGCATTTTACCTTACTATACCGTAAGAGAGGATCTATGGATCTCGATAAAATATCAAAAAAAATTATAGAATTATCAGGCGGTTCTGAAAATTTCATTCACGTCACAAATTGTATGACTCGAGTGAGAATGACATTAAAAAATGAAGAAAAGGCGGATATTGCAGGTTTGAAAGCACTACCTGGCGTGCTAGGAGTGGTGAGTGATGAAACATTGCAAGTGATTGTAGGACCGGGAAAATGTAACAATATTGCTGACGCAATTAATCAACTACTATCTAACGGGGACTCTGAAAGCACTGTATTGCAGGATGATAAACCTGAAAGCGATGTATTAGCTAAAGCTGAAATCGCTAGAAATAAAGCAAAGAAAAAAACGCCAGTTAAAGCCGTGCTAAGAAGTATAGCGAATATTTTTGTTCCATTATTACCCGGCTTAATTGCTGCTGGTACTTTAATGGGGATCAATAACATTATTGTTAACTCGGCACATGCCGAGGCGCTAGCTCAGGGAATTCAAGCAACCGCTAATATGTCAGCAGCCCAAGTGGTTTTGCAACAACAAGGGTTGTTAGAAATAAGTACTATTATGGGGATTATTGCGAGTGGCTTGTTTAGCTTACTAGCTGTATTCACCGGTATTTTTGCTGCTAAAGAGTTTAAGGGAACTGAAATCTTAGGGGGGATTTTAGGGGCAATTACGATTGCGCCTCAAGTTGCTATTTTGGGACTAACTCCGGGACAAGGTGGGTTAATTGGGGTTATTTTTGCGGTTTGGATTAGCTGTTGGTTAGAAAAGCGGTTACGCCGCTATATCCCGAGTATGATAGATGTTATTGCAACCCCAACGTTGACAATCATCATTATGACTGCGCTTTTGCTATTTGGTATTATGCCAGTAGCTGGCGTTGTATCTAATGGTATTTTAGGCTCATTGTCCGGAATTTTACAGCATGGTGGCTTAGCGGCTGGTTTTATCTTATCTTCTTTATTCCCATTTTTAATTTCTCTTGGTTTACACCAAGGGTTAATTCCTATCCATTTAGAATTAATTCAAGCAACAGGAAGTTCGCAGTTATTTGCGATTCAAATCATGAGTAATTCCGGTATGGTCGGCGCTGCAATTGCCGTCTTGATAATGACAAAAGATCCGGTAATGAAACGTGTCGCTAAAGGGGCTATCCCGACCAGTATTTTAGCCGTAGGTGAACCGACTATCTTTGGGGTAAACATCCCAGCAGGCTTTGCATTTATCACAGGATCGATAGGTGCTGGTTTTGGGGGAATGATGATCGTCTTATTGGATGTAACAGCCAATGGGGTCGGAGCCGCAGGGCTATCCGCACTACCACTGATAGCGGATGGTAAATATCTCCAATACATTTTTAGTTGGTTAGTCGGTGCGAGTATTGCTTTCGTATTGACTTATGTTGTTGGACGTATCAGAAAGTACCAGTAAAAAGGAAATAACAATGAAAGCTGTAATGTTAATGTTTGATTCATTGAATAAACATATGTTGTCGGCTTATGGCTGCCAAACAACCATTACTCCTAATTTTGAGCGATTACGTAAACGCGCACTGAAGTTTGATAATTTTTATGTTGGCAGTATGCCTTGTATGCCTGCAAGGAGAGAATTGCATACCGGGAGATATAATTTCCTTCATCGTAGCTGGGGCCCGATTGAGCCATTTGATGAGTCGATGCCTGAAATACTGAAAAAACAAGGTATTCATACTCATTTAGTTACGGATCACAAACATTACTGGCGAGATGGCGGTGCAACCTACCACTCGCGTTTCTCAACATATGAATTTATTCGGGGGCAAGAGGGGGATAACTGGAAAGGTGTTGTGAATAAGCCAGTTGTTCATTATGAATCAGGTGAACCTGATGAAAATAAACAGCGTAAAATAGCCAGTCGTACCCAGCACCTGATTAATCAGCAATATATGCAGGATGAAAAAGATCATCCACTGGTACAAACAATTAGTCACGGTATTGAATTTATTGAAACTAATCACTCGGATGATAATTGGTTTTTACAGCTCGAGTGTTTTGATCCTCATGAACCGTTTTATGTACCTGAAAAATACCTACAACTTTATGGTTTATCCAATGCTCATTTTGATGGCTGGCCGCCGTATTATTTTGTCACTGAGGATGAGTCTAGGCAAAAAGTGATCCGTGGTTTTTATCAAGCACTAGTAACGATGGTCGATGCATATGTTGGTCAGGTTCTTGATATATTTGATAAATACAATTTATGGGAAGATACGCTATTAATTGTAAATACGGATCACGGTTTCTTATTAGGTGAACATGATTGGTGGGGGAAAAATATCATGCCACTTTATAACGAAATCGCGAATACACCATTTTTTATTTGCCACCCTGATTTGGATACCAATGGGGTATCAAGGCAGATGTTGGCTCAAACTATTGATATACCGGCTACGTTACTTGATTATTTTAATGCACCAATCCCTAAAAATATGCAAGGAAAAAGCATATTAGCTGGGCTTGCTAAAGATGAACCTATTCGCGAATATGCGCTGTTTGGCTACCATGGCTGTCAGATTAATATCACAGATGGTGAGTATGTTTATATGCGCTCTCCTGTTGTTCAAGGAACCGAGGGGCTTCATGATTATACTTTGATGCCAACACGTATAAACCGGCGGTTTACGCCTAAAGAGTTACAAGGAACAGAGTTATATGAGGGGTTTGATTTCACACAAGGTTGCTCAGTATTAAAAATCCCTGCAACGAGTGTGATGACAACAGACTCAGACCGTTTTGGACATCGCTTATACCATGTTAAGCAAGACCCGGCACAAACGTCACCAATCCTCAATGTGGCAATAGAACAGCGTTTACTCGAAAATATTCGTTTAATGATGTTACAAAATGATGCTCCTGAAGAGTTGTATGCTCGTTATGGTTTATCGAAAGAGCAACCAGTTTCCCTTGAGCAAATTGAACAAGAGCATAAGCAGGCTGGGGCAGCGAAAACTGCATTTGACCAATATCCGCTCACGCAGGAAGTTAAATATGGTGCGATGTCATTATTACAATATATCGAAACCCGTCATTTAAAGACGATAAAGGACAGGTTTATCAAACAATTAGAAGGTGGGTTAACACAAAAACAGCTAGTTGATTTCATTATTGATAATTTTCCAGTAGAAAACCATAATGAGCTTTTATACCGGGTAGCTCTGGAAATGCGATTAAAATAAATAAGAGCATTACCCGGTGGGCTAACATCGGGTAATTGTGATTAATATATGAAAAAACAACTAGATTATAGTACGCATTCAAAACCGTTATACGCGCAAGTGTATGATATTTTAGTCGATAAGCTAAATAAAGGTGAATATAGGAAAAACGATACTTTTCCGACAGAAGCTGAATTTCAAGAAATGTTTGGGATCAGCAGGATCACGGCAAGAAGGGCACTTTCGGAATTAGAAAAAGAAGGGTATGTAAAACGATCTCGAGGGGTTGGCACTCTCGTTATTCGAAATTCTAAAAAAGCCTATGCAACAATCCATACCCAAGTATTGGGGGCTGCAACACAAAGAGTAAAACGTAATATTATTTCGATAAACAAAGTTGCGGCAAATAAAGATATCAGTGAAATTATGAAATTGCCGGAAGGCTCAGTCCTGACCAAAGTGGAAAGGGTTATTACAAAAGGAAATAAACCGATTCAATACAATTGTTTTTATTTTCCACCTTGTATTGAAAGCATTACAGCAGAGGATTTAGAAGAGTCTATTTATCTTTTTTTAGAATCCAAAGGGCTAAATTCAAACCATTATACTGAAAAATTATCAGCACTTGTTCCAACAAAACAAGAAATGGAATTATTAGATATCGATGAGAAAACCCCCATATTTTCTCGTTGCCGTATTGACTACAACAAAGATAATGAAGCCATTTTATATATGGAAGGTAGTTATTTAAGCAACTATTACGAGTATAAAGTGAATGGCAGCTAAGATGTCCGTTGCCAAAACTTAAGAGGTTACTATGAAAAAAGCGTTTCACATAATGGCTAAGCCAACAAGTTATCAGTGCAATTTAAAGTGTGATTACTGCTTTTATCTAGAAAAAGAACACCAAACTGATTTTAATAGTAAAAAATTAAAATGTATGGACGACAATACATTACGTGAATATATTCGTCAGTACATTGAATTATCACCAAGCCATGAAATTGATTTTACTTGGCAAGGGGGTGAACCGTTAATGGCGGGGATGGATTTTTTCCAACGAGTGATCCAATACCAAAAGCGGTATGGAAAAGGAAAGCAAATCTACAATAGCATACAAACAAATGGGGTATTGTTAACCGCTGAATGGGCTAAGTTTTTAAAAGAACATCATTTCTTAGTCGGAATTTCCCTTGATGGCCCACAATGGCTACATGATATTTATCGAAAATCCAATTCAGGTAATTCGGTTTTTGATAAAGTTATCAATGCAATTCGCCTACTCAAAGAGTATCAAATTGATTTTAATATTTTGACGGTGATTAATAATGAGACGGCAAAATATCCAGAAGAAATCTACCGTTTTATTACCGAAGAACTTCAAGCTAATTACTTGCAGTTTATTCCTGTTGTCGAATATGAAATGAACAATAGTAAATTTCAACATTTGAGCTACCCACAAGAAGCGGGAGAGAAAACGCTAACCTCATGGTCAATAACAGGGAAGCAATACGGCGATTTTATTAATAAAGTCTTTGATATTTGGGTAAGAAAAGATGTTGGGAAGGTCTTTGTCCAGTTGTTTGATAACTCGCTTGCGGCTTGGTCTGGTGATATGCCTAGTTTTTGTGTTATGCAGCCGGCGTGTGGATACGGTTTAGTGGCTGAGCAAAATGGGGATATTTATAGTTGCGACCATTTTGTCTATCCCGAATTTAAACTGGGTAATTTATTAAGTAAGCCTCTCAATAAGCTAGTTTATAGTAAGCAGCAGCAACGTTTTGGCCAACAAAAACTCAACCTTTCTTCACTGTGCCAAAAATGTGAATTTAAGTTTGCTTGTCATGGGGGATGCCCAAAGCATAGGACAGAAAAAGTTGAGAATAAATGGCATAATCATTTATGTGAGGGCTATAAGGCAATTTTTAGCCACATTGACCCCTATATGCAATATATGGCGAATGAGCTACGTTTCCGTCGCCCCCCAGCCTCGGTGATGGATAATTTACACTTATTCCAGCGTGCTGCACCTATCGAAAATACAATCCCAATTCGCCATATTAATTAAATTCAATAAAAAATACCGCGCAGCTGAGCTTCGCGGTATTTTTTGACGATAAATAAAACGGGCTATTTCAAAAAATTATTCAGAAATACCCAGTTTTTTCTCCAGATAGTGGATATTAGTCCCACCTTTTTGGAAGTTTTCATCATTCATAATCATCTGGTGCAATTCAATATTGGTTTTAATACCATCGACGATCAGCTCGTTTAATGCATTTTTCATACGAGAAATGGCAATTTCACGAGTTTCACCGTAAGTAATTAATTTACCAATCATTGAGTCGTAATAAGGAGGTACAGTATAACCTGCGTAAATATGCGACTCCCAACGCACACCAAAACCACCAGGAGAGTGGAAACGGGTGATTTTACCTGGACTTGGAATGAATGTATTCGGGTCTTCAGCGTTAATACGGCACTCAACAGCATGACCGTGAACAATAATGTCTTCTTGTTTTACAGATAGCGGTAAACCAGATGCGACACGTAACTGTTCTTTAATTAAGTCGACACCAGTAATCATTTCAGTAACTGGATGTTCAACTTGAATACGGGTATTCATCTCGATGAAATAGAATTCACCGTTTTCGAATAAGAATTCGAAGGTACCCGCACCGCGATAACCAATTTCAATACATGCATTTGCACAGCGCTCACCGATATTACGGCGAATTTCAGGCGTGATACCTGGTGCTGGAGCTTCTTCTACCACTTTTTGGTGACGGCGTTGCATTGAACAATCACGCTCTGCTAAGTAAACAGCGTGACCCTGACCATCCGCCATCACTTGAATTTCAATATGACGTGGGTTTTCAAGGAATTTTTCCATGTAAACCATGTCATTATTGAATGCAGATTTGGCTTCTGCGCGTGTGAGGTTAATCGATGATTCTAAATCTTTTTCGTTACGAACCACACGCATACCACGACCACCACCACCACCTGATGCTTTGATGATTACAGGGTAGCCAATACGTTTTGCGATGGATTTATTCTTTTCTGCATCATTGCCTAGCGGGCCATCTGAACCCGGAACGCAAGGAACACCTGCTTTTTTCATCGCGTTAATAGCAGAAACTTTGTCGCCCATTAGGCGGATGGTTTCAGCTTTTGGACCGATAAAAATAAAGCCTGAGTTTTCAACTTGTTCTGCGAAATCAGCGTTTTCAGCCAAGAAACCATATCCCGGATGGATCGCTTGCGCGCCTGAAATTTCCGCTGCTGAAATAATCGCAGGGATATTTAAGTAACTTTTCGCGGATGCTGCAGGACCGATACAAATGGTTTCATCAGCCAGCAACACGTGTTTTAGATCGCTATCAGCCGTTGAGTGAACCGCTACAGTTTTGATGCCAAGTTCTTTACAGGCACGCAAAATACGTAGTGCGATTTCCCCACGGTTAGCGATAACAATTTTTTCCAGCATGGAGACGCCTCGTTATTCGATAACAACTAGTGGCTCGTCAAATTCTACTGCATCACCGTTTTGCAGCAGAATAGCTTTAACTACGCCTGCTTTATCTGCTTCTATTTGGTTCATCATTTTCATCGCTTCAACGATGCAAAGAGGATCACCAACGCTGACAGTTTGGCCAACTTCAACAAACGGTTTTGCTTCTGGGCTTGGTGCACGGTAGAAAGTCCCTACCATTGGTGAACGGACTTGGTGACCTGCAACTGCAGCTGGAGCCGCTGGTGCAGCCATTGCTTCTGATGGAGCAACAGCATTTGCTAATGCAGGCTGTTGTGCGACAGGTGCTGAGTAATATTGTTGCGGTGCTGCCATAGCCTGAGAAGCGGCAGAAATGCGGCTGATACGTACTGACTCTTCACCTTCAGAAATTTCCAGTTCAGAAATGCCAGACTCTTCGACCAGCTCGATCAGCTTTTTAATTTTACGAATATCCATGGATATGATTCCGTACTCTTATATTTGGATTGAATTAATTAGACGCACACGGTTAACTGCAGCCTGCAAAGCAAAACTGTAGCCATCCGCGCCTAGACCACAAATTACACCGACAGCTTGGTCGGATAAATAAGAATGTTGGCGAAATGGTTCTCTGGCATGCACATTCGAGATATGGATCTCGATAAATGGAAGACAAACTGCCAGTAACGCATCACGCAGAGCTACACTGGTATGTGTGAATGCAGCCGGGTTGATTAGAATAAAATCAACATCATTGCGGGAAGCATGAATTTTATCGATTAACTCATGTTCTGCATTTGACTGAAAATGGCTCAATTTTACCCCTAACTCATTGGCTTCCTGCGTCAGTTTGGAAACAATGTCTGATAGGGTTTTGCTGCCATAGGTACCTGGCTCACGCGTTCCTAGCAGGTTCAGGTTTGGCCCATTCAGGAGCAAAATGTGAATATCTTCTGTCATTATGCTGCTAACTCCGACGATATATCAATAGCCCGACAACATAACCCGATGTTGAGGGTTTGTCATCATTTATCATAAAAATAAATGTTTTTTTGGCTGACAAGGGGAGCCATTATAATTATTTCGTGGCATTTAGCAGCAAAATACTGGTCTTATCAGAGAAATTACCCGAATTTATTTTGTGAATTGTGCGGTAATCCTTATTTTTGGAGAATACCGCAGCAAATTTGTGATTAGGTACGTAGATTGACAAGGGTACGCCCTGTTACTTCATTTTTTAAGAGTTTTTGTGCAAATTCAGCAGAATCTTCCAGTTTAATCTCTGAACTGACGTGTTCATAGAATGAGGCTGGCAGTATTTGAGAAAGCCGTTCCCACACTTTAGGGCGGTTTGCCGCTGGGTAGTAAACAGAATCAACGCCCTGTAAACGCACATTACGTAAGATAAAAGGCATCACACTGGTTGGTAAGTTAAACCCACCGGCTAAACCACAAGCTGCTACTGCCCCGTTGTAATTGGTTTGAGCAAGAAGGTTGGCTAGCAATTCCCCGCCTACAGTATCAATGGCGCCAGCCCACAGTTGTTTATCTAATGGTTTGGCCGCGTGGGTGAAATCGCTGCGAGGTAATACCCTTTTAGCCCCTAAGCTTTGCAAGTAAGCGTTATTCTCTTCGCGCCCTGAAATTGCGACAACGTCATAGCCTAAAAGGGAGAGTAATTGCACGGCAGTGCTCCCTACGCCACCACTTGCCCCACTAACAATCACTTCGCCTTTATCTGGAGTGATGCCTGCTTCTTCTAACGCATTAACACATAGCATGGCAGTGAAGCCTGCCGTACCAATGACCATGGCTTGCTTCAAGGATAAATTTTCAGGTAATGGGGTTAAATACTTCGCAGGAACTCTCGCTTGGGAGGCTAACCCGCCCCAATGAGTTTCACCGACTCCCCACCCTGTTAATAACACATGCTGACCAACTTGAAACCTTGGGTCTTCACTGTGGTGGACTACCCCTGAAAAATCAATACCAGGGACCATCGGATACTGGCGTACTACGCCTGCTTTCCCACAAATGGCCAAAGCATCTTTATAATTTAACGTTGACCAGTGAATATCGACTATAATGTCTCCGGCTGGCAGCATTTCTGTTGTCAGAGATTGAATATTTGCGACAATTTTTTCATCTGCTTGATTTAGGACGAGAGCTTTCATCGTTCACTCCTAGTAAAATGATTAAATATGTCATGTAAAAATGCCGAAAATTTAACGGTATTTCATTGACGTAATAACGGTTCTTAAGCTATTAATAATGTAATTATTTTGTAAAAATTTATTTTTTTCTGGCATACATAGGCTTTTATCATGCAAAATAACGCATCGCGACTAATTCATTTTGCGTACTGATACAAATTTGCCTTATTTTTGGTAGATAATAGAGCTAACACTCGTGAAATTCATCTAATTTGTAGTGAAAATAACCAGTGAGTAGCAATAATAAAAAGATATCAATATTATTTGAACTTGTAGTCATAATTACTTGTCACACTGGGAATACAAACAATGGAGTATATAACAGCCAAAGAATAGGTTTTTTTACGTAATTTCATCTAATGATGGAAAAAGTAAAATAAATATCTATTTTTGGGGCTTTTATCTGCTTCGTTTTGATGAGAAGCATGTACAGTACAGTACGTGATAATAGATGAATTAACCATATTTTTAGAAGTCGCCCATTAACGCCTTGAGGCAGCTTCAAGTGGTTGGTAGAGTAGACGGGTTTATATTCGTCCCCAGCTTGCAGGATAACTCTTTCATTATGTTTAAAAAATTTCGTGGCATGTTTTCTAATGACTTGTCTATTGACTTGGGTACGGCCAATACCCTTATTTATGTTAAAGGACAAGGCGTCAAATTAAATGAACCCTCTGTAGTTGCTATTCGTCAAGACCGCTCCGGTTCGCCAAAAAGTGTTGCGGCGGTCGGTGGTGAAGCCAAGCAGATGCTGGGACGTACACCTGGTAATATTTCTGCAATCAGACCAATGAAAGATGGCGTAATCGCCGACTTCTTCCTGACAGAAAAAATGTTACAACACTTCATCAAACAAGTTCATAGCAACAGTTTTTTACGTCCAAGTCCACGAGTATTAGTTTGTGTACCAGTTGGGGCAACGCAAGTTGAACGTAAAGCTATCCGTGAATCCGCACTGAGTGCAGGGGCACGTGAAGTATTCTTAATTGAAGAACCAATGGCAGCAGCAATTGGCGCAGGTTTACCTGTATCTGAAGCAACGGGTTCTATGGTTGTTGATATCGGTGGTGGTACCACTGAAGTGGCGGTTATTTCTTTAAATGGTGTTGTTTATTCATCTTCAGTACGTATTGGTGGTGACCGTTTTGATGAGTCCATCATTAACTATGTGCGCCGTAATTACGGTTCACTGATTGGTGAGGCAACCGCAGAACGTATTAAACACGGGATTGGCTCTGCATTCCCAACGGATGAAGTTTATGAAATTGAAGTCCGTGGTCGTAACCTTGCAGAGGGCGTACCTCGTGGTTTCAAAATGAATTCAAATGAAATTTTAGAAGCATTACAAGAGCCACTGACTGGGATTGTCAGCGCGGTAATGCTAGCGCTTGAACAGTGCCCACCTGAACTAGCATCTGATATCTCAGAGCGCGGTATGGTATTAACTGGTGGTGGCGCGCTGCTTCGTAATTTAGATCGCTTATTGATGGAAGAGACTGGTATCCCAGTTATTGTTGCAGAAGATCCGCTAACTTGCGTCGCTCGTGGTGGCGGGAAAGCATTAGAAATGATCGATATGCACGGTGGTGACCTGTTTAGCGAAGACTAAATGGCCAGCTATAAGCAGCTAGTAAACCCTAGCTGCTTTGACTATTTTTGATCCTCTGACATTAGCGAAACTTAGCCACACATGAAGCCAATTTTTAGGCGAGGTCCATCCCTACAGTTACGCATTATTTTTGCGGTAATCATTGCACTTGTGCTGGTGGTGATTGACCATCGATTTGAGCCTTTCAATAAAATCCGTACTTACTTAGACACGGCGGTTAGCCCATTCTATTTTTTAGCAAATGGGCCACGTCAATTTTTGGATAACATCTCTGAAAGTTTCACCTCTCGCGAACAATTACAGTTTGAAAACAGGGCATTACGTCAAGAATTGTTGCTGAAAAAAGCGGATAATCTTTTACTAGAGCAACTTAAACAAGAAAATGCACGTTTAAGAGAGTTGCTAGGTTCGCCACTTCGTCAAGATGAACACATGATGGTAACGCAAGTTATCTCAGGGGCGAATACACCATATCGCGACCAAGTTGTGATAGATAAAGGCAGTAACGAAGGGGTTTACGAAGGGCAGCCTGTTATTAGTGATAAAGGTGTTGTAGGCCAAGTTGTCGGCGTCAGTAACTTCAATAGTCGTGTTTTACTCATTTGTGATACAACTCATGCATTGCCCGTACAAGTACTACGAAATGATGTGCGTGTTATTGCTGCTGGGTCTGGTTGTACGGATGACATACAATTAGAGCCATTACCTGAAAATACCGATATTCGCATAGGGGATGTATTAGTGACTTCTGGGTTAGGGGGGCGTTTCCCTGAAGGTTACCCAGTTGCCGTTGTTTCTGCGGTTAAACACGATACACAACGCGCTTATACGATTATTAGTGCCAAGCCGAGTGCAGAACTACAACGTTTACGTTATCTGCTCCTTTTATGGGGAAATGATAACGACCCTAAAACTCCGTTAAAGCCGTCAGAGGTATATCGTGCGGCTAATGAACGCTTAATGAAAGTACTGCCTCAAGTATTACCTAATCCAAGTGAAATTCAGGGGCCTCCACTGCCGCCGTCAATGTCTCCAGTATCAGAACCATAGAGAGGGGAATTGAGTATGGTGAGGAGGGGAAAATAGAATGGATGAGTATCGTGGTAACGGGCGCGCCATCATTTGGTTATCTTTTTTTATTGCCTTAATTTTGCAAGTCATGCCTTGGCCTGAACAACTAAGTTTTTACCGCCCTACATGGTTATTATTGATCCTCACTTATTGGGTCATGGCATTGCCGCATCGTGTTAGCGTAGGCACAAGTTTTATTTTGGGAATTATCGTTGATTCCATTCAAGGTTCTGCTCTGGGGGTTCATGCCCTTTCTTTTAGTATAATTTGCTATCTTGTTGCTTATAAGCACCAGTTATTGCGTAATATGGCTCTGTGGCAGCAAGCTTTAGTGATTATGTTACTGACAGTCATTCAGGATTTAGCTGTTTTTTGGGCTGAGTTTCTGTCTTCACAAGTATTATTTCACCCACAAGTATTCTGGAATAGCCTAGTGAATGGTATTCTGTGGCCATGGCTATTTTTGCTTCTACGAAAAATTCGCCGACAATTTTCAGTGTGTTAAGGCTTTAGGTATCCGTTCTGACAGGGAATACAGTTTATGAATTTAATTTATCTTGCATCTGGCTCACCCCGTAGGCGTGAACTAGTTCAGCAACTTAACTATACCTTTGAGGTTTTACGCCCAGAGGTAGAAGAACAGTGGCAGCAGGGTGAGTCCCCTCAAGATTATGTCCAACGCCTTGCGCGCGATAAATCATTGGCTGGTGTTGCAATTGCCCCTGAAGATTGTCCGGTATTAGGTGCAGATACGATTGTGGTGCTTGATGGGGAAATATTGGAAAAACCTCAAGATAACAAACATGCGGAAGCCATGCTAAGCGCGCTATCGGGGAAAACACACCAAGTAATGACGGGTATCGCATTATCTAACCGCCAACAGACTATACAGTCACTGATTGTGACAGATGTGACCTTTCGCGAGTTATCTTTACTTGAAATACGGGATTATATACAGTCAGGCGAGCCTATGGATAAGGCGGGAGCATATGCAATACAAGGAATTGGTGGGCGTTTTATACGGAAAATTAACGGTAGTTACCATGGAGTTGTTGGTTTACCACTGGTTGAAACAGATGAACTCATTCAGCGATTTTTAGCGTTAGGTGATGGTAAGGGGAAGTCATGACTGCGGAACTATTAGTAAATATTACACCATCTGAAACGCGTGTTGCTTATATTGATGGTGGGATCTTACAAGAAATACATGTTGAACGGGAAGCCAAAAGAGGGCTAGTAGGGAATATTTACAAAGGCCGTGTGAGCCGCGTGTTACCCGGTATGCAGGCGGCCTTTGTTGATATTGGTCTAGATAAAGCTGCCTTTTTGCATGCCTCTGATATTATGCCGCACACTGAATGTATTGCTGGCGATGAGCAAAAAAACTTTCATGTCAGAGACATTGCTGAATTAGTAAAACAAGGGCAGGACTTGATTGTCCAAGTTGTTAAGGACCCTCTAGGAACCAAGGGGGCTCGTTTGACGACAGATATTACATTGCCATCGCGCTATTTGGTTTTTATGCCTGGGGCATCCCATGTTGGTGTTTCACAACGCATTGAAAGTGAAGAAGAAAGAGAACGGCTAAAACAGTGCGTTTCTCAATATTGTGATGAAAATGGCGGTTTTATTATCCGTACCGCAGCGGAAGGGGTGGGCGAGGAAGAAGTTAAACAAGATGCCGCCTTCCTAAAACGGCTTTGGGCTAAAGTGATTGAGCGTAAAAAACGTAATGTTACTCGGACTAAAATCTACGGTGAACTGGCTCTCGCTTTTCGTATTATTCGTGATTTTGCAGGTGCTCATCTTGATCGTATTCGCGTTGATTCCCGTTTGACTTATACTCAATTACAAGAGTTTATTGCAGAATACGTACCTGAAATGACGGCAAAATTGGAACTCTATCAGGGGAATCAACCCATTTTTGATTTGTTTGATGTCGAAAATGAAATCCAACGCGCGATGGATAGAAAGGTCGAGTTAAAATCAGGTGGTTATTTAATTATCGATCAAACTGAAGCGATGACGACCATTGATATTAATACTGGGGCGTTTGTTGGGCATCGTAACCTAGAAGAAACCATTTTCAATACTAATATTGAAGCTACTCAAGCAATAGCAAGGCAACTTCGTTTACGAAACCTTGGTGGTATAATTATTATCGATTTTATCGATATGGTTGATCCAGAACATCGCCGCCGTGTGTTAGCATCATTAGAACAAGCACTGGTTAAAGATAAAGTTAAAACGACCATTAATGGCTTTTCTCAGCTTGGTTTAGTCGAAATGACGCGTAAACGGACAAGAGAGAGCCTTGAACATGTTTTGTGTGATGATTGCCCAACTTGCCAAGGTCGAGGTACAGTTAAGTCAGTAGAAACTGTGTGCTATGAAATTTTACGGGAAATAGTTCGAGTTCATCGCACTATCGATGCAGATAGGTTCCTTGTTTATGCATCTCAAGCGGTTGTGGATGTACTTAAAGGGGACGAATCTCACGCACTTGCCGAAGTTGAAATTTTTGTTGGTAAGCAGGTTAAAGTCCAGATTGAACCACTATACAGTCAGGAACGTTTTGATGTTGTCATGATGTAGCATTATTGTTTGAAGGAGAAATGAGTGAAACGACTACCACGTGTAGTACTAGTAACCACTGCGGTTATCTTATTGCTGTGCGCACTAGTGCTGACAGGCTTGCGTTTCCTCTTGCCGAATATTGATAGCTACCGCCAAGATATCATTGCTTACATTGAAAAAAATAATGATGTCACAGTGCAAATTGGCAAAATTGAAGGGGCTTGGCAGTATTTTGGCCCAACCTTCATGTTATCTAATGTGGAATTACAAAATGAAACCACAGATATAACCGCGAGCGTGATTGACGTCGAATTAGATATTTGGAGTTCAATATTATCGTTGCGTTGGCGCTTTCGTGATTTAACCTTCTATCAGCTCAATGTCGATTATAAGGTCCCTTTTAATTTCGAAGGTTCCTCTGAGGGGGAGTCATTAGACAGCATTGAAGAATTGTTTTTACGTCAATTCGACCACTTTATCTTAAAAGAAAGTCAGTTAACTTTTCTCACGCCCTCAGGGCAAAAAACCACCTTAATTTTACCTGAACTCTCTTGGCTAAATGAAAATGAACGTCATAGGGCTCAAGGTTTTGTCAGCCTCGAAACAATCAATAAACAACATGGTTATTTGCAAGTTAAATTAGACGTATCGGATAAAAACGGTGTCTTAAGTGACGGTATTTTTTACCTGCAAGCCGATAATATTGATATGCAACCTTGGCTTAGTCGCTGGCTACGAGAAAACACGTCATTACGAGATGCTAACTTTAGCCTCTCTTCATGGATTAGCTTGAAAAACCAGCAAATTGAAAGTGGGCTAGTTCAATTGCGTCAAGGGGAAGCTAACTGGGGAACCGGCAGTTTATCGCAAAACCTGCAAGTGAATGATTTATTGCTACGCATGAAAAGGCAGGGGAATGGCTGGCTATTTAATATCCCTGAACTTGATACGTTGAAAACCAATGAATATATTTGGCCGCAAGGTAATGTTTCTGTTTTGTATTTACCCGCTTCAAAAAAATATCAGGATAACGACCACTGGCGTATACGAGCAAAAAATATTGAATTAGAACGCTTAAGTGAAGTATTACCCACTTTTTCATTTCTAACGCCCGAGATGGTACAGGATTGGCAGCATCGCCAACCAACGGGTGTCGTCAGTGAGTTTGCCCTTGATCTCACACAGAATATGCCAGAACACATGCAAATTAGTATGGATTGGCAGGATGTTAGCTGGAAAAAATGGAAAGCGCTTCCTTCGATTAATCATTTTTCGGGTGTCTTAGCGGGTAGCATGCAAAGTGGGGGAGCCTCAGTTAGCTTACAAGATAGTCAGGTGGATTATCGTGACGAATTTAAAGCTCCTTTTGAGATAAAAACGGCTAATGGGCAGTTTTATTGGTTGGATAATGACAGTGAATTTAAGCTCTGGAGCCCATCTTTAGATGTACAAGCCAAATCACTTTGGGCAAACGGGGAGTTTCGTTATGCCAAAGCGAAGAAAGGGAATTATGCAGATTTAGCTATTTTAGCTGGCTTACGTTTGGATGATGCGGGAGACGCATGGCGTTATTTTCCACAAAAACTGATGGGGCAAGATGTTGCTGATTACCTAACAAAGGCGGTTATTGCAGGAAAGGTGGATAATGCAACCTTAGTGTATAAAGGTGACCCAGCAAATTTCCCTTATGATAATAATGATGGTCAATTCCAAGTTTATGTCCCGTTACGTGATGCAACGTTTGAGTACGATCATGAATGGCCAGCCTTATTGGATTTAGATATCGATTTGGACTTTAAGCGTGCTGGGTTATTCATGCATGTGCCAAGCGTCAAACTCGGCGATGCGACTGCAACTAACCTTGATGCCAATATCCCTGATTACACGAAAGAAATGCTGTATATCAATGCTGATGTCAGTGGAACTGGAAAACAAATCCAACAATATTTTACCCATACGCCGATGAAGCACTCAATTGGTGACACTCTAGAAGAGTTACAAATAGGTGGTACGGTGAATGGCCAGTTGGGGCTATCTATCCCACTGGTGGCCGGGAAAGATGTTGTAGCAACAGGAAGCGTTAACCTTAATAAAAATGATTTATTCATTCAGCCGATTGATAGCACAATTTCTTCTCTCACAGGAAGTTTCGTCTTTAATAATGGTGACTTACGAGGTGAGAAACTCCAGGGGCAGTGGTTTGGTCAACCTATTTCCGTAGATTTTAACACATCAGACGGGGCTAAAGATTATCAGGTAAACGTTGATATTGCGGGGAATTGGGCACTGAATAAGTTATCAATGCTACCTGAGGAAATAAAACAACGGGTTTCTGGTAATAGTGATTGGAAAAGCCATGTTGCTATCACAATACCCGAGTCGGCGAAACAACAGGTCGGTTTACAAATTGATGTCACCGCGGGCTTAAAACAACTCAAAAGCCAGTTACCTGCATTGAATAACCAATTACTGGCTGAGCTTGGGGAAATAAATGTACAAGCTAAAGGAACAACAGAGCAATTGACGGTAGGTGGTGATATTGGCAAGCGTCTTGGTTTTAACACGCTGTGGAGTTTGGGTGATGAGCCATTAAAGTTATTAAAAGCGCATGTTGCACCATGGCAAAATAAGCTCCCAGAGCTACCAAAACAGTCAGTTTTTGCGGTGGATTTACCGCCTATGACCGATGAGAATTGGCAGAGCCTTGCAGGGCTATTAATGTCATCTAATCGCGGCCAAGGGGATATGAGTATCCGTTTACCTGAATCACTTGATATCCATATTCCAACAATTAACCTTGGCGGGCAAGATTGGAAAAATGTCAATTTTACCTATGATTTGCAGCGTGCAGAGCAGCAAGTCAACATTGATAGCGAAAATTTAAAAGGGTCACTACAAATTTTTGCTAATCAACCATGGCAGGTCGCTATTGATTATTTGTATTACAACCCAAGTTCACTTGCAGGTAATCAAGATAGCTTAGCGGGGCCTGCTCAGTTTGATTTCAGCCAATGGCCACAATTGCACTTTAATTGTAAAGAGTGCTGGGTTGCAGGGCAGAAATTGGGGGAAATCAGCGCCAATATTCAGCCTATGGGGCACTCACTACGCTTAACGGGTGGTACATTAAATAATAGTGCGACACAGTTAAAATTAGATGCAATTTGGCACAGTCAGAACGGTAATAAAACAGAAATCGCGGGTTCTCTGACGGGGGCCGCATTTGATGAAACAGCAGCCTATTTCGGGATATTAGTGCCCATTATTGAATCACCTTATACCATACAATTCGATTTAGACTGGGCGAACCTTCCATGGTCACCGGATATTGCTACCTTAAATGGTAAGTTGTCAGCGAAATTAGGTAAAGGTGCAATAGCACAAATGGGCGGAGGTCGAGCTGGGCAAATTCTACGTCTAGTGAGTTTTGATGCGTTATTGCGTAAGTTACAACTCGATTTTCGCGATACGTTCAGTGATGACTTTAATTTTGACTCTATTAAAGGTGATGCCACTATTCATAATGGTGTGATGGCATCCAAAAATACTTATGTTGATGGGTTGGTCGCAGATATTGCGCTGAGTGGGGAAATCAACCTCGTTAAACGGCAAATTAACTTAGAAGCGGTCATCACTCCTGAAATTTCTGCTACAGTAGGTGTAGCAACCGCATTTGTGTTAAACCCTTTTGCAGGCGCTGCTGTTTTCGCAGCGACAAAAGTGCTCGGTCCATTATGGAGTAAAGTTTCTGTTATTCGTTATCGCGTGACAGGTAGCTTGGACGAGCCAAAAATTGATGAAGTATTACGCCAACTGAAGGAGACTCAAGAGTAATGAAAAATGGTAATGTTGCACTTTTGCAGTTATGTAGCGGAAATAATACTAAACACAATTTGGCACAAATAGAGCAACAAATCAAACAGTTACCTGACACTGTTAAGTTAGTACTGACACCTGAGAATGCATTATTATTTGCAGATGCAGCGGCTTACCGTAAACAAGCTGAAGTTCAGGGGAAAGGCCCGCTTCAAGATGCCGTCATTGCAATGGCTAAGCGTTATAATGTTTGGATTTTAGTTGGGTCTATGCCATTGATTAGCCGTGAAGACCCTGAGCGTATTACCAGCAGTAGTTTATTATTTGATTCCGAAGGAAATATTAAAGCACGCTACGATAAAATTCATATGTTTGATGTGAACATTGAAGATGAACAAGGTAATTATAACGAATCCGTAATTTATCAACGTGGCGAACATATTACGGTTGTTGATACCCCGGTGGGTCGCCTTGGCATGACGATTTGTTATGATTTGCGTTTCCCTGGTTTGTTCCAAGCGTTACGTGAGCAAGGCGCTGAAATTATTTCAGTTCCAGCGGCATTTACTCGTTATACCGGTCAGGCACATTGGGAACCTCTGTTACGTGCTCGTGCGATTGAAAACCAGTGCTACATTCTAGCGCCAGCCCAAGTTGGGGTTCATGGTACACGTCGCACATGGGGGCATAGCCTTGCAGTCGATGGTTGGGGTAAAGTTATCAAAAAGAATGTGGATGCGGTCGCATCTACCGTCTTGAATATAAAAACGGACAGCTTAGGTGTCATGCGTGAGCAAATCAGAGTGGTAAAACATAACCGCTTTAGGCCGCAACTGACATCATTAATTAAAAAAGAAACCAAAGAGTAACGAATATGAGTTTAGTTTCTGTCAGCGAACATTTGCTGGCCGCCAATCGCCTTGAACAAGAAAATCTGTATGACATCTTAGGGATGTTATCTGAACGCCATCTGGATTACGCAGATCTCTTCTTCCAGTCAAGTTTCCATGAGTCGTGGGTTCTTGAAGATAGGATCATTAAAGATGGCTCTTACAATATTGACCAAGGTGTTGGAGTCAGAGCAGTGAGTGGTGAAAAAACAGGTTTTGCTTACGCTGACCAAATTTCACTACAAGCGCTGGCACAAAGTGCGAAAGCGGCACGCAGCATTGTCAATGAACAGGGCTCTGGCAAATCACAAATTTTAACGGGTGTTGAGTATAAAAAACTGTATTCAGTGACCGACCCGCTACAGAGCCTATCTCGAGAGCAAAAAATTGATTTGTTGCACCGTGTAGATCAGGTCGCTCGTGCAGAAGATCCTCGTGTAATTGAAGTCAATGCAAGTTTAACGGGGGTTTATGAGCAAGTGCTGGTGGCTGCAACAGACGGTACACTGGCAGCAGATATTCGTCCGCTAGTTCGTCTATCGGTCAGTGTACTTGTTGAGCATGATGGTAAACGTGAGCGTGGCGCAAGTGGTGGTGGTGGCCGTTATGGCTATGAGTACTTCTTGGAGATCCATCAAGGGCAAGTTGTTGCTGAGCAATATGCACGTGAAGCTGTGCGTATGGCCTTGGTGAATTTATCTGCGGTTGCCGCACCAGCGGGTATGATGCCTGTTGTTCTTGGCGCTGGCTGGCCGGGTGTCTTACTGCACGAAGCGGTAGGGCATGGCTTAGAAGGTGACTTTAATCGCCGTGGTACCTCTGTTTTTTCTGGCCAAATTGGTGAGCAGGTGGCGTCGTCACTGTGTACTGTTGTAGATGATGGCACTCTTGTTGGTCGTCGTGGCTCTCTTGCAATCGATGACGAAGGTGTACCGGGTCAGTATAACGTTCTAATAGAAAATGGTATTTTGCGTAATTATATTCAAGATAAACTGAATGCACGCCTGATGGGAGTCTCTCCAACGGGCAATGCACGTCGTGAGTCTTATGCGCACTTACCAATGCCTCGAATGACTAACACCTATATGTTAGCGGGGTCTTCAACACCTGAAGAAATTATTGCGAGTGTTGACAAAGGTATCTATGCACCGAACTTTGGTGGTGGTCAGGTGGATATTACCTCGGGTAAATTTGTATTTTCTACATCAGAAGCTTATCTGATTGAAAATGGGAAAATTACTTCTCCAGTGAAAGGGGCGACATTAATTGGCTCTGGTGTTGAGGCTATGCAACAAATCTCAATGGTCGGTAATGACTTAGCCCTTGATAAAGGTGTCGGGGTTTGCGGTAAAGAAGGGCAAAGTGTCCCTGTTGGTGTCGGTCAACCCACATTAAAACTGGATAAACTTACCGTTGGTGGTACCGCGTAATTTTTCAGGACTATAATATAAAATAGGCTTTGTTCGCCCTAGTGACGCTATTGTGACTGGGGCGATTGTGTCTTTGCAAAGCACAAAATAACAGAGGTGTTATGAATAAACGTCTTTTATCCGTAGTGTTAATGGCTATTTTGATTGTGATTAGCCTCTATTTTAATGGCGGGGACAAAACGGCACCGGAACCACCGGCGACTCAAAATAACCCGGCTTCTCGTGAAGCGATAACGCCAAAGGAAGCTCCGCAAACCATCGATAAACTCACTGCGCAAGATAATGTAGTCAGTTTTATGGAAAAATACCAAAAGCTTCCAGCCTTTTATATGACGAAGAAACAGGCTCGTGAAGCAGGGTGGAATGCGAAAAAAGGTAATCTCTGCGAGGTTCTACCCGGCAGGGCAATCGGGGGAGATCGTTTTTCTAATCGTGAGAAAAGGTTACCTATTGCACAAGAACGCCAGTGGTTTGAAGCCGATATTAATTACCGTTGTGGGCATCGAGGGGCTGACCGTTTGTTATACTCGTCAGATGGGATGATTTTTATCACCCAAGATCATTATAAAAGCTTTAAACAAGTAAAATAAGACAAGGGGCGAATGATGAGTAAAAATGTCAGTTTTGACTTTAGGCACATTAATACATTTGACGATTTTTATCATCAGTTTGCCCAGCAATTTTCGTTACCAGATTGGTTTGGATATAACCTTGATGCCTTATGGGACATGGTTTCCGCAGGTATTGAATTACCTGTAACGATTACATTTTCACATATGACATCTGAACAGCGTATTCAATTTTCAGACATTATTGACGTTATGAATGATGCGCAAGATATGTGGGAAGAAGAGTTTATTTTTGCTTTAGATATAACAAAAAGCTCTAACTGATCTACCCATTACTCATGGTAAAGTTTAAGTAAGATAACTGAGTTGATAGGGATTTTAGAATGAGTGATTTCACATCAACACCATTACCACTGCAAAACAAAAAATTTGTTATTGTGCATGGTTATACTGCTTCACCTAAAAAGAATTGGTTTCCGTGGCTAAAATCTGAACTTGAAAATTTGGGCGCTTTTGTTCATGTTCCTGCTATGCCTGAGCCATTATCACCTGATCCGCTAAAATGGCAGCAAAAATTGCAAAGCTTACCTTTTGATATTGATGAGAATACTATCTTTATTGGTCATAGCCTTGGTTGTGTGACGGCATTACAATTTATTGATAGCCAAAACCAAGCTGTTGCCGGCTATATTTTAGTGTCGGGTTTTGATGAAGAGCAGCAGACGCTTCCTGAACTGCGCAGTCATACTACCAGCCCGCTCAATTACGCTTCATTGATTGGTGTGGCTGATAAACGTGTTTCAATCATATCAACCAATGATGAAATAGTGTCACCTCAGTCATCAAAAGCGCTGGCGGAACTGTTAAAAACGCAGGTGATTTTTGAGCAAAATGCAGGCCATTTCCTTGATAGGGAAGGTTATACAAAGTTTCCAACGCTATTAGAGACAATCAAACGCCATTTCAGCTAAAGGGAAAGCAAAGCAGACGGTGTTGTGCTTGCTTTGCTAACCTAATTAGGTGTCATCAAATGGCAAGCCTTTTAGCAATGAATCAAATCGTTGTTTAGTTTCCTGATTTGGTTCAACCTCGTAGCAATTAGCTAAAAATGCCTCTAAACCTTCCGGCCATGTTTCTCTTTTCCAACTGAATAAAGCCTTTAACGCCATATTACGGTTACGTACAACGGGGCTTTGCAAAGCGCACTGAATGAGTGGGAAGCCAATACCTGGAAAGCGATGCAGTTCTTGTAGAATAAAATCCAGTTGACCGTGTGGCAGGTAGTTGGACCCAATTCCTAAGTCATCACGAGGGCCTGTAGCAATTTCATCTAAAGCAAACTGCTCTTCAGCGAGTGCAGCTACTTGCTTAACTTTTTCAATATCATCAGTTTGCATTAACTCATACCATAGATTGTTTTCTGGTTGAGTATATTGTTTTTCATAGAGGTATGGAAAAACGTCTTGTTTGCGTGACTTTGCAACATAAGTGGCTTGGCGAAATAGTGAACTGTCATGACTGTTTAGACCATGATTGATTAAGGTATCCCAATATGGATTATCTAAAATTAATTGTGCTAATGAAATAATGTCAGAACTGTTGTCATATTGGTTATTATGTTTTTGGAAGAACTCAAGAATTCCTTGAACAGTAAAATAGTATTCTAATGAATAATCATGCTTTTTGACTTGCTGTAAATAATTTAAGCAGCAGCGTGGTGCATCTTCATAATCATGGATATCACGGGCTGGACCACCATCGAGTAGAGCTTGGATGATATGAGTCGCCGCGGTTAGCAATGTTATATTGCTCAATGTCTCAAGTTCATCTGCAAGGTGACAGTAAGTCGCACATTGCCAAGCTGTGTATTCAATCATTACCTGATTCATATAACCGTCAGTGAGTATCCACTGCCGCGTTTCTTCACTTAACTGTTCGGGCAGGCGTTCAATAAGCTGCACTCGTCCCCAACCTTCAACTCGCTTAGCCATTTTTATCCACATTACTTCATATTCTTCAGGTGACTCAATGATGGTGTGAATGGGAAAGATAGCATAAAGGGTAAATTCATCGTGTGCTGCAAGGGTATACAGCGTGTTTAGCCGCTCGTGGCTAGGAAAAAATACACAAAAGGCAATCGCCAGCTTCACTGTATTTTTATCGGGGCTATTGTGTAACAGCCAGTCGGTAAATTCGGCTAATTTAGCGGCAGGCAAGTCTTGTTTCTTGACGATAAGCTCAATTAAATCATCAATATAAGAAATTGGCGTGTTTTGAGCCACATATTGATAAAATTGATTAACAGAAGGTTTATCCCCTTTTTCAACGGCTGCCTTTAATAGCGAATAGAGTTCATGTATATCGGTTTCACTGTTACCGAAGCCGCCATGATGCCCTAATACCCCATCTTCTGCCCCATTTGCCCAGCGAACTTGGTTATCATCCACACTTGGTGTATTAGGAAGCTTAGAGAGGGATTCAGGTAAGGGAGAAAGTTGCTCTTGCCACGGGAGTAATTGTTGGTAAATCGACGGCTTATTTGTATCCCATACACATGGGTAACCAGATTGTTTTTGGCCAAAAATTGAGGACAACCATTTTTTCATAATATCAACCATTTCATTGATTATATTCATAATATATTGTTGAAATAGTGCAAAACTTGCAAAAAAATAATTGGCTAAGTTTACGCTACTAAGAAAGATAGCTCGGAACAGTGTCTTGTAATATTTGAACCAATTCAGGGTCCATATATTGATAATTGTCAGGGATATCAAGAATATGAAGTGGCTTGTATTCAAGTAAGCGTGAAAAATCAGCTTGTAAGCGGTTTTTATGTTTTTGTTCCATGACAAAAATCACATCTGCCCAGCGGATCAAATCCGCATTTACAGGGCACCTTGCATTACGGCTTGTTCCCGCTGAACGGGTGACCCAACTCTCATGGTTGCGCCAGATCTGTTCAGCGGTTGGACTACGCCATTGATTTTTACTGCAAATGAATAGAATATTCACTGGTTATTTTGTATCTCTTCAAGGCTGTTACGTACAAGTTGGCTACGACTAACTTGCGGGTAAGCCATGCCTAGTTGAGCTGCACGGACCATTTTTTCACTTCGACCGTACATTTGTTTCCAGTTTTTTTCTGGGGTATAACAGTCAACTAAGCGTGCGTTAAGTTGATCACGTGATTTATTGATGCGAGCTTTGGCTCTGCGCCATGCTCTATCTCGGGTATTATCCATATCTTCCTCATTATTTATCGTGGTTCAGCAGCCGCGATAATACGGGTCAGAGTATGACTAACAGGGGGATAATACGTGGCATTCGGCACGCTATCAATAGCAAGGAAGGGACTTTCAGACTATTGCTTAATTTCCCCTAGCTATAAGGTAGGCTAGGGGAAAAGGGGTTAAGAAATTTCAGATTGCTCTTTCAAATATTGAAATATTTGGCGAAACGCTTTTGGTGGTTTATTGGTTTCGCGTTCTTTTTTAGCATTACGGACTAATGCACGCAGTTGTTGCCTATCAGTACTCGGGAAAAGCGCAACAACATCTTCAATCACTTCATCACCGCCTTCTAACAAGCGGGTGCGTAGATCTTCTATTTTATGTAAGATCACGATCTGCTGGTTATGACGATTTTTAAGTTTATCTAGCGCCTCGGTAATCGGCTCAACTTCTCGTGAACGCAGTAATTTGCCAATAAGTTGTAATTGACGGCGGCGTCCCTCACGCTTAATTTTTTGAGCAAGCTCAATTGCTTCAAGGAGTTGAGTATCTAATGGGATGCGCTCTAATTCGCTTTTACTTAAATCAACTAGCTCAGCACCCAGTTTTTTGAGGATCTCAGCATCGCGTTTGATTTCGCTTTTACTGACCCAAATGATTTCCTCTTCTTCTTCGTCTTGCGGCGCTGGGATATCATCCAGCCAGTCATCAGGCTGTTTGGCCATATCAATTTTCCTTTTTACCAAACACAGTAATGTAATTACGAGTAATTAGCATGATTTACTGCGTTGTGAGTGTTAACATTTGACTATTATCTATTGTAACTGGGAAAACCCCTTTATGACTACCTAGCATTTGCTTGTTAGGGTAGAAAATCACTTTTCCCCACATTATTGGATTAATTGCATGAGTATAACTGAACAAGTCACTGAACAACGTAAAAAACTCGAAGAAGCGGTCGCACGCGCATTAGAATTTGCACAAACACGTTGCGATGCTGCTGAAGTGGCAGTGAATAAAAGTACAGGGATCAGTGTAAGCACTCGTCAAGGTGAAGTTGAAAATGTTGAATTTAACAGTGATGGCGCATTAGGGATCACCGTTTATCATCAACAACGCAAAGGGAGCGCGTCTTCAACCGATTTAAGCCCTGAAGCGATTGAGCGTACCGTACAGGCAGCAATTGATATCGCAAGTTTTACCTCGGAAGATTTATGTGCGGGACCTGCTGAAAAGTCATTATTGGCCTTTGATGCACCTGATCTCAAGCTATTTCAAGCTACTGAATTTTCACCTGAAGAAGCTATTCGCTTAGCCTCTGTGGCAGAAATGTCAGCGCTAAATGCAGACTCACGCATTGTAAATACCGAAGGTGGAAGTTTTAATGGTCACTACGGTGTCCGTGTATTTGGTAATTCCCATGGTATGCTGCAAAGCTATTGTTCGAGCCGTTATTCGATGTCTAGCTGTGTAATTGCGGAACAAAATGGTCAGATGGAACGGGATTACGCTTATACGATTGGCCGTAGCATAGATGCACTGCAATCCCCTGAATGGGTAGGTCAAGAATGCGCCCGTCGCACATTGTCACGTTTATCACCAAGAAAATTACCAACAATGAAGGCTCCCGTGATTTTTGCTGCAGAAGTCGCCACAGGGTTATTTGGTCACCTCGTTGGGGCGATTAGTGGCAGTAGCATTTATCGTAAGTCGTCATTTTTGTTAGACAGCCTAGGAAAGCAGATTCTGCCTAGTTGGTTAACCATTAATGAGCAGCCGCATTTAATTGGTGGGTTAGCCTCTTCGCCATTTGATAGTGAAGGGGTACGCACCGTTGAGCGCAATATTGTGGAAGATGGCGTTCTGCAAACTTGGTTGCTGACTAGCTATTCAGCAAGAAAACTGGGCTTACAAAGTACCGGGCATGCGGGGGGAATTCATAACTGGCGCATAGCAGGGCAAGGTCTTTCTTTTGATGGGCTACTCAAGCAAATGGGGACAGGCTTAATCGTGACCGAGTTAATGGGGCAAGGTGTGAGCGGCATTACCGGTGATTATTCGCGTGGTGCTTCAGGTTTTTGGGTAGAAAATGGGGAAATCCAATATCCTGTAAGCGAGATCACTATCGCCGGTAATCTAAAAGATATGTGGGCAAATATGGTGACTATTGCGGATGATATCGAAACTCGTAGCAATATTCAGTGTGGTTCAGTCTTGATCCCCGAAATGAGCATTGCTGGGGAGTAACACGCCTCTTATTACTAACGGTTTGACAATAAAACGCCTAATATATTTTATTAGGCGTTTTATTTTAGTATAAAGAATTCTGTTAATTAGTTGATTTTAAATTTATTATTTGAATAGCATCAGCGTGTCATATTGCAGTCGCTATTCTCAGCGCCTATTTTTATCACTGTTTAGCTATATAGGTTTAGTGGTTAAAGTAGGAAAGGGGGGTTACAAGTGTAACTTGCTCTGCAAAGTAGTCAGTACAAAAAAAGCACTCAGATGAGTGCTTGAATAGGTCAGAGGCTTTAGCCAACAGTGTGTTCCGCTAAACTCCCCTTAATTCTATTGCCATAAACATTAACGATGAAATTCACCGGCTGCTTCTGGCTGATAAACGATTTCTAGTACTCGAACTCGAGTTTGCACGCCGTTAGGTAATTCCCAGCTGATTTCATCATTAACATGTAAACCTAACAGTGCAGCACCGATAGGCGCCATTACTGATAATTGTTCAGCGCTATCTTTTAAGGAAGCCGGGTAAACGAGTGTACGCGTATGCTCTTCATTACTGATTAAATCTAAAAAGCGAACGGTACTGTTCATTGTGACGACATCTGCTGGGATTTCTTGTGGGCTAAGAATATCCGCACGGTCAAGTTCATCATTGAGTGCTTCTGCAACAGGTGTGCCCGCATAAGCCGGCTGTTCCATCAGTGCATCCAAGCGTTCAGCATCTAAATCATTGATAATAATTGTTGGCTTTGTCATACCACACTCCAATAGAGACGTACAAAGCAAACACCCCCCACCCAAAAGGTAGGGGGTGTCGCTGTAAATAAATTTGTTTAAAATATTAGGCGCTATACGCTTTAAAGGGAAGAGATCGCGATCACGATCTCTAAGCCTGCCTTTGTAAAAATACGCAGATTGAAATTTTATTGTTACAGCTTAGCTTGACTATTGTTTCTCAAATTTCATCAAACCCGCTTTCGAACAGGTTAATAATTGCGGATAAAGCCTGATTTTCATCGGGGCCGCTAACCTCAATATCAATCTTACTACCTTGTTCCGAGTCTAACATCAACATCGCAATAACGCTATCGGCCTCAGCCTCAATTTGGCTATTATTACGCAAAATAACCTTTGAGTTAAATTGTTTAACTAAATCATAGAGTAACATAGCCGGCCTTGCATGCATACCGAGCCGATTTTTTAGTGTAATAGTGGCTTTTACTGCCATTTATTTACGTTTTTCCAGTGTTCTGTGGCGAGATTGTACATTTTTGCCACGGGAACGGAAATAATCGGCAAGTTGCTCTGCAACATAAACAGAACGGTGCTTACCGCCCGTACAGCCAATCGCCACGGTCAAATAACTGCGGTTATTGGTTTCGAGCATAGGTAACCATAACTCCAAGTAGCTACGAGTCTGATAAATAAAGTTATGCACTTCAGTATGCCTATCTAAAAATGCGGCAACAGGGCGGTCAAGACCTGTCATTGGGCGCAATTTGGGGTCCCAGTGTGGGTTTGGTAAAAAGCGCACGTCAAACACATAGTCAGCATCGATAGGAATACCGTGCTTGAAGCCAAAAGACTCAAACACCATGGTTAGCTCACGCTCACGTTTGCCCATTAAACGTGTTCTTAGCATCTCAGCTAACTCATGGACTGACATCTCAGAGGTATCAATAACTAAGTCTGCTCGAGAGCGCAGTGGCTCTAGCAATTCATTTTCTTCATCTATCGCGCTTTCAAGAGAAAGGTTTTTACTCGAAAGAGGATGCAACCTGCGAGTATCACTGTAACGGCGAATAAGGGTGTTGCGATCGGCATCCAGAAACAATAGCTGAGGAGAGAAGCTTGATGGTAGTTTATCAATAGCCTCTTCGAAGATTTCTGGATTGTCGGGCATATTACGCACGTCAATGCTCACTGCTGCTGAAATATTACGATCAGCCAATGAATTAGCTAGCTCCGGTAGTAATACAACCGGTAGGTTATCCACACAATAGAAACCCATATCTTCCAGCGCACGTAAGGCAACGGATTTTCCCGAACCGGAACGGCCGCTGACAATCATCAGCACCATGAGCTTACTCCCTTTTGTTTCCTAATGATGTGTTTCTTGATAAGCGGTATCTTGCCATTTCTACATTAGAAATCATAATAATATCATTTAGCTATGACAAGAAACATAATTTATCATTTACTCTATAATTATACTGTATAGCTCATCATCGCTTTGTGCGCTGCGTAAGCGCTTGCACAATGTTTTATCTGCTAGTTTTTTAGCGATAAGTGACAATGTATGTAGGTGCGTTTTACATTGGTCAGATGGCACCAGTAACGCGAAAAGCAGGTCTACAGGCTGATTATCAATTGCATCAAAAGCAATTGGTTCCTCTAAGTGTAAAAATACACCGACAGCGCGTGCGCTATCACCTTCGCTTAGCTTTCCATGAGGAATGGCAATTCCACCGCCAATACCTGTCGTTCCTACTTTTTCTCTGGTTAATAATGCTTCAAATACCGTATTTTCAGGTAATTCCAATTCAACGGCAGCCAGCTCACTAATAATTTCTAAGGCTCTTTTTTTACTCGTGCACACAACATTATTACGTGTACAGGCTGATGATAAAACAACGCTTAACTGGATTTCTATATCACTATTCATTTTATTGTTCACTTAGGACTACAAAACCAGATGGTGTATGCCACCATCTGGTTCGAAACATTCATCGGCTCAGTTGCTAGCCGGATAAATGTATTAGTGTTGTCTCAGTTTTTCTTTGTGCTTAGTTAATTGGCGCGACAGTTTATCGACAAGTAAGTCGATAGCTGCGTACATGTCGTTTTCTTCCGCTGATGCATGGAGATCCGCTCCATTGACTTGCACGGTTGCTTCAGCAATTTGCTGAACTTTTTCAACTTTCAAGACAACTTGGATACTATTAATACGATCAAACAATTGCTCTAATTTTTTGAGTTTTTTCTCAACAGTTTCGCGCAATGCTGGAGTAACTTCAATATTGTGTCCAGTAATCTGAAATTCCATACAACCTTCCTTATTTTATCAATTAAACCAGTTGTTTACGCTGGTTTGAGGGCGGAATAGATAACGATTCACGATACTTAGCGACAGTTCTACGAGCCACTTGAATGCCTTGTTCGGCCAGCATACTCGTCAATTTACTGTCACTCAATGGTTTTGCAGGGTTTTCTGCAGCAACCAATTTTTTCACCAACGCTCGAATTGCGGTTGAGGAGGCTTCGCCACCTGTATCCGTACTGACATGGCTGGAGAAAAAATATTTCAACTCAAAAATGCCTCGCGGGCTATGGAGAAACTTTTGAGTTGTCACTCGAGAGATGGTTGATTCGTGCATATCGACCTGATAGGCAATATCAGCCAATATCATTGGTTTCATATACTCTTCACCCAGCTCAAAGAATTCTTGTTGCTGTTCCACAATACAAGTCGCCACTTTTAATAGTGTTTCATGACGGCTTTCTAGGCTTTTTATTAACCATTTTGCTTCTTGAAGATGGCTACGAATATACTGTGTGTCATCCTCATTCGCTGAATTATTAGCCATAGAAGCATAATGATTATTAATACTCAGTTTAGGGATGCTATCTGTATTTAGCTCAACTTGCCAGTGTCCTGCTATTTTTTTCACTAAAACATCAGGAATTACGTATTCTGATTCCCCAGTATTAATGGATTGGCCTGGTTTAGGGTTAAGCGTTAAGATCAAATCGATGGCGGTTTTTAACGCATCTTCTTTTAGACGCGTTAATTTACTGAGTTGCCTAAAGTCACGATTTGCAAGCAAATCAATGTGGTTGCTAATAATTAGTTTGGCTTCTTGTAGCCCGTTGGTTTCTTTGGGGTATAACGAAAGCTGAATCAGTAAACATTCTTTTAAATCTTGAGCGGCGACGCCTAATGGGTCGAAATGTTGAATTCGTTTTAAAACAGCGACAACTTCTTCTAAGCTAATTTCAGGGTTAGCAATTCCTTCATGTATATCAGAAATTGTAGTGGTGAGATAACCTGAATCATCAATTGAATCAATAATTGAGGTGGCTATCGCACGGTCTGTATCAGTAAAGGGCGTCAGCTCAGACTGCCATATTAGGTAATCTTGTAAAGTCTGTGTGGTTTCACCTTGATAAACGGGTAATTCATCATAACTGTAATCATTAGTGGTGCCTGAAGGCGTACCCGCTGTGTAGATTTCATCCCAATCAGCATCCAAAGGAAGCTCATTAGGCATGTCTTGGTTTTCAAGTGCGTCTTTGGTATCAAGTTCACTGCTGTCAGTATTATCACTCAGAGATTCAATAGATTCGGTTTCAGAATTTAATTCTTCTTGTTCAAGAAGCGGGTTAGTTTCTAACGCTAGTTGGATTTCTTGTTGCAGCTCAAGTGTAGACAGTTGCAACAGGCGAATAGCCTGCTGCAATTGGGGTGTCATTGCAAGTTGTTGACTAACTCTAAGCTGCAAACTTTGCTTCATGAAAGTGTTTTATTCTCCTTGAAAAAGAAAGCTGACACGTAATTTATAACCGGAAACCTTCACCTAAGTATACCCGTTTCACTTGTTCATTTTCTAAGATCATGGTTGGCGTACCATGAGCAATCAGGTGCCCTTGGCTCACAATGTAAGCTCTTTCGCAGACATCTAATGTTTCGCGTACGTTATGGTCTGTAATTAGAACGCCAAGGCCATAATCCCTTAAGTGCTGAATAATCTTTTTGATATCGAGCACTGAAATTGGGTCAACCCCAGCGAAGGGCTCATCTAATAAAATAAATTTGGGGTTCGCTGCCAGTGCACGCGCTATTTCTACACGACGGCGCTCACCTCCTGATAGAGACTGCCCTAGGCTGTCACGAAGATGGGTGATACTGAATTCTTCCATCAGTTCTTCAGCACGCTGTTTGCGTTGCTGTGAATTCAAATCTTCGCGGATCTCTAATACAGCCATCAGGTTATCATAAACGCTTAGGCGACGGAAAATAGAGGCTTCCTGAGGAAGGTAGCCAATACCGCGACGCGCACGTTCATGTAGCGGTAGGAGGCTGATGTCTTCGCCATCAATCAAAATTTTGCCTGCATCCCGCTGAACAATGCCGACCACCATATAAAAGGTTGTTGTTTTACCAGCACCATTTGGCCCTAGTAAGCCAACAATTTCGCCTGATTTAACTTCAAGGCTTACATCTTCAACAACCTTGCGTTTTTTATAGGCTTTTGCCAGATTTTCCGCGGTTAGTGTCGCCATAACGATTATTTACTCTTACTCGTAGTTGCTGATGAATTTTTCGCCGCTGGGCCTTTTTCTTGCAATTGTGCTGGGAGTAACACGGTTGTTACGCGTTTGCCCTTATCACTAAATGCTTCCATTTGTTGCGTCGGCACCAAATAGGTGATTTTATCACCTTGGATATTGCTATCTAATTGCTCGAGGTATGCATTACCCGTTAGTGTAACGAGCTGCTTATCAACCTCATAGCGTGCCTTACTTGCATGCCCTTTAATTGGTTTACCATCATCTTGTAATTGATAAAACGTGACTGGGCTACCAAACGCTTCAACAATTATTTTATCAGAGTCACTGCTTGGACGAGTCACAACCACTTTATTGGCTCGAATATCAATTGAGCCTTGTTTAATGATCACGTCATCTGTAAAGGTGGTGACGTTTTTTTCTAAATCAAGAGATTGTTTGACCGAATTAATCGTCATTGGCTGCTGTGTATCGCTTTTCAGTGCTACCGCAGGTAGGCTAAGAGCTAACATTGCACTGGCAACAGCCCCTTGAATAAAACGCTTCTTAGTTACTTGATTCATTTTAATGCTCTTCTGGTTGTAACACATAATGAGTTTTTACATCTTCGATTAATTCAGCCGTTCTTGTACGGAGGTTCCCCTTCATTTTCAAGCCCGTTGAATTTAGACCGTGTCCAATAATGGTCACTTTATCGTCAGATGAAACGTCTTGTGTTGTCAAATTGACAACTGCACTTTCAGTTGTAATTCGTTGGATCTGTGACTCTTTAGTTAAGCTATCGACCTGAACATCACTATATAGATAGAGAATTCTATCGTTTGTTAATCTGGCTTTGAAGGCTTTGACCGTCCATGTAGGCTGACCTGCCTCGTTATAAGTGGTTAAAACAGGTTTTGAAAACCAAGTGATTTTCCCTTCAGTGTAGTTATCTATTTTATCTGATACGAGCTTATAAGCTAAATTTCCCGCTGGATTATAGACAAAAGTCACCGAATCATCAGTTTGATAATTAGGTTGCCCATCATTAATTACTTTATCCTCTGGGTTAATAGCATCATTACCGGCTAAGTTCCAGCCAATAAGCCCTAATGCAATCAAGGATAAAATAATGATTAACCACTTCTTCGCATTGCTCATGAATTTAATCTATTCGTTATATTGATAAACCTTTCGCTTCTTCCAATTTACCTTGAGAAAGAAGAATAAGGTCACAAAGTTCGCGGACTGCACCTTTGCCACCACCAAGTCGGGTGATGTAATCAGCTTTTGGCAGTAACAACGGATGTGCATCCGCTACGGCGACAGATAAGCCTACTTTTGCCATAACTGGCCAGTCGATCAGATCGTCCCCAATATAAGCTATTTGTTCATCTGATAGTTGTAGTGTATCTAACAGTTGCTGATACGCCAAAAGCTTATCGCTTTGCCCTTGGTAAAGATATGTAATGCCTAGTGTTTGTGCTCTATCTTCAAGGAGTTTGGCTTTTCTACCTGTGATAATGGCAACTTCAATATTTGATGTTAATAGGCAGCGGATACCATAGCCATCACGAACATTAAAAGCTTTAAGCTCTTCGCCATTATTTCCCATATAAATCAAACCATCAGACATTACACCATCCACATCGCAGATCAGTAATTTCACTTTTGCTGCTTTTGTGAGTATGGCGTTGGCAACAGGGCCATAGCAGGTTTCTATATTTCCCGAACTCATTGTATTTCCTTATGTTATACAACACCCGCTTGAAGCAAATCATGCATATGTAGCACACCCACTAATTGATTACCATCGGCAACTAATAAAGATGTAACATGTTTAGATTGCATTAAATTAAGGGCTTCAACAGCCAACAGATTTGGAGAAACGCGGATACCTCCAGGGGTCATCAAGTCGGCAATTTTAGCATTATTTAAGTCAATACCCATATCAAATATACGGCGTAAATCCCCATCAGTGAAAATGCCTTCAATATTCATGTTGTCATCACAAATAACGGTCATTCCAAGTTTTTTGCGTGTAATTTCGACTAAAGCCTCACGCAAAGACGCGCTTTTAGGAATATGGGGGATATCATCACCCGTATTCATTAAATCACGAACTAAGAGTAAAAGTTTGCGCCCTAGTGCGCCGCCTGGGTGAGAAAGTGCAAAGTCATTAGCTGTAAAACCTCGAGCGGTTAACAAGGCTATCGCGAGTGCATCACCCATGACCAGTGTTGCAGTCGTACTCGTGGTTGGTGCAAGTCCTAGAGGGCACGCTTCTTGTGGCACTTTTATACACAAATGGACATCAGCATATTTCCCCATATTACTATCAGGGTTGTTGGTCATACAGATTAAGGGAACCTTAATTCTTTTTAAAACAGGAAGTAAAGCTAAAATCTCCCCTGATTCACCGGAGTTGGAAATAGCTAACACGACATCTTTATGGGTAATCATCCCGAGGTCACCATGGCTGGCCTCTCCGGGGTGAACAAAAAACGAAGGTGTCCCTGTACTTGCGAGTGTAGCGGCAATTTTACGGCCAATATGCCCCGATTTTCCCATCCCCATAACGACGACTTTCCCTTCACAGCCAAAAATAAGCTGGCAAGCGCGGTCAAAGTCTGTATTGATGTATTGCTCAAGGTTTTTTATACCTTCGTGTTCGATATGGAGAACTTCTTTACCTACTTTCTGAAAATCGAAGTTTGACATTTCTAGTTCCATGCGTAGCTTTTAAGTTAATCGGATAAGCGGAATTAAATTGTATAACGAATACTTAGTATCAGTAAGTATTTTGTCTGTTAAGCTATCTTTAAGGATAGTTTTGCGTCTAATTGTTATTTCATTGCGAGACGATGTTTAATTGGTATGTAAAGTGAGATCCCATAGCATCTTGGACCAAAAAAACATGGGTAAATTCGCGTATTCTTAAGTACAATAAATTACGGAATTCTAAGAGCTGTCTGCTGTTTTTACTGATAATTTTTACTGATTATAAGTAAATACTATTGTTTATAGCCTGTTTCATTTATATAAATATACAGTTGTAACACTAAAAGTCACATTTTCGACGCTATAATACTATAAATTCTATTTGGTTGTGATATTTGACGATTTTCAGTTTATCTTTCGGTAACATCTGAACGGATAAAAAATATTCAAGCACGATGTATAACGAGTTATTTAACAATGCAAGCACAGACAGACAACTTAATTGAAGTTCGGAACATGTCCTTTACTCGAGGAAGTCGGAAAATATTTGAAAATATTAACCTAACAGTTCCTCGTGGGAAAATTACGGCGATTATGGGGCCATCAGGGATCGGTAAAACCACACTGCTGCGCTTGATTGGTGGTCAATTAAGACCAAATGAAGGTGAAATTTGGTTTGATGGTGACAACATTCCTAGTTTGTCACGTTCAAAGCTGTACCAATCACGTAAAAAAATGAGCATGTTATTCCAGTCAGGTGCTTTATTTACGGATATGGACGTATTTAATAACGTCGCTTTTCCACTGCGTGAACATACTAATTTATCGGAATCTTTGATTCATACTACGGTAATGATGAAATTAGAAGCCGTCGGGTTACGTGGCGCAGCAAAGCTAATGCCGTCTGAGTTATCTGGTGGTATGGCGCGACGTGCGGCTTTAGCTCGGGCAATTGCTCTTGATCCTGATTTAATTATGTTTGATGAACCTTTTGTGGGGCAAGATCCGATAACAATGGGGGTTTTAGTCAAACTGATCGATGAGCTTAATCAAGCACTTGGGGTAACATGTGTCGTTGTATCCCATGATGTTCCAGAAGTGTTGAGCATCGCTGATAAAGCATATATTGTTGCGCAGCAGCATGTTATTGCACATGGCTCAGGGGATGAATTACGTGAAAATCGAGATCCCCGTGTGCGGCAATTCCTTGATGGTATTGCCGATGGTCCGGTACCATTCCGTTTTCCCGCCAATGATTATCTGGCTGATTTATTAGGGTAAAATAAGATGATAATAAAGGCGATCGCAGCCTTCGGACGCCGATGGATTGATATTTTTTCTGCGTTTGGTCGAGCTGGTTATATGCTGTTTCGCGCTTTACTTGGCAAACCAGAGTTTCGTAAACAGTGGCCATTATTGATGAAACAATTGTATGCCATTGGCGTACAGTCTTTACTGATAGTTGCTGTTTCAGGTTTGTTTATTGGAATGGTTCTTGGGTTACAAGGTTACCTTGTCCTGACAACATTTAGTGCAGAGGCAAGCTTAGGGATGATGGTGGCGCTTTCCCTATTACGTGAACTTGGTCCTGTTGTGACAGCTCTATTATTTGCTGGGCGGGCAGGGTCAGCATTAACGGCCGAAATTGGTCTAATGAAAGCAACTGAACAAATCTCTAGCCTTGAAATGATGGCAGTTGACCCTTTAAGGCGAGTCATTGCTCCGCGTTTTTGGGCTGGCTTTATTAGTATGCCATTGTTATCACTGATTTTTGTTGCTGTCGGTATCTTAGGCGGCGCATTGGTTGGGGTTGATTGGAAGGGTATCGATGAAGGTTTTTTCTGGGCGTCAATGCAATCCTCAATTGATTGGCGGCTAGATTTGGTTAACTGTGTGATTAAAAGCTTAGTTTTTGCTTTAACAGTAACTTGGATAGCGCTATTTAATGGCTATGATGCAATCCCCACTTCTGAAGGGATAAGTCAAGCAACAACACGAACCGTTGTGCATGCATCATTGTCTGTTTTAGGACTGGATTTCGTACTTACCGCACTGATGTTTGGGAACTAAGTCATGCAAAGTAAAAAAAGTGAAATATGGGTGGGTTGTTTTATGTTGCTGGCGATAGCCGCAATCATTTTTTTGTGTTTAAAAGTTGCTGATTTGAAGTCGATTGGGAGCCAATCTACCTACCAAATCTCTGCCTCTTTTGAAAACATTGGAGGTTTAAAAGAAGGCTCACCAATTAAAGTCGGTGGGGTGGTTATTGGTCGAGTTGCCAGTATCACTTTAGACAAAAAAAACTATATTCCCGAAGTTAAAATTGATTTATTGAGCGAGTACGACAATATTCCTGACTCTAGCTCACTTTCAATTCGTACTTCTGGGTTACTAGGGGAGCAATATATCGCAATGAATATTGGCCCAGATGATGAAGAGTTAGGTATTGCAATATTGAAAAATGGCGGGCGTCTAGAAGACACTAAGCCTGCCATGGTGCTAGAGGATCTCATCGGACAGTTCTTGTATAAGAGTGGTGATAGTCAAGGTACAGAGCCAGCGACAGAGTAATTTGAAGCTCTCTTTGAATAGTAAAGGAATTAATTATGTTTAAACGTTTAATGATGGTTGCCATGCTTGTTATTGCTCCATTTGCTATGGCGGTAGACCAAACCAACCCTTATAAATTAATGGATGAAGCGGCAGCGAAAACTTTTAATCGATTAAAAGCAGAACAGCCGAAAATTAAGCAAGATCCTGAGTATTTAAGAACGATTGTTCGTGAAGAGCTTTTGCCTTATGTTCAAATTAAATATGCGGGCGCTTTAGTGTTAGGCACCTACTATAAAGGTGCAACCCCAGCGCAGCGTGAAGCTTACTTCAAAGCATTCGAAGCTTATCTAGAACAGGTTTATGGCCAGGCATTAGCGATGTATCATGGGCAAACTTATCAGATTGCACCAGAGCAACCTACCGGGGATAAAAACATTGTTGCTATCCGTGTAACAATCGTTGACACCAATGGTCGCCCACCTGTACGTCTAGATTTCCAATGGCGTAAAAATAGTAAAACAGGTTACTGGCAAGCGTACGACATGATTGCAGAAGGCGTGAGCATGATCACCACCAAACAAAATGAATGGGGTGATATTTTACGTAAGCAAGGCGTTGATGGCCTAACAAAACAGTTAGAAGCTAGCGCAAAAGCCCCGATTACTTTAGAAGAGAAAAAGTAATATGAGCCACCCGTTAGCATGGGAACAAACAGAAATGACATTGCATCTAACGGGGACGTTAGACCGCGATTCTTTAATGGTGTTTTGGGATAAAAAGACGGTATTACTAGAAAGCATAGGTAATATCAATGTATCCGGTTTAACACATGTTGACTCTGCAGGTCTTGCGATGCTAGTTCGTTTAAAAGGCGAGTTCCAAGCTAAGAACCGCTCGCTGAGTATTACTGGTATTAGTGAGAACTTGAAAACATTGATTGAACTATATGGGGTTCAAACGGTGATTGCGAGTTAGGTTAAATGTCCTAAACTAAGTCAAGTTATGTAAAAATAAGCGCCTCTATGTGCTTTTCAGCTCGAGAGGCGTTTTCTTTGGTTTAAGTGTTAAGCTTAATCCTTTAGGATAGGGTCTTGCCTTGACTGCTCCGATTACGATGTTTTGATATAGGCAACGAAACATGGTGAGTTAGGGTAATATTATAAATCACAAATAATTAATAAAATTGAGTCATTATGGATACCAACGAAATTAAGCAAGTATTGATGGATAAGCTGTCTCTGGATGAGGCTATTGTTACTGGTGATGGCAGCCACTTTCAGGTTATTGCCGTCGGTGACATGTTTGACGGCATGAGCCGTGTTAAGCAACAGCAAGCAATTTATGCGCCTTTGATGGAGTATATTGCGGATAACCGCATTCATGCTTTATCAATTAAAGCGTACACCCCTGCGCAATGGGAGCGCGATCGTAAACTTAGTGGTCTTTGATTTCAAAGCCTAAGCGAACAGCCTGTAAAATTCGACATACGAGAACACTTGAATGGATAAGTTTTTAGTTAAAGGGCCAACCCGGTTAGAGGGTGAGGTGACTATATCTGGCGCAAAAAATGCGGCATTACCAATCTTGTTCGCTGCTTTATTGGCTGAAGAGCCAGTAGAAATTCAGAATGTCCCTCATTTAAGGGACATTGATACCACCATTAAATTACTGAATCAGCTTGGTACGAAAGTTAAGCGTAATGGTTCTGTGTATGTCGATGCCAGCACTGTGACAACTTATTGTGCACCTTATGATTTGGTTAAAACGATGCGTGCTTCTATTTGGGCATTGGCACCATTAGTCGCGCGTTTTGGTCATGGTGAAGTTTCTTTACCAGGTGGTTGTGCTATCGGTGCGCGCCCTGTTGATTTACATATCTCTGGTTTAGAACAATTAGGCGCAAATATTGTTCTAGAAGATGGTTATGTAAAAGCAACAGTAGACGGCCGTTTGAAAGGCGCATGCATTGTGATGGACAAAGTCAGTGTGGGTGCGACTGTTTCTATTATGACAGCAGCAACGTTGGCTGAAGGTACGACAACGATTGAAAATGCGGCTCGTGAGCCAGAAATTGAAGATACTGCTAATTTCCTTAATACCCTTGGTGCCAAAATTACAGGTGCAGGTACTGACCGTATTGTGATTGAGGGGGTTAAGCGCTTAGGTGGCGGTGTCTACCAAGTTCTACCTGATCGTATCGAAACAGGGACATTTTTAATCGCCGCCGCAGTTTCTCGTGGGAAAGTGATTTGTCGTAATGCACGCCCAGATACACTTGATGCTGTATTAGCTAAATTACGTGAAGCTGGTGCGAAAATCGAATTAGGGGATGACTGGATTAGCTTAGATATGGAAGGTAAACGCCCGAAAGCAGTTACTTTACGTACAGCACCACACCCAGGTTTCCCAACGGATATGCAGGCACAATTTAGTTTGCTCAACCTTGTTGCTGATGGTGCAGGGATGATCACCGAAACGATTTTTGAAAACCGTTTCATGCATATTCCAGAGTTGATCCGAATGGGCGCTCATGCTGAAATTGAAAGTAATACTGTGTTGTGTCATGGCGTTGAAAAACTGACCAGCGCCCAAGTGATGGCAACAGATTTACGCGCTTCAGCAAGTTTAGTTATTGCGGGTTGTATAGCCGAGGGGACTACGACGGTTGACCGTATCTACCATATTGACCGCGGCTATGAGCACATTGAAGATAAATTACGTGGTTTAGGTGCCGATATTCAGCGAGTACATTCTGACGATTAGTCATATTGTTAGCACAGGTCGGTAGTAAACCTATTGACTTAGTTAAACCCAAAAAAGGTTGTTCTTCGAATGGAACAACCTTTTTTATTACAAAGAGAATGAATAAATTAACCCGCTTGGCCTTCAGGGATTTCCTCAATAATAACATCAATATTTTTGACTTCGCCATCCCGTAATATTTGTACTGCGGCTTTACTTCCGGGGCGAATTTCAGCCACTAAATCCATGGTTTCTGCCGCCGAAATGGCAGGCTTACCATCAACGGATAAAACAATATCACCTTGCAAAATCCCCGCTTTGGCGGCAGGCCCATTCGGAGCCACTTGGAAAACACGTAAACCTTGTATTTGATTGATATTATTATTGTTTGACCTAATTTGTGGTAGTTCGCGGGCGGTGATCCCAATGTAACCACGGATCACCCGACCATCACGGATTAGTTTATCCATGATTTTAGTCGCTAGTGCCGTTGGAATAGCAAAACTTAGCCCTTCAGAGCTAATACCTTGGCCTGCGGTAAATGAAAGCGTGTTAATACCAACTAATTCCCCTTCAGTATTGATTAATGCACCACCTGAGTTACCTGAATTAATTGAAGCATCAGTTTGTAGGAAGTTTTGTCGGCGTGTTGAGCTTAGCCCTACACGGCCAGTTGCGCTAATAATACCTTGGGTGACGGTTTGACCAATATTATAGGGGTTACCAATAGCAAGAACGACGTCACCAACATGGGTAACACGCTTGGTGTTAATGGGGATTACAGACAGGTTGTCTGCGTCTATCTTAAGCACTGCGAGGTCAGTTAATGAATCCGAACCGACTAACAAGGCATCAAAGATAGCGCCATCTTGTAAGGCTACAAGGATTTGGTCTGGGTTATCAACAACATGTTTATTCGTAATGATATAGCCATTTGGGCTCATGATTACGCCAGAACCGAGAGATTTTAGTTCACGACCAGATTGGGAAAAACTGCCCTTGGAACTACTATACACATACACTACAGCTGGAGCCGCACGGCGCACAGCTTTATTATAACTGACGGGTTCGCTATTTGTTTTACCATACAGTAAGTCAGCTAAGCCTTGAGGACGCAACGAAGGAACCGCAACGATAATAATCAATGCAGTTAACAGGCCAAGCATGACGGATAAAGTTAGCTTCTTAACCATAAAATATCGAACATTCAGTTATTTTTTCAACGTACCCTTGAGCATAACATAAAAAAACAGGCACAGCAGAGTGATACTGTACCTGTTTTATTGATTTTAAGATGGAGTTTAATAAATTAATTTTTCATTAATAGATACAAGGTTTCCCCATCACGCAATACTTTCATTGCCAGCACTGGTGGCTTACCGTCAATAATTTTACGGAATTGGTCAATGGTCTCCACACGTGAGTCATTGACACCAAAGATTAAGTCACCTTTCATTAGGCCAATTGCAGCCGCAGGTGATTTTGGAGCCACGCTATCTACTTGGACACCTTTGGTATTACTGATAATTGCATTAGAAATAGTTGCACCTAATAAGGATTCACTTAGTTTTTCTGCTTTAGTTGCCGTACCTTCATCGTTCTCTAATACCACTTTGACATCAATTGGTTTACCAGAGCGGATTAAGCCAATGGTAATTTCTTTACCTATTTGGCTAGTACCAATTTTAGCTCTCAACTCAGCGAAACTGTTAATACGTTTACCATCAACTGAGACTAAGACGTCACCAGATTTAATACCCGCTTTAGCAGCAGATGATTTAGGAATAACTTCACTTACAAAGGCACCGCGTTGTGCATCAATGTTAAATGCTTTTGCGATATCGGAGTTCATCTCCGTACCTTTAATTCCTAAAATACCGCGTTTAACTTCCCCATGTTTAATCAGTTGTTCACTTAGGTTTTTAGCCATATTACTTGGGATAGCAAAACCGATACCGATATTACCGCCACCAGGGGCTAATATTGCAGTATTAATACCAATTAGCTCACCATTTAGGTTAACTAATGCACCACCTGAGTTACCACGGTTAATTGAGGCATCTGTTTGGATAAAGTTTTCCAAACCTTCAAGATTTAATCCACTACGACCTAATGCTGAGATAATCCCTGAAGTTGCCGTTTGGCCTAACCCAAATGGGTTACCAACTGCGACAGCAAAATCACCAACACGTAGTTTATCTGAATCTGCAATGCTAACAGCCGTTAAGTTTTTAATATCTTTGTTATTCGTGATTTTCAGTAATGCGATATCTGTTTGTGGGTCTTTACCAATCAATTTTACCGCGATTTCACGACCATCATTTAATTGGATTTGAATTTTGTCCGCACCATCAATTACATGGTTATTAGTTAAAATATACCCTTGTTCTGCATCAATAATTACACCGGAACCAAGCCCTTCAAATGGGCGCACGCTTTGTTGTTGTGATGGAACATTTGGGCCAAAAAAGAATTTTAGCTCTTCAGGAATTTGTTGATTTTGTACACGAGTCCCTGATACATGAATATTGACCACTGCGGGTAATACTTTTTCAAGCATTGGGGCTAGGCTTGGTAAATTTTGACTTTGTGCTGTTACGGGTAATGAAGCGGGTAATGCTGCACTGCTAACGGCAGGAATAGCGGCTAATGATAACCCTAGGCTCATTGCTACAGCGGTAAGAAAAAAGTTTTTTCTTTTCATAATTTAGTCGATTCTCTCAAAAATAATTATCAATTCACTGTGGATACATTTTTGGGAGTAACACAATGAGTTGAGATATTGGTTGGTATCAGATTCAATTTTACTGAAGACTATGACTATAGATTATGCGCAAAAGTTCCCTTTACGGGTAGCGAATATCCATTCTTTTACATCTATTTACATGCAACTTAAGTGAAACTTTAACTTCTATACAGTTGCTAAATAAATCATTAAGTTACATTTAGATGGAAATTTTGTTCAGATTTATTAAATGAGTATTTAAAAGCAGAAGATACAGGTGGAATAATAAAATTCAGTGAATGTTATAAGGAATCACCAGTAAGTGGCACTTACTGGTGATAAACGAAGAAAATTACTTTTCTTTCTCTTCAAGAGGGCGGAACAAGCCTGATGCGCCATCAGAGTAATCTCTTGGTGGCATTTTAACTGGTGCTTGGTCGTTATCTGCCTCAGACTCCGTTAAGCGATAGTTAAATGGGTTATCTTGTGCAGGCATATCAGGCATCAATTCAGACGAACTTTGTGCCATGTGTTGATACAGTTGACGGTAGTCACGCGCCATTTTATCCAATAGTTCTGCGCTGCGAGCAAAATGGCTAACAAGCTCTTTACGGTACTCTTCAAGTTCAGTGCTTTTTTTGTCTAACTCAGCTTGCGCTGTTTTTTGTTGGCGAAGTTTTGGGTTACCATAACGGACAACTAGTGCGCCGATGATAAAACCAACAATTAATCCTATTAATGCATACTCCCAGGTCATGCTGACTCCTTCATTACTTCAATGTTCACAGATTCAATGTTCGCAGAAATTAAGTGTCGTTACCGTTACTATACCTTAAATAATTCAAGTTGCATGTAAGCGTCAAGTAAAGCATTTCAACATATTGTAATTTGACAATTAAGTGATGAGAAAACCCACAAAACTTGAACTAGCTAAACTAAAGTTATTCAGAACTTAAAGGTAGAATCTTAAGTTGAATTTCCTTACTCTATATCGATTCGTTAACCGAAAGTTAAATGATAACTGAATCTGGTTATAATAAAGGCAGTGTATATCAAATAACGGTAAAAAAACCGAAATTTTTAAGGATTATTCAGTTAATGTCACCAATGAGCCCTACAATGCGTTATCAACAAGCGTTAGCTGATGGGAATTATCAGCCTGATGACGTACAAAAGCTTGCTGTCGAACGCCTAGATAAAATTTATCAGAACCTCGTTAATGCACCTTCAATTGTTCCTAGTGAAAAACCTTCTGGTTTAAAGCAACGTTTTAGCCGCTTATTAGGCAAAACTCCGACTACATCGATAGTGCCTGTACAAGGGTTATATATGTGGGGGGGAGTGGGTCGTGGAAAAACATGGCTAATGGATATGTTTTACGAAAGTTTACCAGGAACACGTAAACTTCGTTTGCATTTTCATCGTTTTATGAAAAAAGTACAAGAAGATTTAATGGCGTTACAGGGGCAAGAAAACCCGTTAGATATTATTGCCGATGAATTTAAAAAACACACTGACGTGTTGTGCTTTGATGAGTTTTTTGTCTCTGATATTACTGATGCAATGATTTTAGGTACTTTACTTGAGGGGTTATTTGCTCGGGGTATAACGTTAGTGGCTACCTCGAATATTATTCCTGATGATTTGTATCGTAATGGTTTGCAGCGTGCTCGTTTTTTACCTGCGATCGAGCAAATTAAAAAGTATTGCGATGTAATGAACGTCGATGCAGGGATTGACTATCGCTTACGGACTCTAACTCAAGCTCACCTATTCTTGTCGCCAATTAATAGTGAAAATCGTCAACATTTGGATGACATTTTTGTTAAATTGGCCGGGAAGCAAGGTGAACAATCACCGGTGTTAGAAGTTAATCACCGCAAAATGCAGGCGATCCGTACCGCGGAAGGGGTTTTAGCAATAGAGTTTAAGGTGCTTTGCGAAGAGCCTCGTAGCCAAAACGACTATATCTATTTATCGAACTGTTACCATACTATCTTGTTATATAATGTACCTGCCATGGGTACGAACGATGAAAACTCCGCTCGCAGGTTTTTGGCCTTAATTGATGAGTTTTATGAGCGTAAAGTTAAATTAATTATTAATGCAGCAGTACCGATGGAATCGCTTTATCAAGGGCAATTACTGGCGTTTGAATACCAACGTTGTTTGTCCCGTTTACAAGAAATGCAAAGTGAAGAATACCTTAAAATCCCACATTTGGCTTAAGTGGACAAACCCTTAAGTCGATAAACCATTGGTATTTTATCGAGTAAACGCCTTGGAATGCACAATTTAAGTACAAATTAGGGTGTTTATTCGAATAAACGTAAAAAAAATGCATTTGGGGTCGATTTTTGTTGCTGACTTCTCTATAATCTTGCGACCCCACGTTACAGCATTGTTTTTTATTTCCCAAAAAATAATGCATTAATGCCAGTTAGGCTGCTCGAAGGGGTAGGTTTACTGGACAAAGAGTCGTGTGAACCTCAGAAAGCTTATGAACATGAGTGTTCACCAACGTGTAACTTCAATATTGGGTAAGTTTTAATGAAAACTTTTACAGCTAAACCAGAGACCGTAAAACGCGACTGGTATGTTGTTGATGCAGATGGCAAAACTTTAGGCCGTCTTGCAACTGAAATTGCTAGCCGTTTACGCGGTAAGCATAAAGCGGAATACACTCCGCACGTGGATACTGGTGATTACATCATCGTTCTGAATGCAGAGAAAATTGCTGTTACCGGCAATAAACGCGAAGACAAAATCTACTATCGCCACACTGGCCATGTAGGTGGAATCAAGCAAGCAACTTTCGAAGAAATGATTGCTCGCAGTCCTGAGCGTGTGCTTGAAATCGCGGTTAAAGGCATGTTGCCAAAAGGACCTCTGGGTCGTGCAATGTACCGTAAACTGAAAGTTTACGCAGGTAATGAGCACAACCACGCGGCTCAACAACCGCAAGTTCTTGACATTTAATCGGGATTATAGCAATGGCTGAAAATCAATACTACGGCACTGGTCGCCGCAAAAGCTCATCTGCTCGTGTCTTTATTAAGCCGGGTAGCGGTAACATCACAATCAATCAACGTACACTGGAACAATACTTTGGTCGCGAAACTGCGCGCATGGTTGTTCGTCAGCCGTTAGAGCTGGTTGAAATGTTAGAAAAACTGGATCTGTACATCACTGTTAAAGGTGGTGGTATTTCAGGTCAAGCAGGCGCAATCCGTCACGGTATTACACGTGCACTGATGGCTTACGACGAGACTCTTCGTTCTGATCTGCGTAAAGCTGGTTTTGTTACCCGTGATGCGCGTTCTGTTGAACGTAAAAAAGTGGGTCTGCGCAAAGCACGTCGTCGTCCGCAGTTCTCCAAACGTTAATTTATTGCCCTTTGGGCATGAAATTAATGAAAAAACCCGCCTTTATGGCGGGTTTTTTTATTGTCTGTTGTTTTTGATTAATTAATATTGGTAATACTTGATTAAATATAGCGATTAAAAAGAAATTGATATAATTTGTAGAAAAAAGAATTATTTAGTTTAGAATTTAAAATTATTATTAGTTGGGTGTTATTTAGTTCATTTATTTATTATTAAATAACCAAAGTATGGATTCAACTCCAAGGATTTAAATCCATATATAAGTATATTTTTAGTTAATAAAACTATTTTTTTTTGTGATTTAACCTGTCATTGAAATATACTTATGATTTTTTCGATGCTTCCCCCCTAAGCTGTACAAAATCTGTTAGAATATGTGCCTGTTTTTTATTTCGGATTTCTCGCCTTTATTGTGCGGGAGGGTTGTGTTGGCTTTCAGTATGGATAAATGAAAGACGGACACTGGGGATTTTAAAATGGGTAATCGGTAATTAAATACTTAATTACATTTCGTCCATTTTGTATTTTGGAGGTTTTAATGGCTGTCGCTCCTAATAAACGTTCGGTAATGACATTGTTCTCTAGCCCAACTGACATTTTTAGCCATCAGGTACGTATTGTTCTGGCTGAAAAAGGAGTTAGTGTTCAAATTGAATATGTTGAACCTGGTCAGCAACATAAAGATTTGATTGACCTCAACCCATACCATAGCGTTCCAACGTTGGTTGATCGTGATCTAACGCTTTATGACCCACATATTATCATGGAATACCTTGATGAGCGTTTTCCTCATCCACCATTAATGCCTGTTTATCCAGTTGCACGTGGTACAAGCCGTCAATTAATGTATCGCATTAAAAATGACTGGTATTCATTGATGGACAAAATTGAGAAAGGCACGGCACAAGAAGCTGCAAATGCCCGCCGTCAATTATCTGAAGAGCTGATCGCAGTTTCTCCTGTTTTTGCTGAAATGGACTTCTTCATGAGCGAAGAATTTAGCATCGTCGATTGCTATTTGGCTCCATTGCTGTGGCGCTTACCTGTACTCGGTATTGAAATTAACCCATCAATCAGCAAATACTTACATTTTTATATGGATCGCGTTTTTGACCGTGACGGATTCAGCGCGTCATTGACGGATGCTGAAAAAGAAATGCGCGAGTCTAGACAGCCTATTAGAAGAGGCTAAAAATGATGGAAATGACACCAATGTCACCACGTCGTCCTTATTTGTTACGTGCCCACTACGAGTGGTTACTTGATAACGATATGACTCCGCATTTGGTGGTTGATGTCACCGTTCCCGATGTAAACGTTCCTATGGAGTTTGCTCGGGATGGGCAAATTGTTTTGAATGTAGCGCCTCGAGCCGTCGGTAATTTCGAAATCACCAACGAAGAAGTGCGTTTCAATGCCCGTTTTGGTGGTGTGCCGCGTCAAGTGTATGTTCCAATGTCAGCAATTATGGCGGTATATGCACGTGAAAATGGGGCTGGTATGATGTTTGAACCTGAGACTGCTTATGATGCAGAGTTATCCTCAGGGGTCGAAGATATTGAAGAACCAGAAGATAATATTACTTTAGTTCATGAAGCTGACCTTCCTGATGAAAGTTCGCAAGAACCATCAGGTGATGAGCCACCTAGGCCTCCGAAAGGTAGACCTGCACTAAGAGTTGTCAAATAACAGGCTTATCAGTTTTCATTACTTTAGAAATCAAGTAATAACGATCAACAGAGGGGATAGTCCCTCTGTTTTTCTTTTCTTTAAAGTATTATTCGGTAATTAAACACCGAGAAAAAGCAAAATTCCTTCAGCTGCTCCGCGGCCATCAGCAATCGCAGTGACTACAAGGTCAGAACCCCTAATGGCATCTCCCCCTGCAAATATCTTTTGATTGGATGTTTGGTATGGAAAACCCGTATGATGACTAGCTAAGATATGACCGTGCTGATTATGCTTAACATCTTGCTCTGCTAACCAAGATTGAGTGTATGGGTGAAAACCAAAAGCAACAATAACCACATCAGCTTCGATAAAAGTATTTGAATTTTCAATGAGTTCTACTTGATAACGCCCATCTTTGAGTTCACCTTTTTGGGTTCGAGAAGCATAAATGCCAGTAATCTGACCATTTTCATTGGTGGCTACTTTGGTCGCTTGGGTATTAAAATAAAATTGAACACCTTCGTCTAATGCATTCGTTATTTCTTTTTGCGACCCGGGCATGCTTGCTTTATCTCTACGATAGACACAATTAACCTGTGCAGCGCCTTGACGAATAGCACTCCGAGTGCAATCCATCGCGGTATCCCCCCCACCTAAAACAACCACGCGTTTTTTATGTAAATCAATGTAGGGTTGGTCTGTAGATGCAGGTAGTGCCATTAAATGACGGGTATTCGCGATTAAATAGGGCAGAGCCTCATACACGCCTTGAATTGATTCAGTTGAGAGGTTCCCTTTAATTGACTGATAGGCACCTGTAGCAATAAAAATAGCGTCATAGGTGCTAAGAAGCGCATCTAACGAGAGGTCAACACCTATTTCAGTATTAAGCTGAAACTGTACCCCCATTTCTGCCAAAATTTCATGTCGCTGCATCATAACGTGTTTTTCTAACTTAAATGCTGGGATACCAAATGTCAGTAGTCCCCCAATCTCGGGATGTTTATCAAAAACGATAGCCTCGACACCATTACGAACAAGAACATCGGCACAAGCTAGCCCAGCGGGGCCAGCCCCAATAATAGCAACACGCTTATTGACTGGAGAAACATGAGAAAGGTCGGGGCGCCAGCCTAATGCAAAGGCAGTATCATTAATATAGCGTTCAATGTGGCCAATAGTCACTGCACCATGGTCGTCATGTAGTACACAAGCGACTTCGCATAACTTATCTTGGGGGCAAACACGGCCACATATTTCGGGTAAACTATTGGTGTGATGGGACAATTCAGCGGCTTCAATGATACGCCCTTCAGCTGCAAGTTTAAGCCAACTAGAGATTGGGTTATGTAAAGGGCACTTCCATTCACAAAAAGGGCTACCACAAGACAGACAACGACTTGATTGTTGTTGAATATCAGAAACGTTATCAGGCTCATAAATTTCAACAAACTCTATTTTACGGGTTGCCAGTGCTTTTTTGTGTGGCTCGCGGCGTTGTAGGTTGAAACTGTTAGAATTCATGGTGTTCCTTAATGAACTTTGTCTGATTTCACTTGGTAAAACTTGGCGTTTTCTTTTAAGTTTATCGCCCATATTTAAAGATAAACAGCATTAATATTTTGTTTTTCAATTGATTGTGATTAAGATTTACTCAGAATGAGTTTTTACCCGAGTAGAAGCAAAGAAAATTCCTGATTGTTATTTATCATTAATAATAAAAAATGGCTATTGAATGAGCAGGATCGACATTTTGTATTAATAAACATCCGAAACTGTCCTGTTTGATATATGATTCAAAGAGAATTTAACTAAGGGGTGGTTATGAAAGTACTTCGCGGCCTTGCGCAATACTATGTCGATTTGATGATGAAACTAGGGCTGGTGCGGTTTTCACTATTACTAGCATCCGCGCTGGTTGTTCTTGCCATGATAATGCAGATGGCCGTGACAATCTTTTTGCGAGGGCATGTTGATAGCCTCGATATGGTCGGGTCGATTTTCTTTGGCTTAATCATTACCCCTTTAGCGGTTTATTTTCTTTCGGTTGTTGTTGAGCAGTTAGAAGAGTCGCGGCAACGTTTGTCGCGCATGGTCGATAAACTTGAAGTCATGCGTAAGCGCGATGCGGAATTAAACATTCAATTACATGGCAATATTGAGCAACTAAATCTTGAAATACAAGAGCGCGAAAAAGCTGAAAGAGCGCACTTGGAACTGCTTGAACAACTCAAACAAGAAATGAAATATCGAGAGCAAACACAGGTTGAACTTGAACAACAATCGGTGTTGCTGCGCTCATTCCTTGATGCATCACCGGATTTAGTTTATTACCGCAACGAAAATAACGAGTTTTCAGGTTGTAACAGAGCAATGGAACTGTTGACTGGTAAAAGTGAAAAACACTTAGTTGGGTTAACACCTCTAGATATTTATGATGTCGAAATTGCATCTAAAGTAATGGAGACTGATGAAAAAGTTTTCCGCCATAATGTTTCCCTCACTTATGAACAGTGGCTGGTTTACCCTGATGGCAGAAAAGCCTGTTTTGAGTTACGAAAAGTCCCATTTTATGACCGAGTAGGTAAACGGCATGGCCTTATGGGCTTTGGTCGCGATATAACAGAGCGTAAACGCTACCAGGAGGCGTTAGAGAACGCGAGCAGGGAAAAGACTACCTTTATCTCAACGATAAGCCACGAGCTTCGTACGCCGCTTAATGGCATCGTTGGTCTTAGTCGTATTTTACTCGATACGAATTTAACTTCAGAACAATCTAGCTATTTAAAAACGATTCATGTCAGTGCAGTGACATTAGGGAATATTTTTAATGATGTCATTGAGATGGATAAAATTGAGCGTCGTAAAGTCCAACTAGATAACCAACCCGTCGCATTACCTGAGTTTGTGAATGATTTAGAGAATCTAAGTGGGTTATTAGTTCAGCCCAAAGGGCTTAAATTTGTTATGGATGTGGCACCTACTTTGCCAAAAACGGTGTTAACTGATGGGACGCGTTTACGGCAGGTATTATGGAATTTAATTGGGAATGCGGTTAAGTTCACGCAACAAGGTGAGGTCAAAGTAAGTATTTGGCAAGAGCCTGAAAACAAAATCTTTTTTAGGGTAAAAGACAGTGGTATTGGCATACCTCAGGATGAGTTAGATAAAATCTTTGCGATGTACTATCAAGTAACAGATTCTGCTGGTGGTAAACCTGCAACAGGGACGGGGATTGGTCTTTCTGTATCACGTCGGTTAGCACAAAATATGGGGGGCGACATACAGGTTGAGAGTGAAATAGGCCAAGGTTCTACTTTTACTTTATCAATTACAGCGCCTGTGGTTGAAGAAGAAGTCGCTGAACATCAAGACAGTGATGATGATTACCCACTACCAGCCTTGCATATTTTATTAGTGGAAGACATTGAACTCAATGTTGTTGTTGCGTGTTCTGTATTAGAAAACCTTGGCAATACAGTTGATGTAGCGATGAATGGTAAAGATGCATTAGCAATGTTTGCTCCCGGTGAATATGATTTAGTGTTATTAGACATTCAATTACCAGATATGACAGGTTTAGATATTTCTAGGCAGCTTAAACAACAGTATGACAAAGAAGATTTACCGCCATTAATAGCCTTAACGGCAAATGTCCTTAAGGATAAAAAAGAATATTTTGATGCGGGAATGGATGGCGTATTGAGTAAACCGTTGTCGGTTCCTGCTTTAACTCAAGTTATAGAACAATTTTGGGGGGAGCATACTTCCCAAAATGAGGAAGTTGAAAACCGCGATGTCACATCACAAGTTGATGAGTCTATATTAGATTGTGACATGTTAGAGCAATACATTGAATTAGTCGGCCCCAAACTGATTTATGATGGGTTAGATGTTTTTGAAAAAATGTTGCCGGGTTATTTAGCTATTCTTGATTCGAATATGGTGGCTAAGGACCAAAAAGGTATTGTTGAAGAGGCCCATAAAATTAAAGGTGCCGCTGGCTCTGTTGGTTTAAAGAATTTACAGAAAATCGCACAGCAAATTCAATCTCCTGATTTACCAGCATGGTGGGATAATGTTCAGGAATGGGTTGATGAATTAAAACAAGACTGGAAAGCAGATATAGAAACTTTAAGAAACTGGGTTGATGAGCGTACAAAAAAATAACCCCAACCGAAGTTGGGGTGCGCGAATACTGCGCCAACACCAGGGAAATCGTTGATCTGCATGTATTTTTTGTTCTTGGCAAATCATTAAATTAGGTATATCACCGTAAAGGGCAACATCAAGATACCAAAATTTAGCGAATCTGTTACAAGATTCATTAAAATCTGTGATGAAGATTGATGTTTCTACCCTTTAGCGCTTGAGAGATAATTTACTACAAATGGAGGAAGATATGAAATCAATTGCGGTTATTTTAAGTGGCTGTGGTGTTTTTGATGGAAGCGAGATCCATGAGTCTGTATTAACTATGTTGGCTTTGAGTCAAAATAATGCTGAAGTTCATTTTTTCGCTCCTGATGATAATCAACCTACTGTTATTAATCATATAACTGGTGAAGAAAAATCAGAGAAACGTAACCAATTAGAAGAATCTTCTCGTATTACTCGTGGGAAAATATCGCCTTTGTCGTCAGCTGATGCATCAAAGCTAGATGCCCTCATAATTCCTGGTGGTTTTGGTGCTGCAAAAAACTTATGTAATTTCGCAGTTAAAGGAAGTGAGTGTGAAATTAATAAAGAACTATTAAGTTTAGTACGAGAAATGCATCAGCAGAAAAAGCCGCTAGGGCTGATGTGTATTGCTCCTGTCATGCTTCCTAAAATGTTAAATACATCAGTAGAACTAACTATTGGTGATGATAGTGAAACGATTGCTCAGATAGAGAGCATGGGAGGGAAGCACGTCAAATGTACTGTAGATGACATTGTAGTTGATGAGGTTAATCGAGTTGTTACAACACCTGCTTATATGCTGGCTCAATCAATTTCTGAAGCAAATATAGGTATTAACAAGCTCGTTAAGAAAGTATTGGAAATGGCGTGATTATTTAAATGCTAACTTTTGTTTCTAGATTGTGGCACTGGTTAAAGAAGATCACAATTTCATTACTTGTGGTGTGGCTTTTTTCCGTCATTCTTTTTAAATATGTACCAGTGCCATTTTCAGCAGTAATGGCAGAAAGACAAATTACCGCATGGTTAAACTTAAACTTTTCTTATGTATCTCATTCTAAATGGGTAGATGAAAATCGTATTTCTCCGTATGTTTATTTGGCTGTAATTGCCGCTGAAGATCAAAATTTCCCTCATCACTGGGGTTTTGATCTTGATGCAATTGAGAGGGCTTATCAACATAATATGATCAATAAACAGTCAGTCAGAGGGGCATCTACCATTTCTCAACAAACTGTAAAAAACGTATGGTTATGGGATGGAAGAAGCTGGATAAGAAAGGGGTTTGAAACAGCAATGACTCCAGTTATGGAGCTCTTCTGGTCTAAAAAAAGAATACTTACTGTTTATTTGAATGTTGCTGAGTTCGGAGAGGGGGTTTTTGGGGTAGAAGAGGCTGCAAATAAATTCTTTAATAAGCCTGCTAGCAAGCTTACAATGAATGAAGCTGCATTATTAGCAGCAGTTTTACCTAATCCTCATAGGTATAGCGTAAAATCACCCTCTTCTTATGTTTTAAAAAGGCAAGCGTGGATCTTGAATCAGATGCGCTTATTAGGCGGTAAGAATTTTCTGAAAATAAACCAATTGGCTTCGGAATAAGATAAAAGCCATGGTTTTTAACTCATGGCTTTTATTTTTATACCAATATATTATTGTTTATGATTAATTGAGATAAGTGAATGCTGTGGTTACTCGGCGAACACCGTCTGTTTCGCTCGCAATTTTTGCTGCTGCATCACCTTCTTGCCTTGTTAATACCCCCAATAAAAAGACTTCACCATTTTCTGTGATGACTTTTACACTGCCCGATTTAACACTGTCACTGGCAAGAATTTTGGATTTTACTTTGGTTGTTAACCAAGTGTCTTTTGAGGCTGTGCCTAAATCAACAGGTTCACCACTACGAACCTCATTATAAACAGCAGTAGTTCCTTCAACATTCGAGGCGATTTGTTTCGCACGCTCAGCCCAAGCCATGTCAGGGCTTTGCCCCGTTAATAACACATTTCCTTTATACGCAGTCGCGATAATGCGTGCTTTACCTGTTATTTCCTTATCTTTATTAAGTTGTCCACTAACACGTGCTTCTAAGGTGCCATCGTCAACTTGCTGACCAACTGTGCGAGGATCTGTAGCGCTTTTCGTTGCAACAGCAGCAGAGCCGACAACAGCAGCACCAATACAACCTTGTAAAAGAATAGTACTCATGATTATGGCAAAAACTGGTATTAATCGCATTTTGTCTCCTTAATCGTCCTGATGAGGGAAAAGGGTATTATCTATGAGGTCGCACAGACAATTTACAGTAAGTAAATGAACTTCTTGGATACGAACACTTCTTTGAGATGGGATCCTAATTTCAACATCTTGTGGGCCAAGTAACCCTGCGAGCTCTCCACCGTCATAGCCAGTGAGAGCGACAATGGTCATATCTCGCGTTACCGCCGCTTCAACAGCTTTAATTATATCACTGCTATTACCATGAGTAGATATTGCCATTAGAACATCACCATGCTGCCCCAATGCCCTAACTTGTTTAGCATAAATTTCGGACGGTTGTTTGCTGCCTGAGATAGCGGTTAATACAGCATTATCGGTATTAAGTGCCAATGCAGGCAGGCTAGGACGTTCAGTTTCGAAACGGTGGATCATACTCGCGGCGAAACGTTGTGCTGTGGCAGCAGAAGCACCATTACCACAACATAAAATTTTGTTACCATTTAGCAATGATTGAACCATCATCATTGCAGCTCTGGATATAGCATCCGGCAGCGCTTCAGCAGCTGCTATTTGAGTTTGAATACTTTCAGTGAAACAAACTTTTATACGGTCTAGCACTGGTTTTTTCCTATCAAAATTTACCCGTCATACTTCGTGCTGTAGCGGTGTTGGCTACGCTCGCTAACCCTAATCACATACTTATGTATGCTCATAGGGATTAGCTTACTTGCCGCCTTGCTACAACACGAATTATTTAGGGTAATCCCGTCATATCCCATGCT
>NZ_JBIPDG010000029.1:0-1316 GCF_044006275.1 Providencia sp. 2024EL-00732 | reverse complement strand
GAGACTGTAATTTAAATTGTGTATTTGCCTACTTTTGATATGTTAACTCCAACTAAAAAGTAGGCAGATTATGGACGAGAAAAAACTTAAAGCACTTGCGGCTGAGTTCGCAAAAGGAATTAAAACCGAAGCTGATCTCAATCAGTTCACTCGGATGCTCACTAAACTCACCGTTGAAACCGCGTTAAATGCGGAGCTAACTGAGCATTTAGGACATGAGAAAAATGCGCCTAAATCAGGCTCTAACTCACGAAATGGCTACTCATCTAAAACACTGTTAACCGATGATGGTGAATTTGAGTTAAACACACCACGCGACCGTGAAGGCAGCTTTGAGCCCCAGCTAATCAAGAAAAATCAAACACGTATCACTCAAATGGATAGTCAAATCCTCTCTCTTTACGCCAAGGGCATGACAACCCGTGAAATCGTAGCCACATTCAAAGAAATGTACGATGCGGATGTCTCACCCACATTGATTTCAAAAGTCACTGATGCGGTTAAAGAGCAAGTTCAGGAGTGGCAAAATCGGCCCTTAGAATCACTCTATCCTATTGTTTACCTTGATTGTATTGTCGTTAAGGTGCGTCACGATGGCAGCGTCATCAATAAATCGGTTTTTCTTGCTTTAGCCATCAACACCGAAGGACATAAAGAACTCTTAGGGATGTGGATGGCTGAAAATGAGGGCGCTAAATTTTGGTTATCGGTTTTAACGGAGCTGAAAAATCGAGGTGTTCAAGATATCCTGATTGCGTGTGTTGATGGCTTAAAAGGCTTTCCAGACGCCATCAATAGTGTATATCCGCAAACTCAAATCCAGTTATGTATCATACACATGGTACGAAATAGCCTGAAATATGTGTCATGGAAGGATTACAAGGCAGTCACCGCTGGGCTAAAAACGGTGTATCGTGCCGCCACAGAGGCCTCCGCCCTGATAGCACTTGAAAAGTTCGCCCTTATTTGGGATGAAAAATACCCACAAATCAGTAAAAGTTGGTATGCGCATTGGGAGAATTTAAATACGTTTTTTGCTTACCCCGATGATATCCGCAAAGCGATTTACACGACAAATGCGATTGAATCACTCAATAGTGTTATTCGTCATGCCATTAAGAAGCGAAAAGTATTCCCAACTGATGATTCGGTCAGAAAAGTGGTTTATCTCGCCATCGAATCAGCCTCTAAAAAATGGAGTATGCCAATTCAAAACTGGAAACAGGCGATGAGTCGTTTTATTATTGAGTTTGGTGACCGCCTAGACGGTCACATTTAATGAAAGGCAAATACACAGAATTATTTACAGGGTCTAG
>NZ_JBIPDG010000028.1:0-1345 GCF_044006275.1 Providencia sp. 2024EL-00732 | reverse complement strand
TCATCTCTCAATCTCTAAAACACCTTCGGTGTTGTCAGGTTAAGCCTCACGGTTCATTAGTATTGGTTAGCTCAACATATCGCTATGCTTACACACCCAACCTATCAACGTCTTAGTCTTAAACGTTCCTTTAGGACCCTTAAAGGGTCAGGGAAGACTCATCTCAAGGCAAGTTTCCCGCTTAGATGCTTTCAGCGGTTATCTCTTCCGCACTTAGCTACCGGGCAATGCCATTGGCATGACAACCCGAACACCAGTGGTGCGTCCACTCCGGTCCTCTCGTACTAGGAGCAGCCCCTTTCAATCTTCCAACGCCCACGGCAGATAGGGACCGAACTGTCTCACGACGTTCTAAACCCAGCTCGCGTACCACTTTAAACGGCGAACAGCCGTACCCTTGGGACCTACTTCAGCCCCAGGATGTGATGAGCCGACATCGAGGTGCCAAACACCGCCGTCGATATGAACTCTTGGGCGGTATCAGCCTGTTATCCCCGGAGTACCTTTTATCCGTTGAGCGATGGCCCTTCCATTCAGAACCACCGGATCACTAAGACCTACTTTCGTACCTGCTCGAGCCGTCACTCTCGCAGTCAAGCTGGCTTATGCCTTTGCACTAACCGCATGATGTCCGACCATGCTTAGCCAACCTTCGTGCTCCTCCGTTACTCTTTGGGAGGAGACCGCCCCAGTCAAACTACCCACCAGACACTGTCCGCACCCCGGATAACGGGGCAACGTTAGAACATCAAACATTAAAGGGTGGTATTTCAAGGTTGGCTCCATGCAGACTGGCGTCCACACTTCAAAGCCTCCCACCTATCCTACACATCAAGGCTCAATGTTCAGTGTCAAGCTATAGTAAAGGTTCACGGGGTCTTTCCGTCTTGCCGCGGGTACACTGCATCTTCACAGCGAGTTCAATTTCACTGAGTCTCGGGTGGAGACAGCCTGGCCATCATTACGCCATTCGTGCAGGTCGGAACTTACCCGACAAGGAATTTCGCTACCTTAGGACCGTTATAGTTACGGCCGCCGTTTACTGGGGCTTCGATCAAGAGCTTCTCCTTACGGATAACCCCATCAATTAACCTTCCAGCACCGGGCAGGCGTCACACCGTATACGTCCACTTTCGTGTTTGCACAGTGCTGTGTTTTTAATAAACAGTTGCAGCCAGCTGGTATCTGCGACTGGCTTCAGCTCCATGGGTAAACCACTTCACCTAGCGCCAGCGTGCCTTCTCCCGAAGTTACGGCACCATTTTGCCTAGTTCCTTCACCCGAGTTCTCTCAAGCGCCTGAGTATTCTCTACCTGACCACCTGTGTCGGTTTGGGGTACGATTA
>NZ_JBIPDG010000027.1:0-1711 GCF_044006275.1 Providencia sp. 2024EL-00732 | reverse complement strand
ACACAACTAAAGCATTATCTGAAGCAAACTTTAACTTAGTTTTAAATAACTGTACTAAAGTTTATGACGATTCTGCAAACCAAACTGCTGATGCAACGACTGTTTCTATCTTAGCAACAGGTGAAGCATTAACTGGTCACTCAGATATGTTTGCTGACGCTCAAGCATCACAAATCGGTGTTAAATTAGCTGCTGGTAAAGCAAAAACTGAAGTTAAACCTAACATTGCAACTGAAATTACTGACCTGAAAATAACCGGTAAAAATGACTACATCATCCCAGTTGTTGCTGGTCTGTACGCAACGGCTTCTGATGCTGTCGCACAAAACTTAAATGTGCCAGTAACATTCAGCGTAGCATACGACTAATCACCGTCGTGCGTTAATTTAGCTAGTAAAGCAGGCAGTTATTTATTACTGCCTGCAAATTATAAGAGAAAAAAAGAATGCTAAAATTAAAATCCTTACTTTTTATCTTATTTGCTTTTTCGTTTTCTTCTCAAGCGGGTGTCGGTTTAAGTCAAACCCGTATTGTTATTGATGAAGCAACAAACTCTGCTGCAATTACTGCACGAAATGAAGACAGTAAATCGTATTTAGTCGCCAGTTTTATTACACAAAAATTAGATAGCAAAACACCTTCTGAAGGTTACTTTGTCATTACGCCTTCTATTTTTAAATTAGCGCCAAAACAACGTAATATTATTAAAATAAAAGCGCTCACACACAAGTTTCCAAAAGATCGTGAAAGTATGTATTACTTTCACTCAAGAAATGTCCCTGAATCCGATAAAGCGGATGGGGTAAAAGTCGGGTTAGAAAGTGTTATTAAAATTTTCTATCGACCGGCTAATCTGCCGATGCAGCAAGAAGAAGCATTTAAAGGCATCAAAACTAAAAGTACCTCCAATGGCGTTAAGGTAGTCAATAACTCGCCTTACTATATCAATTTGGCTGGTTTATCTGTTAATAACAAAGCGATTAAGCTTAATAAACAAAATAATGTTATTGCCCCATTTGCTGAAATGAACTTTGTTTCTCAATCAAAAGTGGGCGCTGTTAAGTGGGCTGTTATCAACGACCTTGGAGGATACAATGAATATCATGGGACTGTTGAGTAAAGGGATATTAGCGCTAAGTGTCATTGTATTCTCAGGCTCAATTATTGCTCAGAATGGGCAAATACAGTTCAAAACCAAAATCATAAAAGGAACTTGTGAGTTTGATGATAACAGTGAGTTAGATAAATATATTGATTTTAATAAAAGTGGAATGCTAACAGCATCTGATGTTGACGAAAGCCCAATTAATCAACCGATAAAAACTGAAAGTTTTTCTTATACCATTACTTGTCAGAATTTCCCGGCAGGTACTGAAAAGAAAATTAAAATAAAATCTAAATCGGCCGCATCAACAACATTTAATAATGGTATTTTTTTTGGATTAGCAGATACAACTAAAACGGGTTTTTTACTTGAATCCTGCGACAATAACAACCAAAATTGTCAGGCGGTGAAAGATGAAGGGATTTCCACATTTCCTTCCACAACCAGCGATTCAATTGTTGTGAATTACCAAGTTAGCCTTGTCAAACGAGAGAATAACGTTAAGCCAGGCGATGCTAATGCTGCGGTTACTTTTGAATATTATCAGGATTAAGAGCCATGAAAAAAATAAAACAGGGGTTACTGACTTTTTTAATGCTCCTCATG
>NZ_JBIPDG010000026.1:0-2810 GCF_044006275.1 Providencia sp. 2024EL-00732 | reverse complement strand
GGGGCAAAGCCCCCCGTCAAGCGAAGCGTCTGACCACCACATTTTTGAGCGACCAAATACAGGGGCGAAAAAAGGGGGTGGTCAGACGAACGCAGTGAGTTTGACGGGCTTGGGTGAATGGTTTTTTTCGCAGGCGTCCAGCCGAAGAAAATAGCCAGAGGGCGGAGCCTTATGTCATTCATTTTCGTCCAGAAAATGAGTGGCATTGATACTGAAAGTATCATGGGGTGCAAGTTAGTAAAACTATGATTCTACCCATTATTTCACCCGTTATTCTGCCCGTTATACCTAAATTGGGTGCAATAACGGGTAAAGTAATAGGTAGAATAACAGGTGGATTAATGGGTAAGAAATAACACAACGTCATCTTGTGTCTATCTATTATTCTGTATCTTATTCTATGTATTATTCTACCTATTACAGACGAAATAGATAAAATAAGAGATAGAATAATAGATAGGATAATACATAAAATAATAGGTAAACCTAACGTCAGCGCACCTTTTCTTCGAGCTGTTTTAGCATCGAAATATCACCTAATAACCGTTGATTTTTACCTGTGAAAAAGATGATCGGACTGACATTTGCATTATCAATACTTCGGCTTAACTGAATTCCCATCGCCTGATAATCATCATCGTTTGTGCAATGGTATAACGCTAAAACAAGCTGACATTGTTCTGGAGTTCCGCATTCTATTGCCCAGCGGATCAACTCCGAAAAGGTCAATCCGTTCGGTTTCCAGTGTTTTTTATGCCGTGACGCTAACGCCTTAAATTTTTCACGCCCTTGATTATATTTTTCTGCCCCGATCACCGGATCTTCACAACGAACCCCTTGAACCGGTCGCTTATCAAATGACAATTCCCATAAATTTAATTCTTCGATGTATTCGTAATCTTCTGGCGATGCCAAACGAAATAATTGAGACATAGAGACACCCTCCGATCATGTGTGAACGGAGACAGTATAAGGCTTTCGAGAAATTCCGCTTCCTCGACGTGAAACAAGTTCACGCCTTGCGGCGAGCGTTGCGAATTGAATTTATGAGGTTTACCAAGCTCCAGATGTAACAAAGCCCCGTGACAGCATCACAGGGCTCTGGTACTCTAAATCTTGTGCATTCGTTGCTCAGATTAGACGTCGCAATCCAATCTTAGCAACGTGAGAGGCGCTTGTCACGTTCTCATTAAATACCAGCCAACGACATTAACCCAAATGCACCACTTGATTGACTCGGACTTAGCCCGGTCTCCGAAAGGATAAACAGGCAAATTGTGGTAGTAAAACGTACCGGAAAACGAAATTCCGGCTCTACCTCCGAATCACGCTGCGGTATCGAAAGATTACAGTGCGTACCTGATAAGAGCACCAATCAACGGACTAGGGATTTCTTGGATTGCGAAGTGTCGAAAGAAGCCCAACCTAACCAAACTTAGCCAGATTAACGAGCTAAGAGACCATGACCCAATAACTGATCATGGAGAAAAGCAAAGACAAGATGAAGATGTCGCTTCGCTCCGTTTTGATTAGTACCACATTGGGGCATTAGGCGTTTTTTACCTAGATTTTATCGGTGAACAATAACACCTAAACTCTCAACAAGCTGAAGCGCCTGCTCTCCATCCAACTTCACTCCATCTAAATTAATTCGCCTTGCATCAAGCTCGCCAAGCGCCCCACCCGTTAAATCACAACCAGTAAAATCAGCCAAAGACCAATCAAACGATGAAAACTCCCCACAAGAAAGATCGGAGCCACGAAACACGGCGCCAGTTATCACAGTGCCATTCCAGCGATTTTCCCACAGTTCGCACTTTTCTAATATGACTCTAGAAAAATTAGCGTAACTAAGATTTGTCTTGGTTATATAAGCACTACAAAACCATGACCTTGTAGTTATCATATTCATAAAATTAGCCCCTCGAAAATCAGCTCCTTGAGCTAAACACTCACTAATTTCAAGACCTAAGGCGCTAATGTTTTTAAAATTACTCATTGATAAATCGCAGCTTTTAAAGCTAGCGTTTTTTAGTTTGGCTCTATTAAAATCACACCCTTCCAAGCTATTCCTGTCGTAAAAACTACAATCAACAAATTCAGTATCAGTTAAATCAACCCCTGAAAAATCACAATTTGAAAAGGCAATATTTTTAACTCTATTCCCCGTAAATTGATCTCGTGAAAACTTTTCATTGATAAAGTGCTTTTCCATACATGCTACACCTGGTTATTTATACAGTGCAATCATTGTACATTAATTTGAACAACCTTAAACTCTAGCTAAAATTGATTCATACAATCCCTTTTATGTTAAACGGGCGAGTTAGTTAGCAAAAACCTCCCGTTCATCCCCATTAAAGCCCCTCGAAACGATTTTAAGACACGATCACCCTATAAAACACCCAAATCTACGCTGAAAGTTTAGAACGGTTTTGCGGGCTTCTGAGTGCGTTTTTAACATCGTGCAAACTGACAAGTAAAACGATGCGAAATCGCTGAAAGTCACAAACTTGTTTTGTGGCAAGAAGCGATTTGACCAACCGAGTAAAACGAGGGCGGTAGGCTTTTTGTTTTTATCCTGATGAGCGTCCAGCGAAGAAAGGGAAAAACAGGGGGAGCCGAAACGAAATGACACGCCCCAGCGATGGCAAGTGAACCCCAGTGAACGTGTTTCGTTTTGGGGGCAAAGCCCCCCGTCAAGCGAAGCGTCTGACCACCACATTTTTGAGCGACCAAATACAGGGGCGAAAAAAGGGGGTGGTCAGACGAACGCAGTGAGTTTGACGGGCTTGGGTGAATGGTTTTTT
>NZ_JBIPDG010000025.1:0-8107 GCF_044006275.1 Providencia sp. 2024EL-00732 | reverse complement strand
TTGCCGCCTACCTACAATCTGAACTATGAGGGTTAAACTCGTCTGGTATCTGCATGAAATCAGGTTAGTTTCAAATTGTAGGGGGGCTAGCTTTGCTCATTCGTCCTAGTCACATACTTATGTATGCTCCTAGGGTCTTATTCACTTGCCGCCTATTGATAACCTAAACTATGAGAGGCTATTTGGTTAGAAAAAGGCAAAAAAAACCCGCCCCTGACTAGGCGGGAACATCGACAAAATGCAATGTTTGTGAAAATTACGGCTAAACACGTTCAATAATAGTGGCGATACCTTGACCAAATCCGATACACATAGTTGCTAAACCAAACTGTTTATCTTTAAGCTCTAATTGATTAAGTAAAGCGGTGGTGATCCTTGCACCTGAGCACCCTAATGGATGACCGAGGGCGATAGCACCTCCACTAAGATTTACTTTTTCGTCTAATTGATTCTCTGATAATTTTAAACCTTTCATGCAGGCTATTGATTGAGCTGCAAAAGCTTCATTTAGTTCAATAATATCAATATCATTTAAAGACAACCCAGCGCGTTTTAATGCAAGTTCGCTTGCTGGTACTGGCCCATAACCCATTATTGATGGATCACAGCCAACTACTGCCATTGCTCGTACTCTAGCTCGTGGCTTAATCCCTTGCTGGCTAGCATAGCTTTCACTCGTTAGCAGCATTGCGGATGCCCCATCAGATAGGGCTGATGAGTTCCCTGCCGTGACTGTACCACTGACCGGGTCAAATGCTGGTCTTAGAGCAGCTAGGCCCTGAAGGCTAGCATCAAAGCGGATGACCTCATCATAATTTACAGAAATAAGATTACCATTAGCGTCATGCCCGCTAATAGGGACAATTTCATTACTAAATTTCCCATTTTCTGTTGCTAAAGCAGCAAGTTGGTGAGATCTCAAGGCAAATGCATCTTGTTCTTCACGGCTAATTTTGTACATTTTTGCTAGCATTTCAGCGGTAAGGCCCATTGCGCCTGCGGCTTTGGCAACTCGTAACGTCAGTTTAGAGTTGAAATCTATACCATGAGTCATGGGGACATGCCCCATATGCTCGACGCCACCAATTAATACTGAGTTTGCATCGCCTGTCATGATGAGTCGGCTAGCATCATGTATTGCTTGCATTGATGAACCACAAAGGCGATTAACAGTCACAGCTGGAACAGTGTGAGGTATATCCGTGAGCAATGCCGCATTCTTGGCAATATTAAACCCTTGTTCTAAGGTTTGTTGGACACAACCCCATATGATGTCATCTAACTGTTTTTTACTTGCATTTGGATTGCGTTCAAAAATAGCATTCATAAGGTGCGCAGATAGGTCTTCAGCCCTGACATGGCGAAATACCCCACCTTTTGAACGGCCCATTGGTGTACGTATTCCATCAATAATGACGACATTTTCCATAAAATTAACCCCTCGCAACTTTTTTGACATCAACGGCCACAACAGGTGGTTGTGGGTAATATCTAGCATTAGTAATTGCTTTTTCTTTTAAACCTTTAGGTGCCTGATAAAGAGGGCTTAAATGCTCTAAAGATTCTGCTGTTTTTAAATAAGACTGGCTACCCAAAGTATCTAAGTAGCAGAATGCGCCACCTCTAAATGGTGGGAACCCTAGACCATACACGAGAGCAATATCTGCATCTGATGGGCTCTGAATAATGCCTTCTTCTAAACAACGGACAACTTCATTGACCATTGGGATCATCATTCGAGCAATAATTTCTTCTTTGGTAAAAGAACGTTTTGTTGAGCAAATAGAAGCGAGTAGTTCATCTGTATGAGGGTCATTAACTTTTTTCGGCTTACCTTTTTTATCTTTTTCATATAGATAAAAGCCCTTGCCATTTTTTTGACCAAAACGCTGCTGTTCAAACATCACACTTATGGCATTTTTGCCTGTTTTACTCATACGCTCAGGGAAACCTTCGGCCATGACTTGTTCAGCATGGAAAGCAGTATCAATACCGACAACATCGAGAAGATAAGCAGGGCCCATAGGCCAACCAAATTCTTTCTCCATGATTTTATCTATTTCTCTAAAATCAGCCCCATCTTGCAAAAGTAAATTAAAACCTGCGAAATAAGGGAAAAGGACTCGGTTAACAAAGAAACCAGGGCAATCATTAACGACAATAGGGGTTTTCCCCATTTTATTCGCATAGGCAACAACTTTGGCGATAGTATCTTCAGATGTTTGTTTCCCTCTGATAATTTCAACTAATGGCATACGGTGTACTGGGTTGAAGAAATGCATTCCACAGAAATTTTCTGGGCGTTTTAGTGAGCTTGCAAGTGTCGAAATTGGAATGGTAGAGGTGTTTGATGCTAATAAGGTATCAGGGGCAATAAGGGATTCTACCTCAGTGAGCACAGCGGCTTTAATTTTGGGGTTTTCAACAACAGCTTCAACGACGATTTGGCTGCTTTCAATACCTGAATAGGATAATGAAGGGTGTATAGCAGCTAATGTGGTTGCCATTTGTGCAGCGGTGATTTTCCCTCTTTCAAATTGCTTGTTTAACAGTTTTTGTGCTTCCTCAATCCCTAACTCTAATGATTTCTCATTGATATCCTTCATTAAAACTGGCACGCCCCTACTGGCGGACTGATAGGCAATGCCTCCACCCATAATCCCAGCACCAAGCACTGCGGCATGCGTTGGAGTACTAACATGTTGTGAGAGTTTTTTGCTATTAGATTTAACATGTTGATCATTCAGAAAAATACTGACTAATGCGCGAGCAACATCACTATGGGCGAGAGGTACAAAAGCTGCGGTTTCATGTTTTAATGCTTCATCTCGTGCACAGTTTGCTGCTTTTTCAATTGTATTTACAGCAGCCATTGGCGCAGGGTAATGTTTCCCAGCAGCCTGATACACCATTCCTTTTGCCACATTGAAACTCATTGTTTGTTCAATAGGGCTTAATTGTAATGGCTCTAGTTTTGGTTGGCGTTTTTTCTGCCAATTTAGTGCACCTGCAATAGCTGATTCAATGATAGTCAGTGCAGATTGAGGTAAGAGTTGGGTATCAACAACAGCGTCGATAAGACCAAATTTTAATGCTTGAGCGGCATTGATATCTTTACCTGCGGTAATAATTTCTAAGGCACTATCTAAACCGATTAGACGAGGCAGACGTACGGAACCACCGAACCCAGGCATAATACCAAGTTTTGTTTCAGGAAGCCCAATTCGAGCGTCGGGTGATGCGATACGAAAATCAGTGGATAAAACGCACTCACAGCCACCACCTAAAGCATAGCCATTGATAGCGCAGATAGTAGGAACTGGCAAATCTTCAATGCGGTTAAAAATGGTATTGGCATATTGTAACCAATTACTTAGCGTTTCTTTTGATGCCTCAAATAGAGATAAAAACTCTTTAATATCAGCTCCAACAATAAACGCTGGTTTATCAGAACGGAAAATAACACCTTGCAGATCGGTTTGCTGCTCTAGAACAGTCACGGCTTCATCAAGTGAAGCAACGGTGTGGGTATCCAATTTATTAATCGGCCCTGGTGAGTTAAAAACCAGTTCTGCAATCCCTTTTTTCAACCATTGAATATAGATTGTTTCACTTTGATAAAGCATTCTGCTCTCCTTTACATGGTAATGGTATCTGGTATGACCAGATGAAATGAGTGTGACCAGAATGTTAATTAATTGCAAATGGTTAATGACAAAAATGGAATGCGGGTCACAGCAATTAAGCTAAATAATAATGAATTAAAATGATATTATGATTATTTATCAATATATTAAGTTGGGTTTGCAATAGAGTGCATATCCGTTAATTTCAGAACGTGGTAAGCTTGAATTTTCTAATTAATGCTGAAAGGTTGAAAGAAATGGAAAAATTGACTGCACTCTACGCTGAACATATTAAAACGTTACAATACAGAACTCAGCAAGTCTTACAGCGCAGCAAATTAGATGCCATATTGATTCATTCAGGTGAACCCCTAAGCATCTTTCTTGATGATAGTGATTACCCTTTTAAAGTTAATCCTCATTTTAAGTCTTGGGTACCTGTTACTGATGTCCCACATTCTTGGTTACTCATTGATGGCGTAAATAAGCCTAAATTATGGTTTTATTCGCCAGTTGATTATTGGCATAGCGTTGAGCCATTACCAGATGGTTTCTGGACTAAAGACATTGACTTAATCCACCTAAAGAATGCGGACGATATCAAAGGGTTTCTGGCGAATATCCAAAAAGACAATATTGCCTATATCGGCTCTGCAACAGCAAGAGCGGAGTCATTAGGCATCTCTTTGCATAATATCAACCCAAAACCGGTTTTAGACTATTACCATTTCCATCGTTCATATAAAACAGACTATGAGCTTTACTGTATGCGTGAAGCACAAAAAATGGCGGTGAATGGGCACCTTGCAGCACTTGAAGCATTCCGTGCGGAAATGAGTGAATTTGATATTAATATCAGTTATTTACAGTCTACTGGTCATCGAGATACCAATGTGCCATATGGTAATATTGTTGCTCTAAATGAAAATGCAGCCGTACTGCATTACACCAAGTTGCAGCAAACAGTTCCTAATGAATTACGTAGTTTTCTGATAGACGCTGGTGCAGAGTACAATGGCTATGCAGCTGATATTACTAGGACTTATGCCGCAAAAGGCAAGGATGAATTTGCTGAATTAGTGGCGGATGTAAATAGCGAACAGCTTTCATTAATTGATACAATTAAAGCTGGGGTTCGTTATACCGATTATCACGTGGATATGCATCATAGGATCGCAAAAATCCTTGCTAAACACGATATTATAAAAGGTATTAGCGAAGAATCGATGGTCGAAAATGGGTTAACAACACCATTTTTACCTCATGGCTTAGGGCACCCTTTAGGGCTGCAAGTGCATGATGCTGCTGGCTTTATGCAAGACGACAGCGGGGCTCACCTTGCTGCTCCGAAAATGTATCCTTTCTTGCGCTGTACTCGTGTATTAGAACCTAAAATGGTATTAACAATTGAACCTGGTCTGTATTTCATTGAATCTTTACTCGCTGAGTGGCGAAATGGTGAATATAGTCAGCATTTTAATTGGGATAAAATAGAGTTCTTTAAACCTTATGGCGGTATTCGTATTGAAGACAATATAGTGATCCACGCTAACCGAATTGAAAATATGACTCGAGACTTACATTTACGTTAATGAAACCTTATTTAATACCAGCAGAAACGATTTCGTTTACTGAAGAAATTAAAAAAAGTCGTTTTATTACGTACTTAGCACATACCGAGGGTATTGAAGCGGCAAAAGATTACATCCAATCGGTTAAAGCTCAATATCCAGATGCTCGGCATCATTGCTGGGCATTTGTTGCTGGGCGTCCTGATGACTCGCAACAATTAGGTTTTTCTGATGACGGCGAGCCAACAGGAACGGCTGGCAAACCTATTATGGCACAACTGTTGGGAAGCAACTTAGGGGAAGTCACTTGTGTCGTTGTGCGTTATTTTGGTGGGATAAAACTGGGGACTGGCGGGTTAGTTAAAGCTTATGGTAATGGTGTACAGCAAGCACTGAAAATTTTACCAACACAAACTAAAGTGCCACAAAAAGTGTTTAATTTAGTATGTGATTACTCATTGGTTAATGCAATTGAGCAGCTACTTATTCAGGTGAATGGCGTGGTTTTACACAGTGATTATAATGAAGCTGTCTCTTTGCAAATTGCAATTCCTGCTACCCTTCAGCAGGAAGTCAATGATAAATTACGCGATATAAGTCGTGGTGCCTTGTCGCTCACGCCAGAATCGGAATAGTAAACAGCTTTAGCAAGGAATCTGCCGAATGCATTTTCGCGCAATAACCCGTATTGTCGGGCTGCTAGTCATCATTTTTTCATTTACCATGGTTATACCAGGTATTGTGGCGCTAATTTATCGCGATGGCGCAGGGCGAGCCTTTAGCCAGACTTTTGTGACTGCGTTATTGATTGGTCTTTTTTTATGGCTACCTACGCGTAATAGCCGTCATGAACTTAAGGCAAAAGAAGGCTTTCTTATTGTCGTATTATTTTGGACTGTTCTGGGGAGTGTTGGGGCATTACCTTTTATCTTTTCAGAGAGACCAAACCTTTCCGTTACTGATGCTTTTTTTGAATCATTTTCGGGGTTAACCACTACTGGCGCAACAACGCTAACAGGGCTCGACTCGTTACCTAAAGCAATATTATTCTATCGGCAAATGCTTCAATGGCTTGGCGGTATGGGGATCATTGTACTCGCCGTTGCAATCTTGCCTCTACTGGGTGTTGGGGGGATGCAGTTATATCGAGCGGAAATGCCGGGGCCTTTGAAAGACAATAAAATGCGCCCACGTATTGCAGAAACTGCAAAGACGTTATGGCTTATTTATGTATTGCTAACGATTGCTTGTGCTGTTGCTTTGTGGGTAGCTGGTATGGATGTTTTTGATGCTATATCCCATAGTTTCTCAACAATTGCTATTGGTGGTTTTTCTACACATGATGCAAGTGTAGGTTATTTTAATAGCCCTGCGATTAACACCATCATTGGGGTATTTCTGCTCATCTCTGGCTGTAATTTTGGTTTACACTTCGCTGTATTAACTGGGCGTAGCCTTGGCATTTATTGGCGTGACCCTGAATTTAGAATGTTTATTAGCTTCCAGTTTGTTCTAGTCGTGATCTGTACTTTAGTTTTAATGTATCACTCAGTTTATGGTAGCTTTGGGCAAACGCTCGATCAGGCATTTTTCCAAGTTGTATCAATGGCGACAACTGCTGGTTTTACAACAGATAGCTTTTCGGGGTGGCCACTTTTTTTACCGATGCTTTTATTATGTGCGGCATTTGTTGGTGGGTGTGCAGGGTCAACTGGGGGCGGGCTAAAAGTTATTCGCATTTTGTTACTCTTCTTGCAAGGTTCTCGGGAACTAAAACGTCTGGTTCATCCAAATGCGGTATACACGATTAAGTTAGGCCAAAGAGCGCTCCCTGAAAGAATTATAGAAGCGGTATGGGGGTTTTTCTCCGCATATGCTTTGGTTTTTATTGTCAGCTTATTACTTTTGATAGCAACGGGCGTTGATGAGTTTTCTGCTTTCTCTGCTATAGCCACCACATTAAATAACTTAGGCCCGGGTCTAGGAACAGTTGCTGACAACTTTACCTCTATGAATCCAACTGGGAAATGGATATTAGTTGTGACTATGTTATTTGGGCGTTTGGAGGTCTTTACTTTATTGGTACTGCTGACACCGACTTTCTGGCGTGAGTAATTGAGTACAACCTAATATAGAAATGATAATAATCTAGGAACGATGATGAGCTATTTACTTTTACATTCCAGTACGGATGGGCAAACAAAAAAAATTATTTTAAAGATGGCTGAGCAGCTACGGACATTAGGTCGAGAGTGTGATATTCGTGATTTAAACACTGAGCAAAGCTTAAATTTGGCGGCTTATGACAAAGTATTGGTGGGGGCATCGATTCGTTATGGTCATTTTAATAAAAAGCTACTTCGTTTTGCGACTACTCACCAAAACCAATTGAATTCAATGAACACAGCCTTCTTTGCTGTAAATCTTACAGCAAGAAAAGAAGGGAAAGACACAGTAGAAACAAACGCATACACACGTAAGTTTTTAGAAGCTTGCCCTTGGAAGCCAACATTAAAGTCTGTTTTTGCTGGAGCCCTCTTTTATCCACGTTATAAATGGTTCGATAGAACTATGATCCGCCTAATAATGAAAATGACAGATGGTCCGACTGACCCAAATACTGAAATTGAATACACTAATTGGGAGAACGTTACCCAATTTGCTAGTGAGTTTGATAAACTGTAGGTCTTTTTATCAACAAAATGCAGCAGGTTTGCACGATTTGTTTAATAAATCAGCGCTTGAAAAGAAATATTAAAAAAACACTTGCTAGATTTTCTGGGCTCCCTATAATGCGCATCCGTTGTCACGATAAACCGGCTCGAAGAAAACCTCGAAGCCTTGTGATAACAGAGGTGAGAAAGAAAAAGTTGAAAATAAACGCTTGACTTTCTAAATAAAAAACGTAAT
>NZ_JBIPDG010000024.1:0-12351 GCF_044006275.1 Providencia sp. 2024EL-00732 | reverse complement strand
CGTAGCCAACAACGCTACAGCATAAAATATGACGAAGAGTAAATGCTCTAAATAGTTCGTTCTGTAGCTAGGCGGCAAGAGAAACTAAGCCCTAGGAGCATACATAAAGTATGTGACTAGGGTTAGTGAACGTAGCCAACAACGCTACAGCACGAAATATGACGAGCATTCAGATGACGCGGGAAAACTGCCGCTGCCTCATCTGCCTACGCAAATACACATCAAAACACATGCAAATATTACGAATAAGTAAACGTCCTTGAGGAGTCACCTTAATCCCTGTTTCGCTAATTTCGACTAGGTCATCTTCTGCCATTGGTATCAATAAGTTTAAGTCTTCTGCAAAGTAAGATTTAAAATCAATTGGATATAGTGCTTCTATTTGTGCGAAATTCAGTTGGAAATTACAAATTAAGGTTTTGATAACATCACGACGTAAACAGTCATCATCCGTTAATACCAACCCACGCCACAGCGCATGCCCCTGCTCTTCGACTTGTGCATAATAGGTTTTTAAATCTTTTTGGTTTTGAGCGTAGTTATCCCCTAACATGCTAATCGCCGAGACGCCGAGCCCTAACAGATCACAGTCCCCTTGGGTGGTATATCCTTGGAAATTACGGTGCAGTATGCCTTCACGCTGGGCTACCGCAAGTTCATCTTCTGGGCGTGCAAAGTGATCCATACCGATAAATTGATAACCATTTCCAGTGAGTGTAGCTATCGTATCTTGAAGAATATCCAGTTTTTGCTCTGCGCTTGGCAGATCTTCATCTTTAATTTTACGCTGCGCTGCAAACAAATTAGGTAAATGTGCATAATTAAATACACTTAATCGGTCAGGTGACAGCTCTGCCACTTTTTTCAGGGTAAAAGCAAAACTTTCTGGCGTTTGCTTTGGCAAGCCATAGATAAGGTCAATACTGGTTGAAGTAAACCCTGTTTCTTTTGCTCGCTTAATTAGAGCAAAAATAAACTCTTCATCTTGCTCTCGGTTAACCAATACTTGCACTTCTTTATTAAAGTCTTGTACCCCCATACTCAGGCGGTTAAACCCTTCAGCGCGTAAATGGTCTATCATATCCAACTCAATTTCACGCGGGTCGACTTCAATCGACATCTCTACGTTATCTGCAAAATGAAAGTGCTTTTTCAATAAACCGACTAGATGGCTAACTTGCACTTTATCAAGATAAGTTGGTGTACCGCCTCCCCAGTGCATCTGAGTAACAAGACGTCCTTTTAATAAAGCTGCACGCTGAATAATTTCTTTTTCAATGACTTGTAGGTATTCATCTGCTTTATGTTTTTGGCGAGTAACTAATTTATTACAGCCACAGAAATAACAAAGCTTATGGCAAAAAGGAATATGAACGTAGAGCGATAAAGGACGGTCGGGATAACGCTGAGTTGCTTGAACAAACGCACTTTCGTCATAATCTTGGTTAAATTCCAAGGCAGTGGGGTACGATGTATAACGCGGCCCTGAATAATTATATTTTTGAATGAGAGCGAGGTCCCAAACAATATTTTGCTCTGACATAACATTCCTCAATTGACCAAAAGCTTAAACCATCACAACGGGTTGCACCTTATTTAATTTGTTATTCGGTGATGTGAAAATTTTATAGCATACATAACGTTATAGACTCTAAATATTTCAAGTTGTGGCTAGGCGGCAAGTGAATGAGTCGCTAAAAGTATACATAAGTATATGACTAGAGCGAATGAGCATAGCCAACAATGCTGCAACTTGAAATATGACGAGTATAAAGATGTTAAAGAAAAGAGACTTGATGCAACATCAAAGAAAAGTGTATTTATGAAAAATAATAGCGACATCCCCCGAATATACGAGGGATGGTTAAACGAAGTTATTTACTTTTTAAGATACGCATGATGTCATCGAGTTTTTCTTCGTCTTCTTCCTCTTCTTCTTCAGCATATTCTATGCCTAAAATGTTCATCAGCTCATCAATACGGTCTAAACAAGTATTGATATATTTCTGTTCTTCTGCGGTAACGGTCTCACCATCTTCCAAACGTGCTAACAAACCATCTAAACGGTCATCACTTTCTAACAATGCTAACTCAGCTTCAGGGGTTAATTTTTCTTTAACTACTGGCTGTTTTTTCTCAACCACAGGTTTAGTCGCTGAATTATCATCAACAATTAAAGGCACTGGTTTTTTACTGCCTAAGCGTGGGTCAACAATGTTATTTTGCCCATTATTTTGGCTGCTTGATGACTTATCTTGGTAGCGACTACCTGATTTATTACCACGATGTTTACTTTCGCGCTTACGCTCACGACCTTCTGCGTTCAATTCTTCTTTCGTTTTACGGTATTTTTTCTTTGGCTTACTTGCCGGTTTTTTTGGTGAATTCATGGCCTGATACCTTGATAAAGTCAGTTTCTGCTGCGAAATCTAGCAGTTTCCCATGAAGGGGGAAAGTACTAGTTTGCAATTTCAGTAGATTTTTATCTCACCTGACCTTCACAGCAGTAGTTTATTAATTATACCCTAAATAATTTGCGTTGCATGTACGCTCATGCAACACAAATTATTTAGGGCATGGAGGGGGCAAATAATAAAAAGAGAAATGATTAACTCATTAAATAATGCAAGTTGTGACTAGGCGCCAAGCGAGGTTATCTCGGGGAGCATACACAAGTATATGGCCCGAGTAACCAAGTGTAGGCAACAACGCCACAGCTTGAAGTATGACGAATATTAATGCGCTAAATAGTTTGAGCTGTAGCAAGGCGGAAGAATTGCTAATTCCTAGGAGCATACAAAAGTATGTGACTAGGGTTAGCAAACGCAGCCAACACCGCTACAGTTCAAAATATGAAGCACATGTTAGGCGTCGACTAGGATCATTTTTAACAGGAACATCGCCGCAACTAAAATGACGCACAGCCCCAGATCACGCCAGCGCCCCGTACCAATTTTCATTGCGCAGTAGGCAATAAAGCCCAGTGCGATACCTTCGGTAATAGAGAAACTAAACGGCATCATTACTGCGGTAATAAATGCAGGCACAGACTCGGTTAAATCGTCCCATTTCACCCGCGTTAAGCTTGAAGTCATCAGCACACCCACGTAAATCAGGGCACCTGCGGTTGCATAAGCAGGAACCATACCTGCAAGAGGTGAGATAAACATGGTCAATAGAAATAGAACACCCACAACAATTGCGGTTAAGCCAGTACGCCCACCAACAGATACCCCTGAAGAGCTCTCAATATACGCAGTCACTGATGATGTTCCCATTGCAGAACCTGCTACCGAACTCAAACTATCCACATACAGGGCTTGTTTCATTCGTGGAAATGTCCCGCGTTCATTGGTAATCCCAGCCTTATCCGTCACGCCAATCATAGTGCCCGATGAGTCAAACAGGTTTACTAACATAAAGGCGAAAATAACACCTGATAGCGCTAAATCTAAAGAACCAGCAAAATCGACTTGCCCAACCACACTAGTGATACTTGGTGGCATGGAAAACACACCCGAATATATCACATCACCCAGCGCAAGACCGATCAATGTAGTCACGGCAATAGACACCAAAACTGCTGCATGAATATTACGCGCTGCCAGAATTGCGATGATAAAGAAACCCAGCGCCCCCAGCCAAACGTTATGGTGAGTTAAGTTACCAATTGAGACCAGTGTATCTGGGTTTGCAACAATAATGCCTGAGTTTTTTAACCCCATCATGGCAATAAATAAACCGATACCACTGGTGATCCCGACACGAAGACTAAGCGGGATATTAGCAATAATCCAATAACGAATACGGAACAATGTCAGAATAAATAAACCAACCGCTCCCCAGAATACCGCGCCCATAGCGACTTGCCACGAATACCCCATGGCCCCGACGACAACAAAAGCAAAAAAGGCATTCAGCCCCATTGCAGGTGCTACCGCGATTGGTAAGTTTGCTAATAGCCCCATCAAGATACTACCAATAGCAGCAATCAAGCAGGTGGTAACAAACACCGCTTTAATGTCCATCCCTGCAACAGAAAGAATTTGTGGGTTAACAAAGACGATATACACCATCGTCAGAAAGGTCGTGAAGCCTGCAACAACTTCTGTTCGTGCGGTTGTGCCGTGTTCCTGTAATTTAAAAACACGCTGAAACAAGCCCTGCGGTTGTGCCGAGCTAGAAGATTGATTACTCATTAGATATAGCGCCCAAAAAAAGTTTTTTTCGCCCTATACTACAATTAAAAATCACAAAAGAAAACGATTGCGTAAACCATAATAGGCAAAAATGTCCTAACTAACTGATACGGCAAGCCGAAATAAAAAAATAATCAGATAAGTGTTGTTGAGATAATAGCGGTTATTACACCGCTATGTTGACTTAAGACAGCGCCAATAGCTTTTGCCTACGCCAAAACAATAAGCTACGCTTCGCGGCTCGTTTTTGAGGTTCATTTTGTGCGCTTAGCCTTTTCGCTACCCTATTCGCAATAATTTCCACCGCAAAACACATCACAAAATAAATAAATGCCACAAATAAGAAAACCTCGAGCGGGTATACCATTTCACGGTTATTCACTTGAGTAGCTAAAAATGATAATTCAGCAACCCCCACAATATAAGCTAGTGAGGTATCTTTAATTAATGCAACCCATTGATTAATAAATGAAGGTACCATCATACGTAACGCTTGTGGTAAAACAATGTGCCAAAGCACCTGCCAACGGCTAAAACCCAAAGACATGCCAGCTTGCCACTGCCCTTTACCAATCGCTAAAATCCCCGCCTTTACCGCGTGAGCTAGATATGCTGAAGTAATCAACGCTAATGCACATACCACAGTAGCAATCCCAGGGATTTCTGCGCCAAGCAAAATAGGCAACAGAAAGTAGGTCCAAAAAATCAACATAATCACAGGAATTGCACGGAAAAAGCCTAAAATAGCGGCAAATAGGTTAACCCAGAAACCACGCAGCATGGCTAACGCAATACCACCCAACGTCCCCAATACTATAGAAGCCGCCCCCGCAAGTAAGCTCATGAGTAAGGTTAAAGCAGCGCCTTCGAGTGGGCCGTCAGGGAAAGTACCTAATAATAAATATTGCCAGTTTTGCTCAATAATCGAAAAATCCATTTTATGCCCCTTGAGCTAAATTACGTTGTTGCCGCCACTGCCCCCAGCCTTCCATTAATGCAATAATGGCAATGTATAACACTGTGGCAACACCAAATGCGGCGAAAGTTTGTAATGACTGGCTATCCACTTGCCGCGATACATAAGAAAGCTCCGCCACCCCAATCGCCATCGTTAACGATGAATTCTTTACCACATTCATATATTGGCCAAGTAAAGGCGGCATAGCGATTTTAACCGCTTGAGGCAACACCACGAGTTTCATCGCCTGCCAAGAAGTTAGCCCCAAAGCGAAAGCAGCATATTTTTGCCCCTGACGAACGCCCCTGATACCTGCTCGAATTTCCTCAGCAATAAAGGGTACGGTATACAAGGTCAAACCAACAAAACCCGCTAAAAATTCAAATGATGGCCACCCCACGGGTATCCCCAACAATTGGATTTCATGGGGTGTATTCAACCATTCCATTGTGGCAGATGGTAAAATTTCACCAGAAGCGAAATACCAAAAAAATAGCTGCACCAACAAAGGCGTGTTTCTAAAAATAGAAATATAGATGTTCACTCCCCAACGAAGAGGAGCAATCTGGCTATCCTTTGCTGATGCAACTAGAAAACCTAATAAAGTAGCCGCAATAATGGTACACACAGAGATCCAAACTGTGATCAAAAAACCATAGCCGAACCATTCAAGGTACTGTGGTGCCAGCAGATGTTCTGACCAAAAATTACCGCTGAAAAATTTCTCAAACATAGTCAATCACCATTCTACTTGGTTCTATTAACCAAGAACCCCGCACAATGTGCAGGGTAACCAACAAGTTATTTTTTTATTTCAGGCCATTAAGATTGGGGCTGTTGTTCGCTTAATGGTGCAAACTTAAAGTCACCACGTGGTTGAGCGGCTTTAGTTTCTGGGCCAAACCAACGGTTGTAAATCACCTCGGCTTTGCCGTCTTTCTCTAATTTCAACAGTGTTTCATTGACGTTTTCAACCAAACGTGTTTCGCCTTTGCTTGCTGCAAGTGCTTGATATTCTTTTGTTAGGCTGAATGGCGAAATTTCAAAATCAACTTTAACTTTCTCAGGTAAATTACCTAATAAACCCACCAATTTTGCATCGTCTTGGGTAATAGCTTGTACGTTACCATTACGCAGTGCAGCAAATGCCTGTGGGGTATCATCGTAAGAAATCACTTTAGTGTCTGGAAAACGCTCACGTAAAGTGACTTCTTGTACGGTGCCTTTATCTGCACCGATACGCAGAGGTTTAATATCATCAGGGGTTTTTAAGACGCCTTTACGGGCAATAAATTTTTGCCCGGTAGCAAAATCAGGGATGGAAAAATCAACTTGTTTTGCGCGTTCATCGGTAATGGTAAAATTCGCCCCAATAAGATCAACTTTGCCAGAAGTTAAAAGTGGAATACGATTCGCAGGGTTAGTCGGACGAAGCTCAAGTTTTACCCCTAGGCCATCAGCAATTTCTTGTGCGATATCCACATCATAACCAGCCAATTTCTTAGTTTGAGGGTCAATAAAACCAAAGGGCGGGTTGCTATCAAAGACTGAAATGCGGATCACTCCGGCTTGCTTGATATCATCTAATTTATCTGCGCTAGCGACATTCGCTGTCAGCGCCAAACCTGTGAATAGAACAGTTGAGAGAATACGAGCTTTCATTGAACACCTCTGGCGGTAAATTTATGTAAATCGACCGTCACAAGCTATCAACTATCTCTTAGCACTTGAAATACTATTAAATAATATATTTATAACTAAGAGGAATAAATGAAGTGAATAAAGAAAGGGGGAAACTTTATACAAGGACCCCGAACATGGTTAAACCATCAATAGACTCTTATTGAGCAAGAAGAAAGTCGGTAGAAGAACGTTTTATACGCTAAACAATTTGTTCTAAAGTAAGCTGACGCCGATATTCAAGAGTAATACTCTAAATATTTCGGCCTGTAGCTAGGCGGCAAATAAAATTATCCCTAGGAGCATACACAAGTATGTGACCCGAGTAGTCGAACTCAAATATCAGAACTATAGCTTGAGGTATGATAGGTATTTAATGCATTAACCTCATATATTAATACTCTAAATAGTTCGCGTTGTGGCTAGGCGGCAAGCGAGGATATCTCGGGGAGCATACATCAGTATGTGACCCGAGTAACCGAGCGAAGCCAACACCGCCACAGCACGAAATATGACGAGTATTCGAGTAATTATTTATTCGTTAACATCTTCTCAAGACTATCCCCACCGACGTGACGGAAATCTTGCCCCTTCACATAGTAGAAAATAAATTCACAGATATTTTGACAACGGTCGCCAATGCGCTCAATGGAGCGTGCGCAGAACAGTGCCGTTAATACACTCGGGATTGTCCGCGGGTCTTCCATCATATAGGTCATTAATTGACGTACGATACCCTCATACTCTTGGTCAACTTTTTCATCTTCACGGTAAATACGGATGGCTTCTTCAAGATCCATTCGTGCAAATGCATCAAGTACATCATGTAGCATTTGTACCGTATGACGGCCTAATGATTCCAAACTCACTAACAAAGGCTGATGTTGATGAGAGAATTTCTCCAATGCAGTTTGGCAGATTTTGTCCGCAACATCGCCAATCCTTTCCAATTCTGCAATGGTTTTTGAAATTGCCATAATCAGACGCAAATCACTCGCTGTTGGCTGGCGCTTGGCAATAATTTTTACGCACTCTTCGTCAATCGCCACTTCCATCATATTGACTTTATGGTCATTCTCAATAACTTCACGTGCTAAGGCTTCATCCTGATTATGCATGGCCGTAATGGCTTTGGTGAGCTGTTCTTCCACCAGCCCTCCCATTGTCATCAACTCAGTATGGATATGTTCCAGTTCAGCATTGAACTGCCCCGATATATGTTTGTTGTGATTCAGCGTATCCATCGTCGGCTCCATATCAACCGTAGCGGCCAGTAATATAATCTTCAGTTTGCTTCATTTCAGGGGTCGTAAACATCTTGTCAGTGTGATTAAACTCAACTAACTCCCCTAAGTACATGAATGCCGTATAATCAGAACAACGTGCTGCCTGTTGCATATTATGGGTAACAATCACCACAGTGTACTCTGATTTTAATTCACTAATTAATTCTTCAATACGACCCGTTGAGATAGGGTCAAGTGCAGAGCAAGGCTCATCCAGTAACAATACCTCTGGGCGAATAGCTATCCCACGAGCAATACATAAACGTTGCTGCTGACCACCAGACAAGCTATAACCACTTTGGTGGAGTTTATCTTTAGTTTCATTCCATAATGCAGCTTTTGTCAGTGCCCATTGCACACGCTCATCCATTTCTACACGCGATAATTTTTCAAATAAACGGACTCCAAATGCAATATTATCGTAGATAGACATTGGGAATGGAGTGGGTTTTTGAAAGACCATTCCTACTTTTGCTCGTAATAACGCGATATCTTGTTTGTCCGTCAGGATATTCTGACCATCTAATAAAATTTCACCTTCTGCACGTTGTTCGCCATACAGCTCATACATTTTATTAAAGGTACGTAACAATGTGGATTTACCGCAGCCTGATGGGCCGATAAATGCCGTCACTTTATTCTTTTCAATGTCTAAAGAGATATTTTTCAGCGCGTGAAACTTGCCATAGTAGAAGTTGAGGTCACGAACTTTAATTTTACTGTTTGCAATTTCGTTTGCATTAATCATGGTTTACTTTTCTCTCTAAATCTTTAGTTATCCGGGCTTAGTGTTTTTTCTGTGCAAACACAACACGCGCAATGATATTAATCAGTAGGACACATAGGGTAATTAATAACACCCCAGCCCATGCAAGCTCTTGCCATTCAGAGAATGGGCTCATTGCAAATTTGAAGATAGTCACTGGTAAGTTGGCAATTGGCTCGCTCATATCTGTACTCCAGAACTGATTCGACAGTGAAGTAAACAGTAACGGTGCGGTTTCCCCCGCAATACGTGCAATAGCCAGCAAAATCCCCGTGATAATCCCGGATACAGATGCTTTTAGCGTAATAGATAAAATCATTTTCCATTTTGGTGTGCCGAGTGCATAAGCGGCTTCACGCAAGCTATCCGGCACTAACTTCAACATATTTTCAGTTGTCCGGATAACAATTGGAATTTGCAACAATGCAAGTGCGACAACCCCAGCCCAACCGGAAAAATGCTGCATCTGTGCAACCACGATGGTGTACACAAACAGACCTACAACGATAGATGGCGCTGATAATAAGATGTCATTAATAAAACGAGTTACCGAAGCTAACCATGACTTACGGCCATACTCTGCTAAATAAATCCCCGCTAAGATCCCTAAAGGAGTACCGATAACCGTAGCCCAGAGGATCAGTAAACCACTACCAACAATGGCATTTGCTAAGCCGCCACCTTCTGTATTAGGCGGTGGGGTCATTTCAGTAAACAGATTGAGGGACATCCCATCAATCCCTTTCGTCACTGTAGAAAATAAAATCCAAACTAACCAAAACAAGCCAAAAGCCATGGTTAACATCGAAACCAATAGAGCCATTCTATTGATTTGACGGCGCCATGCTTGACGGCGAGCGCGTTCTTTTTGATTGACGGCAATAGGTTGAGATAACGACATATTAACGGCCCTCATTCTTCGCAAGGCGCATAACCATCAGCTTGGAGATTGCTAGCACAATGAATGTGATAACAAATAGAATCAGCCCAAGCTCCATCAAGGCAGAGGTATGCAAGCCGCTTTCTGCTTCTGCAAACTCATTCGCCAATGCAGAGGTGATACTATTACCTGGCATAAATAATGACACGCTATCTAGTTGATAAGTATTACCAATCACGAATGTCACCGCCATGGTTTCACCCAATGCGCGGCCTAGACCTAACATCACCCCCCCAATTACCCCATTACGGGTATAAGGCAGAACGATGTTCCAGATCACTTCCCATGTAGTACAGCCAATACCATAAGCTGACTCTTTCATCATCACAGGAGTTTGTTCAAATACATCGCGCATAACAGACGCAATGTAAGGAATAATCATAATCGCGAGGATGATCCCCGCAGCTAAAATACCGATACCGAATGCTGGGCCTGAGAATAACTCACCAACAATCGGAATACTCGACATCACATTCCCCACTGGTTCTTGGAAATATTCCGCAAACAACGGCGCAAAGACGAATAACCCCCACATCCCATAAACAATACTTGGGATAGCAGCAAGGAGTTCAATTGCAATACCTAGAGGCCGTTTTAACCAGTTAGGTGCAAGCTCAGTTAAAAATAAGGCGATACCAAAACTCACGGGTACCGCAATGATCAGAGCAATTAACGATGTCACAATCGTGCCATAAATAGGCACAAGCGCACCGAACTCTTCCGCTGGAGCATCCCACTCTTTGGTCCATAAAAACGAAAAACCAAATTTTTGCATACTTGGCCAAGATGCAAAAATAAGGGAGATAATAATACCCCCAAGCATTAATAAAGTGATTAGCGCGGCAATCTTTACCAATGCACCAAAAATCACATCACCTGATTTGCTAGGAGCTTTAAATGCCGTTGTTTTTTCGGCCATGCGCTTTGTTCTCATTCCACACCTACTTGCTTACGTAGGATTTAATTTACTTCATTTAGAAAGCGGATGTTAGATCCTCTAACATCCGCCTGCCACTGCCAACCCGAGGTTCACTTAGAAAAGTGCTTTACCTTGGCTATCTTTTACTTCTGTTTTCCATGCTGCGCGAACAGCTGTCACCACTTCTTCAGGTAAAATTGCGTAGTCTAATGCTTCCGCTTGCTTACCACCTTTCTCATAGGCCCAGTTAAAGAAGTCGAGCGTTGCTTTGCCCTTTTCAGCATTAGCTTGCTCTTTGTGTACTAAAATAAAAGTTGTCGATGTGATTGGCCATGCATTGGCACCATCACGGTTCGTGAGGTCTTGAGCAAAAGATTTAGACCAATCAACTTTTTTCGCTGCTGCGCTGAAACTTTCACCTGTTGGCGAGACTGCTTCGCCATCCGCAGATATCAGTTTAGTATAAGCAAGATTATTCTGTTTTGCGTAAGCATATTCCACATAACCAATAGAACCTGGCAGACGCTGAACAAATGCTGCAACGCCATCGTTACCTTTACCACCTACGCTATTTTTTGGCCAGTTAACTGTTGAGCCCGCACCAATATCTGATTTCCAGCTTGCACTAACTTTCGCTAAGTAGCTAGTGAATACGAAAGTGGTACCTGAGCCATCAGAACGTCTGACGACTGCGATAGTTTGGTCTGGTAGGCTAACATTTGGGTTTAACTTAGCAATAGCAGGGTCATTCCACTTGGTAATTTTACCTAAATAGATATCCCCTAAAGTGTTGCCATCTAAAGTCAGTTGCCCTGACTCAATGCCTTTTACGTTGACAGCCAGAACAACACCGCCAATGACTGTTGGGAACTGGAATAAACCATCTTTTTTCAGTTTTTCGTCAGTTAATGGCGCATCAGAGGCACCGAAATCAACGGTTTTTGCATTAATTTGTTTGACACCACCAGAAGAGCCAATCCCCTGATAGTTTACTTTATTACCTGTTTCTTTCTGATAAGAGTCTGCCCACTTTGCATAAACAGGAGCGGGGAAAGTCGCGCCAGCTCCGGTCAGGCTGGTAGCAGCAAAAGAAGACATTGCGGTCAAAGATAAAGTTGCTGCCATTACGCTTGCTAAGGTGGTACGCGTCATTTTCATAATCCCTCCGGGGATGTATAGAAACAATCAAGTATAAAATTGTTGGGTGTATGTCACGGTAGGAAAAATAGGACAATTTAGTTACGACAACATGTCGTTTTTATGACAGTTTTATGACAATTGCTGATTTTTTCGCTGGCGAGAAAACAAAATCGAAGAAAAATACAATTTTATAACTTAAGATTCAATTAGTTATAAAAACAAAACTTCAAAACTAATATCAAAAAGAAAAATGACAGACTGTCATAAAAGCGAAAAATATTTTTATCCTGCAACTATAAAATAATACTCAAAATAATTTGTGTTGCAGCTAAGCGACCAGAGAGGATATCTCGGGGAGCATACATAAGTATGTGACCCGAGTAGCCGAACGCAGCCAACAACGCTGCGGCGCAAAGTGTGAAAAGTAAAGGAATAGCGCTAAATAGTTCAAGTTGTAGGTAGC
>NZ_JBIPDG010000023.1:0-13271 GCF_044006275.1 Providencia sp. 2024EL-00732 | reverse complement strand
TTGCACCCTCCGTATTACCGCGGCTGCTGGCACGGAGTTAGCCGGTGCTTCTTCTGTCGGTAACGTCAATCGTTGATGATATTAGCATCAACGCCTTCCTCCCGACTGAAAGTACTTTACAACCCTAAGGCCTTCTTCATACACGCGGCATGGCTGCATCAGGCTTGCGCCCATTGTGCAATATTCCCCACTGCTGCCTCCCGTAGGAGTCTGGGCCGTGTCTCAGTCCCAGTGTGGCTGATCATCCTCTCAGACCAGCTAGGGATCGTCGCCTAGGTGAGCCATTACCCCACCTACTAGCTAATCCCATATGGGTTCATCCGATAGCGCAAGGACCGAAGTTCCCCTGCTTTGCTCCTAAGAGATTATGCGGTATTAGCCACCGTTTCCAGTGGTTATCCCCCTCTATCGGGCAGATCCCCATACATTACTCACCCGTCCGCCGCTCGTCAGCGAGAAGCAAGCTTCCCCTGTTACCGCTCGACTTGCATGTGTTAGGCCTGCCGCCAGCGTTCAATCTGAGCCATGATCAAACTCTTCAATTAAAAGTAGCTTGATGCTCAAAGAATGTCTTACTGACCGTAACGTTCTTTTGTTCGGCTAACGTTGTCGGCTTCACATCGCTTCCCCTCGCCGTACCTAAGTACTGTCTCGGGTTATCTCTGCTTGCCTTCGCGTTATCCTTCCAAAATAAGCGTTACTACCTTATTTCATATATATGAATTAACGTGTTAGTCACTCTTCAAGACTTAAAATCAAATATTTTTTTGATAGTGTCCTGTGAGTGCCCACACAGATTGTCTGATAAATTGTTAAAGAGCGTTGCGACTAAATCTGTTTGATTTTCGACTTCGAGGTCGTTGTCGCGAGGAGCCGTATAATACGTTTTCCTCTGTGAGAGTCAAGCAATTTTTTGCTTTTTCTTTTCAGAATCTCTCGCTGCCGTTTCAGTGTTCATCGCGCTTTGCGTTGTCTTGTTCCCGGTCAGTGGTGGCGCATTATAGGGAGTCAGAAAAATCTGGCAAGTGTTTTTTGAAAAAAAAACCTCAAGTGATTATATTTTATACTTTACGCCCAATTCTCAAGCAAAAAATGCGGTTTTATACGTAATTTGATATAAAAAAGGTGGCTAATATTAGCCACCTTTTGATTCTATAATAATATCAATTACTGCTTAGCAACTATCTCGTCATTTTCTACATCTAAAATGACAGGTTTACCCGGTAATAACCTACCTGACAAAATTTCTTGTGCCAGAGGGTTTTCAATTTCTTGTTGAATAGCACGTTTCAATGGCCTTGCACCGAAGATTGGGTCAAAACCTGCCTCACCAATTTTCTCAAGTGCAGCTGGAGTCGCTGTCACTTCATAGCCGTGTTCTTCAAGACGTTTATATAAACGAGCTAACTGAATATTAGCAATATTCGTAATTTGCTCTTTACCTAATGGATGGAATACAACCACTTCGTCAATACGGTTAATAAACTCAGGTCTGAAACTATGGGATACCACTTCCATTACCATATCTTTCATTTCTGAATAACCGATCATGCCAAACCTTTCTTGGATTAAGTCAGAACCCAAGTTAGATGTCATGATAATTACCGTATTACGGAAGTCTACCGTTCTACCTTGACCATCAGTTAAACGCCCATCATCCAGTACTTGCAATAAAATATTGAAGACATCTGGATGCGCTTTTTCAACTTCATCCAATAAAATAACAGAATATGGACGACGTCTAACGGCTTCAGTTAAATATCCACCTTCCTCGTAACCGACATAACCTGGAGGCGCACCCACTAAACGCGATACCGCATGTTTTTCCATAAATTCAGACATATCGATACGCACCATTGCGTCATCGCTATCAAACATAAAGTTCGCCAGCGCCTTACACAGCTCAGTTTTACCGACCCCTGTAGGCCCTAAGAACATAAATGAACCTATAGGTCTATTTGGATCAGATAAACCTGCGCGACTACGACGAATCGCATTAGATACAGCAACAACCGCTTCATCTTGACCAATAACACGTTGATGTAATTGCTGCTCCATACGTAACAGTTTTTCCCGTTCACTTTCAAGCATTCTTGATACAGGTATCCCAGTCCAACGCGCTAAAATTTCAGCAATTTCAACGTCAGTGACTTTGTTACGTAAAAGCTTCATGCTTTTATTTTCCGCTTTCGTTGCGGCTTCAAGTTGTTTTTCAAGCTCTGGAATGCGGCCATATTGCAATTCAGACATTTTAGCTAAATCGCCCATTCTGCGTGCTTTTTCCATCTCTATACGTGTATTCTCTAGTTCAGCTTTTATATGCTGTGTACCAGTAAGAGATGCTTTTTCTGCTTTCCATTCTTCTTCTAACGCAGAATACTCACGTTCTTTCTCTGTTAGTTCTTCCTCTAACATTTCAAGACGTTTTTTACTTGCGTCATCAGATTCTTTTTTCAGAGCTTGCTGCTCGAGTTTAAGCTGAATAATCCGACGTTCTAGTCTATCTAAGGATTCAGGTTTTGAATCCATCTGCATACGCAAACTTGCACCAGCCTCGTCAATTAAGTCAATAGCTTTGTCTGGCAGCATACGATCGGTAATATACCGATGGGATAATGTTGCCGCTGCGACAATTGCTGGGTCAGTAATTTGTACATGGTGATGTAGCTCATAGCGCTCTTTCAAACCACGTAAAATCGCAATAGTGTCTTCAACTGACGGTTCTGCGACATAGACTTTTTGGAAACGGCGTTCCAACGCAGGGTCTTTTTCAATATATTGGCGATATTCATCTAACGTTGTCGCACCAACACAGTGTAATTCACCGCGAGCTAGCGCAGGTTTTAACATGTTGCCGGCATCCATTGCACCGTCAGCTTTACCAGCACCAACCATGGTGTGTAATTCATCAATAAATAGAATGACATTACCTTCTTGCTTTGCAAGGTCATTCAAAACGCCTTTTAAACGTTCTTCAAATTCACCACGGTATTTAGCGCCAGCAATTAGTGCGCCCATATCGAGTGAAAGTACACGTTTGTTTTTTAACCCTTCAGGAATTTCACCATTAACAATACGCTGAGCTAAACCTTCAACAATCGCAGTTTTACCAACACCGGGTTCACCAATAAGTACTGGGTTATTTTTAGTACGGCGCTGCAACACTTGGATCGTACGACGAATTTCTTCATCACGACCAATCACAGGGTCTAATTTACCTTGTTCTGCTCGCTCGGTTAAATCGACAGTATATTTTTTCAAAGCTTGGCGCTGGTCTTCAGCGCTTTGGTCATTCACTTTTTCTCCACCACGCATCTGTTCTATTGCCTTTATTAAGTTATCTTTATTAACACCTGCTGCTTTGAGCATGTCTGCTAATGTTGTATTGGCTTCTAAAGCGGCGATAAGAAATAATTCTGAGGAGATAAATTCATCCCCATGCTTTTGTGCCAATTGGTCACATAAATTCAAATGACGCATTAAGTCACTTGATGGTTGAACATCCCCCGCAACACCTTGCACCTGAGGCAAACGTTCCAATGCATCTTCAATCTTTTGCTTAAACTGCACAGCATTAACGCCTAGTGTTGTCAGTAAAGGACGAACAGTGCCACCGTCTTGATTAAACAAGGCACTTAATAGATGAATTGGTTCGATAAATTGGTTTTCGCGCCCAAGGGCTAATGATTGGGCGTCAGCGAGAGCTTGCTGGAATTTATTAGTTAAACGGTCCAGACGCATAACACCTCCGATAAATGAGATTAAATTTGCTACTGGTTACTAAATGAGGTCTATTTTTAACTATTCAAGTTTTGCATGGGATTATTTTTATTATATTTGTTAATTTAGATTATAACTCTAAAATTAGTTAGATACCCATATTAGAGAGGCCATTCTGCCCGTTTTTCCTTCACGTCTATAGGAAAAAAATCTGTTTTCATCCGTTACTGTACAAAAATCACCACCATAAATGGCATTAATTCCCATCGTACTCAGTTTTTTACGTGCTAATAAATAGATATCGGCTAAATATTTTCCATTATGGGGAGTAAAAGCTGAGGCCAAATCAGACGATTGATTAACAAATGCGTCTTTCACTTCGCCGCCAACTTCAAATTTCTCAGCTCCGATCGCAGGCCCTAACCATGCCATAATTTCATTTGTTGGGCTGGCAAATTGGCTCACCGTATTCTCAAGTACACCATTGCATAAACCTCGCCAACCCGCGTGTGCCGCTGCGACTTCACTACCTGCCATATTACAAAAAAGCACGGGTAAACAGTCTGCGGTCATGATTGCACAAACCTGACCTTTTTGATTGGTATATACCGCATCAGCTTGTTTATTCTTGATTTTACTGCCATCAAGATGAAGCACGCGGGTACCGTGTACTTGCTCAAGCCACACCGGTTGTTGCGGTAATTGAGCAAGTTTAACTAAACGTTGGCGATTTTCACTGACGGCCTCAAAGCGATCCTCAACGTGATCACCTAAATTTAAGCTATCAAAAGGTGGTAGGCTCACACCACCAGCACGGGTCGTACTACAGCTTGATACACTTTTAGGCTGTGGCCAGTCAGGGAAAATCAATATGCTCATTACCAGTCCATATCGTCTTTGTGAAGTTCAGTATCTGCCTTTAAGGCATCAATAAGCTTAACCATATCATCCGGTAACGGTGCATGCCACTCCATTTGAATACCTGAAATTGGGTGATACAGGCGCAACATAGTCGCATGCAGCGCTTGCCTATCAAAGCTACGCATGACTTCGAAGAACTCTTCTGTTGCGCCTTTTAATGGACGCGGACGACCGCCATATAAAGGATCTCCAATTAAAGGATGATTAATATGAGCCATATGGACACGGATTTGGTGAGTTCGACCTGTTTCCAAACGTAAACGTAAACGAGTATGAGCTCTAAAATGCTCCATCACACGGTAATGTGTCACCGCAGGTTTCCCCATTGGATGAACAGCCATGTGGGTTCTTTTGGTTGGATGGCGTGAGATTGGCTCTTCCACCATGCCACCAGCAGTCATGCGGCCTACCGCTACGGCTTCATATTCACGCGTAATTTCTCTGCGTTGTAACGCTTCAACTAAATGAGTTTGCGCAGGAACCGTTTTTGCAACAACCATCAAGCCAGTCGTGTCTTTATCTAAACGGTGGACGATACCCGCTCTTGGTACATCGGCAATTTCAGGGTAACGATACAATAATGCGTTAAGGATCGTCCCATCTGGGTTGCCAGCGCCAGGATGAACAACTAAATTACGTGGTTTATTAATAATTAGGATATCTTCATCTTCATAAATAACATTAAGTGGGATATCTTGAGGCTCCCAGCGATTATCTTCTTCGATAAGGGCATCGATTAAAATTTGTTCGCTACCAAAAACTTTTTCTTTTGGCTTATTGATAACTTTGCCATTAACCTGCACTCTATCAGCTAAAATCCATTCTTTTATGCGTGAACGAGAATAATCAGGGAACAATTCGGCTAAAGCCTGATCTAAACGTTGACCAAGCTGTGATTCAGCGATAGTTGCACTAAGTTGTACTTGTTGAGCCATAAATTAATCTACTTTTTTGGTGTTTGTATTTTGACGGCACAGCCGTTTCATTTAAAATATATGCTATTGTAACTCGAATTTTGCCGGGAGCCTTATGGATAGTCTCCCTCGAAACACTCAGAGGATAACCTACACGTGATGATACGTATGAAAAATCTGGTGGCCGCTGCCACGTTAAGTCTGGTCTTAGTCGGCTGCTCCAGTAACAATGAAGTCAGTCCTGATAGCTCCCCAGCTGAAATTTATAGTACGGGTCAGCAAAAATTACAGGACGGCAACTTTAAAGCTGCTATCAAACAATTTGAAGCACTCGATAACCGTTATCCATTTGGTCCATATGCTCAGCAGGTCCAATTAGACCTCATTTACGCATATTATAAATCAGCAGAGCTGCCAATGGCGATAGCTGCGATTGACCGTTTCATGCGTTTGAACCCAACTCACCCAAATATTGACTACGTCCTTTACATGCGTGGTCTTACTGCTATGGCATTAGATGATAGTTTACTGCAAGGGCTCTTTGGTATCGACCGTTCAGATAGAGATCCACAACATGCACGCGTTGCATTTAAGGACTTTAGCCAATTAGTTCGCTACTATCCTAACAGTTTATACTCAAATGATGCGAGTAAGCGTTTAGTCTACTTAAAAGACCGCTTAGCGAAATTCGACCTTTCCGTGGTTGAATACTACAACAAACGCGGGGCTTATGTCGCGGTTGTTAACCGTGTCCAACAGATGCTAAAAGATTACCCAGACACAGAAGCAACACGTAATGCCTTGGCATACATGGAAATTGCTTATAAAGAAATGGGGTTAAATCAAGAAGCGACTAAGGTTGCGAATATTATTGCAGCAAACCCACAATAATATAACCGAGTAATCTTAAACAGCAGCCTTGGCTGCTGTTTTTCTTTGTTTGCTATTTTGAGACTAACAATACTTTCATTGGCTTAATTTTAACCCAAAAAAAGTTCCGACTATTTGCCGTATCGATAGCCAACTTAACCAGTTTGTCTTAATCTACTCGTTTTGGCAATGCTTTTTCACCCCTTTTATACGTGAAATCACACTTCAAATGTACCGACTCCCTCCCCTTAATTAGATGTGATCTATATCAATTTTTTATTAGAGATAATAGGTATTCTGGACTCATCAAAGACGGAAACAATGAGAGGTAACTATATGATAGTGAACATTACTAGCAAACAAATGGATATTACCCCAGCAATTCGCGAGCACATTGAGAACCGTCTAACAAAACTTGATAAGTGGCAAGTCTCACTCATTAACACTCACGTAGTGTTATCAAAAGAGCCACAAGGTTTCATGGTTGATGCAAACATAAAAACAGCGACAGGTAAACTGGTCGCAAGCGCCAAACATGAAGATATGTACGTTGCAATTAATGAACTAATTAACAAACTCGAAAGACAACTTAATAAAGTGCAACATAAAGGAGAATCAAGAAGAGCCAACAATAGTGTAAAAGAAGCGAACCTCGTTACGTTATAATTTTATATTATCTATCAACTTATCTTGAACCTTGTAAACGCGCCTACTATAGGCGCGTTTTTTTGTGTTCTTAACCTTTTTTATTGACATCTTATTAAGTATCGGGTCTATTTAATACAGGTCTAATAATAGGTGTTGCAGATGAATCTTAATTTTGTCTTTTTTTTCTTCTTTTTTAGTGACTCTTAAATAAGGGGCTTTTGTCGTTCGAGAAAAAAAGAAGACAAGATTAGAAAGCCCCCAGCTAGGGGGCTTTTTTATATCATGATATTTACAGGGTGGGCAGAATGGATAACAGTAATAATCTACTGAAAGTAAGAGAGAAAATCAGCCAATTGGATAGTGAATTACTTGGCCTTTTGGCAAAACGTCGTGGTTATGCCGTTGAAGTGGCAGAAACAAAGATTGATGATAACCGCCCCATTCGAGATAAAGATCGCGAACGCCAACTCCTTGATGTTTTGATTAATAAAGGCAAACCCCTTGGACTAGACGGGTTTTATATTACTCGTCTATTTCAGATGATTATCGAGGACTCGGTTCTCACACAACAAGCCATTTTACAAAAACATTTAAATCTAACGCCAAGTGATACGGCTAGGTTTGCTTTTTTAGGCCCTAAAGGTTCTTACTCACACATCGCCGCTCGTCAATACTCTGCACGCCATTTTGATCAACTAGTTGAATGTAGTTGTCATAAATTCCAAGATATATTTTCATTGGTTGAAAGTGGGCAAGCTGAATACGGTATTTTACCGATAGAAAACACCAGTTCCGGTGCAATTAATGATGTTTACGATTTACTGCAGAATACAACATTATCAATTGTTGGCGAAATTCGACTACCAATTAACCATTGCCTTTTAACAACGGGCAATACTGATTTAAGCTTAATTGATACGGTGTATAGTCATCCGCAACCATTCCAACAATGTAGTCAATATTTAGCACAATACCCCCACTGGAAGATTAAATATTGCGACAGCACATCCACTGCGATGCAAATGGTAGCAGAACAAAATTTACCTAACGTCGCGGCGCTAGGCAGTGAAGCTGGGGGGGCTTTATATAATTTAAGTGTAATAGAGCATAGCCTTGCCAATCAACAGATAAATATGACCCGTTTTATTGTAGTCGCTCCACAACCGATTGAAGTAACAGAACAAGTTCCTGCTAAAACCACGTTATTAATGACTACAGGTCAACAAGCAGGTGCTTTAGTTGATGCACTGGTTATTCTAAAAAACAATCAGATAATAATGAGTAAATTAGAATCTCGCCCAATTAACGGTAAACCTTGGGAAGAGATGTTTTACGTTGATGTGCACGCTAATTTGCGTTCAGAAAATATGCAACAAGCTTTAAAAGAGCTATCAGCAATTACACGCTCAATAAAAGTATTGGGTTGTTACCCATCAGAGAATGTTGTCCCCGTTGAGCCAGAAAAGATCACACCTTAATTGTCTATATCAAAATACGTTGGCTGCACAGGTAGTTGTGCAGCCTTATCATCAGATTTGCAACGATTCTATTGTACTAATTAATAGCTTTTATTTTAAAGTAATTCACTAGTTCTTTTAAGTGGAATGCCTGCTCATTTAATGAGTCTGCTGCCACAACAGATTCCTCTACCAAGCTAGCGTTTTGCTGCGTTGTTAAATCAAGTTGCCCGACAGCACTATTAATCTGTGCAATCCCATCACTTTGTTCTCGGCTCGCTTGGCCAATTTCTCGTAGTAATGTGTTCATCTCTTTTACACTGTCAATCATTCCATAAATTTGATCAGTGGCTTTTTCAACTAAATCCATACCGTCTTGAGTTTGGGATGAAGAATTTTCAATAAGCTCGCGAATGTCACTAGCTGATGCCGCACTTTTTTGAGCTAGCAGCCTGACTTCGCCAGCGACGACAGCAAAACCACGGCCGTGCTCCCCTGCTCTAGCGGCTTCAACTGAGGCGTTTAATGCCAAAATATTTGTCTGAAATGCAATTGAATCAATCAGATTAATAATTTCTGTCATTTGTAACGATGATGTATTGATAGCCCGCATTTTATTAGTTACTTGACTCATCATATCACCATTGTTTTGTACTATGATTGCGGCTTGATCAGCCAACATACTTGCTTCGTGAGTATGCTCTGTTGTGTTTTGGACTGTTGAAGTAATTTGTTCCATTGAGCTCGCGGTTTCTTCAACAGATGCAGCTTGCTCTTCTGTACGAGACGCTAAATTTTGGTTTCCTGCAACAATTTGCCCTGCCGCAGCCGAAATACTCTCCGAACCTTGTTGAACTTCTTGGACAATTTCTAACAAACGCCCCTTCATGTCGTTGAGTGCTTGCAGCAGCACACCAGTTTCATCTTTTGAGGTTACTTGCATATCTTTAGTTAAATCGCCGCTTGCTATGGCTTGAGCAAAATGGACTGCATTTTCTAGAGGGCGAGTAATAATGGTAGTAATAAACCAACCAACTACACAGCCAATCCCAATACTGAAGAGCGACAATACCGCAAGCAGTATCTTATTACTTTCATAGTCAGCATTCACATTACGACCGATCTCTTGCATTTGTAGGTCTTGAATAGCCATTAGCGTCTGAATTTGCTCACGGTATTCGCGTTGAATACTAGAGGTTTTTGTCATCATTTCATCAATTGCAGCTTGGCGATTATTTTGCTGCAAGAATGTATTCATACGGGCTTGTGATGCATGGAATTGCTGACGAATTCCCCGTAGATCGGCCAATATTTCTTTAGAACGATCATCCGTTACACTACTTTCCAGTTTTTCCAGTAATTCCGTTATTTTAAGTGTAATTTTAGAGAGTTCTTCACGACGTTTATCGCTACCTCTATCATCAAGCAAAATAAGCTCTTGTATCCCAATAAAAGAATAAAAGTTATCCATCATTTGCCCTGCGGTCGATGCAATTGGATAGCTTTCATAAAGCACCTGCTTCATTCCTTCGTTTGCACGGTTCATGTTTGCCAAAGAAAATATTGAGCTCAAGATAATAAGCGCAACAAACCCGCCAAATGCTATCGTTAACTTCATACTGATTTTGAGATTCTTAAAAGACATATGTTTACCACACTAGCCATCATTTAATGATTAGTGTTATCGGTAAAGCCAGCCAAACCTTTATCATTTAAATCGATCGATTTATAAATATCAATTTTAAAAATTGATTAATTTAGAATTAAATAGTGGATAACTTGCTTTTTGAGCAGCTAAGGATATTATTCGAGAGAAACTACAGAAGTAAGTACAATTACTTATTTTAAATAAATAATCAGAATTAGATTGTCTAAAATTAGTATTTGTAAGGCATAACAATGCATTCGCAGAAGAAATAAAGCCTCCTACCGCAAGAAATACGATAGAAGGCGAGGAATGATTATTTACGGTTATCGTTCGCTCTTTGCAATAACGACTGACTTTCTTTCATAAAATGGTGGGCATCTTCACCAAACCATTCACTAACATGATTAAATTGGCGAATAAATTCCGCTTTATCTTTGCTTTCAAGTAAGTCAATTGAGTTTCCTAACAACTGATGGTAACGACGGATCAACTCAACATTTTCTTCAGAAGACATAATGATATCTGCGTATAGCTGCGGGTCTTGCGCGAATAACCGCCCAACCATCGCTAATTCTAAGCGATAAATAGGTGACGATAATTCAAGCAATTGCTGCAAGTCGATATTTTCTTTCGCTAAATTTTGCCCATACGTAAAGGTCGTAAAATGACGTAACGCTTGGATAAAGCTCATGTTTTTATCGTGTTCTTTTGCCGAAATTTCTTTCAGTCTAGCTCCCCAAACTAATAGCTGCTCAAGGAACCATTGATAAGATCCAGCACCACGGCCATGACAATAGGCAAAGACCTGCTTTGCAACACTACCAATATCAGGACCAAACATTGGGTGAAGCCCCAATACTGGCCCATCATGAGCCGCTAACATAGCGTCTAGTGGTTGCTGCTTAATAGAAGCGATATCCACTAAGATTGTGTCTTTGTCTAGTTTGGGTAATTTGTTGATCACTTGAACCGTCAAATGAATAGGTACACTCACCATTACTATACTAGCGCCCGCGACAATCGACTCGGCCTTAGACCAATCATTTTCAGTTAATGACTTAACTTGATAGCCCGATAAAGTGAGGAGACGATGAAATAACCGCCCCATTTTTCCATCGCCACCGACAATGACTATCGGCCCTGCTGATGGGTTCAATGTTTTGAACCCTTTATCATTTTCACGAGCATAGGACTCACGCATGACCCGCCGAAGAATATCCTCGATAAGATCAGGAGGGACCCCCATTCGCTCAGCTTCAGCACGACGAGCAGCTAACATGCTTGATTCACGTTCAGGCACGTATATTGGTAACCCATGTAAGCTTTTTACCTCACCGACCTCAGCAACCAATTGCAGCCTTTTTGCCAATAAATCTAATAACGATTTATCAACCTCATCAATTTTTTCCCGTAAATGGGATAATTCAGCAGACATACCAATACCCTGATCAGCTCACTTTACTCAGTTTTTGTGCGCGTTGTTCTAGCACTGGTAGCAGTGCTTGATGCAAATTGCGCAATACAGTTTCTGTTGTTTGCCAATTAATGCAAGCATCTGTCACAGAGACGCCGTATTTCATCATATCACGTGCTTGTTCAGACGTTTGATTACCTTCATTAATATGGCTTTCTAACATAATACCTGTAATTGACTCATTACCATTAACAATTTGTTCAATAATTGAATCAACAACCTGTGGCTGACGGCGGTAGTCTTTATTCGAGTTGCCATGGCTACAATCCACCATTAACGATGGTGCTAAGCCCGCTTTTTTCATTTCAACTTCACAAGCTGCAATATCTTCAGCTTCATAGTTAGGCTTTTTACCGCCACGTAATATAACATGGCCATTACTATTACCTTTTGTGTGTAATAAACACACTTGACCAGATTGGTTAATCCCCATAAAACGGTGAGGCATAGCAGCAGCTTTTAATGCATTGATTGCCGTAGATAAACTACCATCAGTTCCGTTTTTGAAGCCAACAGGCATAGATAAACCAGATGCCATTTCACGGTGAGTCTGAGATTCTGTTGTTCTAGCACCAATTGCAGACCAGCTAAATAAATCCCCTAAGTATTGTGGATTATTAGGGTCTAATGCTTCAGTTGCTAATGGCAGCCCCATATTGACTAAGCTGGTTAATAAATCACGAGCAATATGTAACCCCTTTTCCATTTCAAAAGAACCGTCCATGAATGGGTCACTAATTAAACCTTTCCAACCTACTGTAGTACGAGGTTTTTCAAAGTACACGCGCATCACAATATATAAGCTATCACTTAATTCTTCGGCTAATTTTTTCAGGCGCTCACCATATTCAATAGCGGCATCCACATCATGGATTGAGCAAGGACCACATACCACGAGTAAGCGAGGGTCACGTTGGTGAATGATGTCGGCAATCACTTGGCGCGATGTCGCAATGGTATGCAGGCTGCTGTGACTCAGAGGATATTTCTGTTTCAGACTCTCAGGAGTAATTAATACCTGCTCATCTTGAATATTCACATTGTTGAGTACATCTTTTTGCATGATCATTTTTTACCTACTTATTAGCTTATATTTGCTTAGTTTATTGTTTACATATTGTGTTTGGGTGTATGGCTAATAACATACCATGCATCGTAAACAATTCAATCCATTTGTGTAAAATATTTCCATATGTGTAAACAATAATTTACATATATTCAATTTATTGATAATTATATTAATTTACATAAAATTAACATTTATAGCATTTAAATCAGAGTTCAATACCAATTTTTAGTAAATATTTATTTACAGATTAAGAGATTAATCTCTCAGCTATATTCTAAATAGTTCGAGGTGTAGCAAGGCGGCAAAGGAATGAGGCACTAGGAGCATACACAAGTATGTGACTAGTGCGAATGAGTGCTGCCAACACAGCTACAACTTGAAATATGACGAATATAGGTATGTGACCTGTGTGGCTGAGCGCACCCAACACAGCTAGGACTTAAGATAAACTCTCTCAGCTATATTCTAAATAGTTCGAGGTGTAGCAAGGCGGCAAAGGAATGAGGCGCTAGGAGCATACACAAGTATGTGACTAGTGCGAATGAGTGCT
>NZ_JBIPDG010000022.1:0-30963 GCF_044006275.1 Providencia sp. 2024EL-00732 | reverse complement strand
TTGTCTGGCGGCAATAGCGCGGTGGTCCCACCTGACCCCATGCCGAACTCAGCAGTGAAACGCCGTAGCGCCGATGGTAGTGTGGGGTCTCCCCATGTGAGAGTAGGGAACTGCCAGACATTAAATTTTAAGGTTGTGTCAGTACTGACTGACCGCACCATATTGCTGATATGGCTCAGTTGGTAGAGCACACCCTTGGTAAGGGTGAGGTCCCCAGTTCGAATCTGGGTATCAGCACCATATAATCGGCATTTAAAAAGAATTTACCTAGCGGCAATAGCGCGGTGGTCCCACCTGACCCCATGCCGAACTCAGTAGTGAAACGCCGTAGCGCCGATGGTAGTGTGGGGTCTCCCCATGTGAGAGTAGGGAACTGCTAGGTTTTAAATATAAAGAAGCCACCCAATGGGTGGCTTTTTGCTATTTAAATTTTGCTAAAAAATAGCGGCCTCTATATAAAATATCTCAAATTATCTTATTTTATTATTCTAGCTACCCACGATTAAGTCTGACTGATAGACTTACTTTATTATCGTTATATTTTCCCTGAAGGTAGTAATGAATCCAACTTCTGAACTCAAGCCATTCAATAGCTTTGGTATTGATGCAAAAGCATTATCCGTTTTTATAGTAGAAAATAAACAATCGCTCCATCAGCAATGGCTCAAAGCGAAAAGTGATAATTTGCCTGTACTATTACTTGGAGGGGGGAGCAATGTCTTATTTGTAGAGAATTTTGACGGTATTGTCATTATTAATCAATTAAAAGGCATTGAGATCGCAGAGTGTGGCGATTATTGGCACGTACATGTCCAAGCGGGTGAAAATTGGCATCAGCTATTGGAAACATTGTTGCAAAAAGGGGTTTACGGTGCAGAGAACCTTGCTTTAATTCCTGGGTGTGCAGGTTCCGCCCCAATACAAAACATCGGTGCTTATGGCGTTGAGTTAAAAGATATTTGTGATTACGTAGATATCTTGTCGCTTGAGACAAATCAAGAAACGCGCATTACAGCCAGTGAGTGCCAATTTGGCTACCGTGATAGTATCTTTAAACATAAGTATCAATATGGCTATGCTATTGTCAGTATTGGGCTGAAATTCGCGAAAATGTGGGAACCTAAGTTGACTTACGGTGACTTGGCACAGTTTAACCCCGAAACGGTAACACCTAAGCAAGTCTTTGATGCCGTGTGCCAAACTCGTAGAAATAAATTACCTGACCCTAAAATTACCGGCAATGCAGGTAGTTTCTTTAAAAACCCTGTTGTTTCTGCTGAACAAGCTGCAAAAATTAAGCAACAAAACCCAAGTTGTCCTCAATATATTCAAGATGATGGTAGTGTAAAATTGGCAGCTGGCTGGCTTATTGACCAGTGTGGCTTAAAAGGGCATGAGATAGGAGGAGCAGCAGTTCATACTCAGCAGGCACTTGTTTTAATTAATAAACATCAAGCCACTGGGATGGATGTTGTTAACCTCGCAAAATACGTGAGTCAAAGTGTTGCTAAGCGTTTTGGTATTATCTTAGAACCGGAAGTTCGATTTATTGGTCGTCATGGCGAGGTTAACGCAATGGATTATATTCAATGAAAGAGGCATCAATCCCCTTACAGCTGATAGATATCTTAGCAGATGCTCAAATACACTCTGGTGAACAACTCGGTGATAAACTTGGAATGACGAGGGCTGCTATCAATAAGCATATTAAAACGTTGCGCTCTTGGGGCTTAAACATCGAAACTGTTACAGGAAAAGGTTATAAACTACCTCACCAAATTAATTTATTAAACCGAGCAGTCATTAAGCAGCAAATTAGTGATGTTAACATTATTGTTGAGCCTGTTATTAATTCAACAAACCAATATATGTTAGAGCGCATTCCAAGCCTAAAATCGGGAGATACTTGCTTAGCGGAGTATCAAAGTGCTGGGCGCGGTAGAAGAGGGCGGCAATGGGTATCGCCATTTGGCTGTAACCTTTATTTATCAATGTATTGGAAGTTGGACCAAGGTCCTGCTGCGGCAATAGGGCTAAGCCTAGTTGTGGGTATCGTAATTGCAGAAACATTAAATAAAATTAGCCAAGAAAAAGTAAAAGTGAAGTGGCCTAATGATCTGTACATGAATGATAAAAAACTGGCTGGGATTTTAGTTGAATTAACAGGTAAAACAGGGGATGCTGCTCATATTATTATTGGTATTGGAATTAATATTGGTATGAATAAAAACAATATTGAAAGTTCAAATACAATAACACAAGAATGGTCTTCATTAAGAGATGAAGTTGAAGATATAGAGCGTAATGAATTATCTGTAAATATAATTAAAGCATTAAGAGAGTCTTTGGTTATATTTGAAAACGAAGGGTTAAAACCATTTTTAGATAGGTGGTTTAAATTAGATAACTTTTTGAATAGGGATGTTAAGTTATTGATTGGTAATGATATAATTACGGGTGTTGAACGTGGGATTAATGAGCAAGGCGCATTATTATTACAAAAAAATAATGGTGAAATCATTCCTTATATTGGCGGTGAAATATCATTGAGGCCCAATGAGTAATATATTGGCCGGTAACAAACCGGCCAATATATTATTAACTATTTTCTTAGGCGGACATTTTGAATAGAATGGTTTTCGCCCTTAGTCATTATTAGGCTTGCTCTTTCTTTGGTGGGTAAAATATTTTCTTTAAGATTTAACCCATTAATTTCATCCCAAATTGACCCAGCAATATTAATAGCTTCATCTTCTGTTAATTTAGAGTAGCTATGGAAATAAGAATCTGGATCAGAGAATGCACCTTGTCTAAATTTCAAGAACCTACCGATATACCATTGTTTTAATAGCTCCGGTGCTGCATCAACATAGATTGAAAAATCAACAAAATCGGAGACAAATACGTGGTGTGGATCTTGTGGATAATCCATATCACTTTGTAAAACATTTAACCCTTCAAGAATTAAAATATCGGGTTGGTCAATTAGTTGTTCTTGATCAGGAACGATATCATAAGTCAGATGGGAGTACACAGGTGCCTTAACATTGCGCGCACCTGATTTTATTTGCGACACAAAGTTAACCAGTTTTCGCATATCATAAGACTGAGGAAACCCTTTTTTCTTCATGATATTTCTATCTTTCAAAACTTGGTTAGGGTGTAGAAAACCATCAGTGGTGATCAAATCAACCTTACGGTGTTCTGGCCAGCGCGTCAGCAATGCTTGCAATAGACGAGCCGTTGTACTCTTACCTACGGCAACACTGCCAGCAATACCAATAATGTATGGAACTTTTGCTCCGTTTGTTCCTAGAAACTGCTCTAAAACTGCTTGGCGTCGTAAATTTGAACTGATATAAAAATTCAATAGACGCGATAAAGGTAGATAAATTTCGATAACATCTTCCATAGAGAGCTCTTCATTAATCCCCTTTAATTCAAAAAGCTCGCTTGATGTCAGTGTCAAAGGAACTGAATCACGTAAAGTTGCCCAGTGTTCTCTATCAAACTCTAAGTATGGCGTAGTAATAAAATTTTCATTCTTTTTCATAAACCAACATCTGCCTATTTTATGCAGGTTGGACAGGTTGCCTAAACACCCGTATCCATAAAATTTGCTAGCATCATAGCGAGTGATAAAGGTGAGGCGTAGGTTTTTTTGTATTTTTTATGAGTTTTTTTTGAAGTGTGCAGAAAAAATGATACTGAATGATTAAAAAACGATCTGCTATTTGCTGGGATAAAACTGTGATTTTGAATAAAAAATAGCCCTTTGAAACTTTTTAAGTTTTTTTCCCCCTTTGCTGAACAAATAATAATGGATTATAGTTAATGGCTGCTGTTGATGTTTTAATCTTAAAAGAGCTAAAAAAACAGCAAAAATGCAAAAAGCGAACAAAATATAAGCAAATGAACAAAAAACTTAATTTTTTTGTTGCAACATGCGCTCACTCTTCCTAGAATGCGCAGCACTTGATGCCGGCATAGCTCAGTTGGTAGAGCAACTGACTTGTAATCAGTAGGTCCCGAGTTCGACTCTTGGTGCCGGCACCATTAAAAATTTGGATAGGTGGGATACCCAAGCGGCCAAAGGGAGCAGACTGTAAATCTGCCGTCACAGACTTCGAAGGTTCGAATCCTTCTCCCACCACCATCTCCAAGAAGTTTTCTTTCCAAAGAAAATTTTGAGGAACAGTTTAACAGCTGATAACTCAGGTAGCCGAGTTCATTGCGGGCATCGTATAATGGCTATTACCTCAGCCTTCCAAGCTGATGATGCGGGTTCGATTCCCGCTGCCCGCTCCAAGATGTGCTGATATAGCTCAGTTGGTAGAGCGCACCCTTGGTAAGGGTGAGGTCGGCAGTTCGAATCTGCCTATCAGCACCACTTCCCTTATGTTCTCAATTATCTCCCTGTTTTGTCTCCTGAAATAACAAGCGAAATTCTTGCTTGGTTGATGTGGTTTAACCACCGATTCCGTGTCTTAGAGGGACAATCTAATGTCTAAAGAAAAATTTGAACGTTCAAAACCGCACGTTAACGTTGGTACTATCGGCCACGTTGACCACGGTAAAACTACTCTGACAGCAGCTATCACTACTGTTCTGGCTAAAACTTACGGCGGCGCAGCGCGTGCATTCGATCAAATCGATAACGCACCAGAAGAAAAAGCGCGTGGTATCACCATCTCTACTTCTCACGTAGAGTACGATACTCCAACTCGCCACTACGCACACGTAGACTGCCCAGGACACGCCGACTATGTTAAAAACATGATCACTGGTGCTGCTCAGATGGACGGTGCAATTCTGGTTGTTGCTGCGACAGATGGCCCAATGCCACAAACTCGTGAGCACATCCTGTTAGGTCGTCAAGTTGGTGTTCCATACATCATCGTTTTCCTGAACAAATGTGACATGGTAGACGACGAAGAACTGTTAGAATTAGTTGAAATGGAAGTTCGTGAACTTCTGTCTCAATACGATTTCCCAGGCGACGACACTCCAGTTGTTCGTGGTTCAGCTCTGAAAGCGCTGGAAGGCAACCCAGAGTGGGAAGCGAAAATTGTTGAATTAGCAGAGCACTTGGATTCTTACATTCCAGAGCCAGAGCGTGCAATTGACAAGCCATTCCTGCTGCCAATCGAAGACGTATTCTCAATCTCAGGTCGTGGTACAGTAGTAACAGGCCGTGTTGAGCGTGGTATCATCAAAGTTGGTGAAGAAGTTGAAATCGTTGGTATCCAAGACACTGTAAAAACTACCTGTACTGGTGTTGAAATGTTCCGTAAACTGCTTGACGAAGGTCGTGCAGGTGAGAACGTTGGTGTTCTGTTACGTGGTACAAAACGTGAAGAAATTCAACGTGGTCAAGTATTGGCTAAACCAGGTTCAATCAAGCCACATACTCAGTTCGAATCAGAAGTTTATATTCTGAGCAAAGATGAAGGTGGTCGTCATACTCCATTCTTCAAAGGTTACCGTCCACAGTTCTACTTCCGTACAACTGACGTAACAGGTACTATCGAACTGCCAGAAGGCGTAGAAATGGTAATGCCAGGTGATAACATCAACATGATCGTTACCCTGATCCACCCAATCGCGATGGACGACGGTTTACGTTTCGCAATCCGTGAAGGTGGCCGTACTGTAGGTGCGGGTGTTGTTGCAAAAATTATTGCATAATACCTAACCACTAAAGGTTTTAATGAAAAGGCACCGTTCAGGTGCCTTTTTAGTTTTAGCACTCGTTAGGCTGAAAGAAATGCCTAGTGACCCCACAAGTCAATTCTAAATACGGCACTAAAGTATATTGTGTAAATAATCAGCAATGATAATTGAAATACAAATCATTTTCATTTAAAATATTCGTATGTGATTTATACAGGTTAAGCATCATGTACGTATGCCTCTGTGAAGCAATTACTGATAAACAGATCAGAAATGTAGTAAGAAAATATCAGGTCACCTCCCTTAAAGGGTTACGCCAAATTTTACCTGTAGGCCTCGAATGCGGAAAATGTATTAGGCAGACGAAGGTAATCTTGCTTGAAGAACAGGTTTTACTTGAAGAAATCTGCGCTGTCGAAGTTGCTTAGGTTGTAATCTAGTCACTCGTAAGAATTAAATTACTAACTTTTCATTTAAATCGTCGTATAAATATTACCCAGCTATCTATTTCAGTACTACACTTAAAATACTGGAAGCGATGGAGGGTACACATGAAAGGCGATAAAAAAATGATAGCCCATTTAAATAAATTATTGGGCAATGAACTAGTTGCAATTAACCAATATTTTTTACATGCCCGTATGTTCAAAAATTGGGGGCTAACTCGTCTCAATGAGATGGAATACCATGAATCAATTGATGAAATGAAACATGCCGATAAATACATCGAGCGTATTCTTTTCCTCGAAGGTATCCCTAATTTACAAGATCTTGGCAAGTTAAATATTGGTGAAGATGTTGAAGAGATGCTGAAATCAGACCTACAACTTGAGATAGACGGTGCAAAAAATCTAAAAGAAGCTATCAAATATGCGGACTCTGTTCATGATTACGTCAGTCGTGATTTAATGATTGAAATTTTAGCAGACGAAGAAAACCATATTGATTGGATTGAAACGCAACTTGAGTTGATCACTCGTATAGGACTACAGAACTACCTTCAAGCACAAATCAAAGAAGAGTAATGCTCAATAACATTGTTTAACTAAAAAATTATAGTTAATAAAAGCCCTCAATAATTGAGTTTTCAACATTGAGGGCTTTTTTAATACCAGCGCTCAGCGACCACCTTAAAAAAATTCGCACATATTTTCCCCGATTGCTTGCGTTTAGCGATAATTTACGTATAATGCGCGGGCTTACTGATGAGTAAGCCCTATATTTTAGGACTGAAATCTCAGTATTGAGTTAACGATTTGTTACTCATTTAGACAATACTCCCGATTTGGGAGTTACATCAAGAACGATTACACTCTCCCATCAATCGAAATGGGTACGAGGAGTAATCATTTTACGTTTATAAATAGTTGGAGCTCTGGTCTCATGCAGAACCAAAGAATCCGTATCCGCCTGAAAGCTTTTGATCATCGTTTAATCGATCAATCAACTGCGGAAATCGTAGAGACTGCTAAGCGCACTGGTGCGCAAGTACGTGGTCCTATCCCGCTGCCGACACGTAAAGAGCGTTTTACCGTTCTGATCTCTCCGCACGTTAACAAAGATGCGCGTGATCAGTACGAAATTCGCACTCACAAGCGTCTGGTTGACATCGTTGAGCCAACCGAAAAGACCGTTGATGCTCTGATGCGTCTGGACCTGGCTGCCGGCGTTGACGTGCAGATCAGCCTGGGTTAATCAGGTCGTCGAACGATTGAGAGGTTGAAACAATGATTGGTTTAGTCGGTAAGAAAGTGGGAATGACGCGTATCTTCACTGAAGATGGTGTTTCTATCCCTGTAACTGTTATCGAAATTGAAAATAACCGTGTTACTCAGGTTAAAACTGCAGAAACTGACGGTTATAATGCAATTCAGGTTACTACTGGTAGCAAAAAAGCTAACCGTGTAACTAAACCTGAAGCAGGTCATTTCGCTAAAGCTGGCGTTGAAGCTGGCCGTATTCTGCGTGAATTCCGTACTGAAGAAGGTACTGAGTTTGCAGCAGGTCAAAGCATTAGCGTTGAAATTTTCGCTGACGTTAAAAAAGTCGACGTTACTGGTACATCTAAAGGTAAAGGTTTTGCCGGCACAGTTAAGCGCTGGAATTTCCGTACTCAAGATGCTACTCACGGTAACTCCTTGTCTCACCGTGTTCCGGGTTCTATCGGTCAGAACCAGACTCCGGGCAAAGTGTTTAAAGGCAAGAAAATGGCAGGCCAACTAGGTAATGAACGTGTAACTGTTCAAAGCTTAGATGTAGTACGTGTTGACGCTGAGCGCAACCTGCTGCTGGTCAAAGGTGCTGTTCCAGGAGCAACTGGTAGCAACCTGATCGTAAAACCGGCTGTCAAGGCTTAACGTCGAGGAGATAGGAATGGAATTGGTAATGAAAGACGCGCAAAGCGCGCTGACTGTTTCCGAAACTACCTTCGGGCGTGATTTCAATGAAGCGCTTGTTCACCAAGTAGTTGTTGCATATGCAGCTGGTGCTCGTCAAGGTACTCGTGCTCAGAAAACTCGTGCTGAAGTTTCTGGTTCAGGTAAAAAACCATGGCGTCAAAAAGGCACTGGTCGTGCACGTGCTGGTTCAGTAAAGAGCCCGATTTGGCGCTCTGGTGGTGTTAGCTTTGCAGCTAAACCACAGGACCACAGTCAAAAAGTTAATAAGAAGATGTACCGTGGTGCTTTAAAAAGCATCCTGTCTGAATTGGTACGTCAAGATCGTCTGATCGTTGTCGAGAAGTTCTCTGTAGAAGCGCCTAAAACTAAGCTGCTGGCACAGAAACTGAAAGATATGGCTCTGGAAGATGTGCTGATCATCACTGCTGAATTAGATGAAAATCTGTTTTTAGCAGCGCGCAACCTGTACAAGGTTGACGTTCGTGATGCAGCTGGTATCGACCCAGTAAGCCTGATCGCCTTCGACAAAGTGGTTATGACTGCTGATGCTGTGAAGCAAGTTGAGGAGATGCTGGCATGATCCGTGAAGAACGTCTGCTAAAAGTACTGCGCGCGCCGCATGTATCTGAAAAAGCTTCTACAGCGATGGAAAAAAGCAATACCATCGTTCTCAAAGTTGCGAAAGACGCGACTAAAGCAGAAATCAAAGCTGCTGTACAGAAACTGTTTGAAGTCGAAGTTGAAGGTGTTAACACTTTGCTGGTTAAAGGCAAAACTAAACGCCACGGTCAGCGTTCCGGTCGCCGCAGTGACTGGAAAAAAGCTTACGTTACGCTGAAAGAAGGCCAGAATCTGGACTTCGTTAGCGGCGCAGAGTAAGTCGGAGGAGTAAAGAACAATGGCAGTTGTTAAATGTAAACCTACGTCTCCGGGCCGTCGCCACGTTGTTAAAGTGGTTAACCCTGAGCTGCATAAGGGAAAACCTTATGCTCCGCTGTTAGAAAAAAACAGCAAATCCGGTGGTCGTAACAACAATGGCCGTATCACTACCCGTCATATCGGTGGTGGCCATAAGCAGCATTATCGTTTAGTTGATTTTAAACGCAACAAAGACGGTATCCCTGCGGTTGTTGAGCGTTTGGAATATGATCCAAATCGTTCTGCGAACATTGCACTGGTACTATATAAAGACGGTGAACGTCGTTATATTCTTGCACCAAAAGGCCTGAAAGCTGGCGACCAGATTCAATCTGGTGTTGATTCAGCAATCAAAGCTGGTAACGCACTGCCTATGCGCAACATCCCTGTTGGTTCTACAGTTCATAATATCGAACTGAAACCAGGTAAAGGTGGACAGTTAGCGCGTTCAGCAGGTACTTACGCTCAAATCGTTGCTCGTGATGGTGCTTATGTCACCTTACGTCTGCGTTCTGGTGAAATGCGTAAAGTTTTAGCTGATTGCCGTGCAACCTTAGGTGAAGTTGGTAACGCTGAACATATGTTACGTGTTCTCGGTAAAGCTGGTGCTAGTCGCTGGCGTGGTATTCGTCCTACCGTTCGCGGTACTGCGATGAACCCAGTAGACCATCCACATGGTGGTGGTGAAGGCCGTAACTTTGGTAAACACCCTGTAACACCTTGGGGCGTTCAAACCAAAGGTAAGAAAACTCGTAGCAACAAGCGTACTGATCAATTCATCGTACGTCATCGTTCTAAAAAATAATTAGAGGATAAGCCATGCCACGTTCTCTCAAGAAAGGTCCTTTTATTGACCTGCACTTGCTGAAGAAGGTAGAGAAAGCGGTGGAAAGCGGAGACAAGAAGCCTCTCAAGACTTGGTCCCGTCGTTCAACGATCTTTCCTAATATGATCGGATTGACCATCGCTGTCCATAATGGTCGTCAGCATGTTCCAGTTTTCGTAACCGACGAAATGGTTGGTCACAAACTGGGTGAATTCGCACCGACTCGCACTTATCGCGGCCACGCGGCAGATAAGAAAGCTAAGAAACGTTAAGGATAGGAGGAAGAGATGGAAACTTTAGCTATGCATCGCCACGCTCGTTCTTCTGCCCAGAAGGTTCGCTTAGTTGCCGACCTGATTCGCGGTAAGAAAGTGTCGCAAGCTCTGGAAATTCTGACCTACACCAACAAGAAAGCTGCTGGTTTAGTGAAGAAAGTACTTGAATCTGCAATTGCTAACGCAGAGCAAAACGATGGCGCTGACATTGATGACCTGAAAGTTGCGAAAATATTCGTAGACGAAGGTCCAACTATGAAACGCATCATGCCGCGTGCGAAAGGCCGTGCAGATCGTATTCTTAAGCGCACCAGCCACATTACAGTGGTTGTGTCCGATCGCTGAGACTCTGGAGACTAGCAATGGGTCAGAAAGTACATCCTAATGGTATTCGCCTGGGTATTGTCAAACCTTGGAACTCTACTTGGTATGCGAATACCAATGAATTCGCTGACAACCTAGACAGCGATTTTAAAGTACGCCAGTACTTAAATAAAGAATTGGCAAAAGCGTCAATCTCTCGCATCGTTATCGAACGTCCTGCGAAAAGCATCCGTGTGACTATTCACACTGCTCGCCCAGGTATCGTTATCGGTAAGAAAGGTGAAGACGTTGAAAAACTGCGTAAAACAGTAGCGGATATCGCTGGTGTTCCTGCGCAAATCAATATCGCCGAAGTTCGTAAACCAGAACTGGACGCAAAATTAGTTGCTGACAGCATTTCTTCACAGCTGGAACGTCGTGTTATGTTCCGTCGTGCTATGAAGCGTGCAGTACAGAACGCAATGCGTCTGGGCGCTAAAGGTATTAAAGTTGAAGTCAGTGGCCGTTTAGGCGGTGCTGAAATCGCTCGTACCGAGTGGTATCGTGAAGGCCGTGTGCCACTGCACACATTACGTGCTGATATCGATTACAACACTTCAGAAGCGCACACCACTTACGGTGTTCTCGGCGTTAAGGTATGGATCTTCAAAGGTGAGATTCTGGGTGGTATGGCTGCTGTTGAACAAGCTGAGAAACCAGCTGCTCAACCTAAAAAGCAGCAGCGTAAAGGCCGCAAGTAAGGAGAGTCGCTGATGTTACAACCAAAGCGTACAAAATTCCGTAAGGTGCACAAAGGCCGCAACCGTGGTCTAGCGCAAGGTACGGATGTTAGCTTCGGCACTTTCGGTCTTAAAGCTGTTGGCCGTGGTCGTCTGACTGCACGTCAGATCGAAGCGGCACGTCGTGCTATGACCCGTGCTATTAAGCGTCAAGGTAAAATCTGGATCCGTGTGTTCCCAGACAAACCAATCACTGAGAAACCACTCGAAGTTCGTATGGGTAAAGGTAAAGGTAACGTAGAATATTGGGTTGCCTTAATCCAGCCTGGTAAAGTTTTATACGAAATGGACGGTGTGCCTGAAGAGCTGGCTCGTGAGGCATTCTCTCTGGCAGCAGCGAAACTGCCTATCAAAACCACCTTTGTAACTAAGACGGTGATGTAATGAAAGCACAAGAGCTGCGCGAAAAAAGCGTTGAAGAGCTGAATGCTGAACTTTTGAACTTGTTACGTGAACAATTTAATTTACGTATGCAGGCTGCAAGTGGTCAGCTACAACAGTCTCATCTGTTGAAACAAGTGCGTCGTGATATCGCACGTGTGAAGACTTTACTGACTGAGAAGGCAGGTGCGTAATGAGCGATAAAATCCGTACTCTGCAAGGTCGTGTAGTTAGCGATAAAATGGAGAAATCTATTGTTGTTGCTATCGAGCGTATGGTGAAACACCCTCTGTATGGTAAATTCATCCGTCGTACGACTAAATTGCACGTACATGACGAGAACAATGAATGTGGAATCGGTGACGTGGTAGAAATCCGCGAAACTCGTCCACTGTCTAAGACTAAGTCTTGGGCCTTAGTTCGCGTTGTAGAAAAAGCTGTTCTGTAATAGAATAGACTTTTCTGATGAATAAACGGCTCTTATTTGATTGAGCCGTTTATTTTTTTCTGTCCAACTCGATGATGTGGTGTTATAATGCCGCGCCCTCGTAGTATGGGTATATTTGAACGGCCTCTTCATAATGAGGTGGCTCAGTAGTAGTTGACATTTAGCGGAGCACTAAAATGATCCAAGAACAGACTATGCTGAACGTGGCCGACAACTCCGGTGCACGTCGCGTAATGTGTATCAAGGTTCTAGGTGGCTCGCACCGTCGCTATGCACATGTCGGCGACATCATTAAAATTACCGTTAAAGAAGCAATTCCACGCGGTAAAGTTAAAAAGGGTGATGTCCTGAAAGCGGTAGTGGTGCGCACCAAGAAGGGTGTACGTCGCCCTGACGGTTCTGTCATTCGCTTCGATGGTAATGCTTGTGTGTTATTAAATAACAACAGCGAGCAAGTAATCGGTACGCGTATTTTTGGGCCGGTAACTCGTGAACTTCGTAACGAGAAGTTTATGAAAATTATCTCTCTGGCACCTGAAGTACTCTAAGGAGCGAACTATGGCAGCGAAAATCCGTCGTGATGACGAAGTTATCGTGCTAACTGGGAAAGACAAAGGTAAGCGCGGTAAAGTAAAGCAGGTTATTTCTTCTGGTAAAGTTATCGTTGAAGGTATCAATCTGGTTAAAAAACATCAGAAGCCTGTACCGGCTCTGAACCAACCAGGTGGCATCGTTGAAAAAGAAGCGGCTATTCAAGTTTCTAACGTTGCAATCTTTAACGCGGCAACCGGTAAGGCTGACCGTGTAGGCTTTAGATTCGAAGACGGCAAAAAAGTCCGTTTCTTCAAATCTAACAGTGAAACTATCAAGTAATTTTTGGAGTATACGATGGCGAAACTGCATGATTACTATAAAGACGAAGTAGTTAATAAACTCATGACTGAGTTTAACTACACTTCTGTCATGCAAGTCCCTCGGGTCGAGAAGATCACCCTGAATATGGGTGTTGGTGAAGCGATTGCTGATAAAAAACTGCTGGATAACGCAGCAGCTGATTTAACAGCGATCTCAGGTCAAAAACCTTTGATCACCAAAGCACGCAAATCTGTTGCAGGCTTCAAAATCCGTCAGGGCTATCCAATCGGCTGTAAAGTAACCCTGCGTGGCGAACGCATGTGGGAGTTCCTTGAGCGTCTGATTTCTATTGCTGTACCACGTATTCGTGACTTCCGTGGCTTGCCCGCTAAGTCTTTCGATGGTCGCGGTAACTACAGCATGGGTGTTCGTGAACAAATCATCTTCCCTGAAATCGATTACGATAAAGTGGATCGCGTACGTGGTTTAGATATTACTATTACCACTACTGCGAAATCAGATGACGAAGGTCGCGCACTGTTAGCAGCGTTCAACTTCCCGTTCCGCAAGTAAGGCAGGGTACTCATGGCTAAGAAATCTATGAAAGCGCGTGATGTTAAACGTGCTAAATTAGCTGAGAAGTTCTTCGCAAAACGCGTAGAATTGAAAGCTATCATCTCTGATGTTAAAGCATCCGATGAAGATCGCTGGGACGCTGTTCTCAAGCTGCAAACACTGCCACGTGATTCAAGTCCTTCTCGTCAGCGTAACCGCTGCCGTCAAACAGGGCGTCCGCATGGTTTCCTGCGGAAGTTTGGTCTGAGCCGTATTAAAGTCCGTGAAGCCGCAATGCGCGGTGAAATCCCGGGCCTTAAAAAGGCAAGTTGGTAATTCCATTTGAATCACGGGAGTAAAGACAGATGAGCATGCAAGATCCCATCGCGGATATGCTGACCCGTATCCGTAACGGTCAGGCCGCGAACAAAGTTGCGGTCACCATGCCTTCCTCCAAGCTGAAAGTGGCAATTGCCAAAGTGCTGAAGGAAGAAGGTTATATCGAAGATTTTAAAATTGAAGGCGACATCAAGCCAGAATTGGAACTGACTTTACGTTATTTCCAAGGTAAGGCTGTCGTAGAAAGCATTCAGCGTGTAAGCCGCCCAAGCCTGCGCATCTATAAGAAAAAAGATGAGCTACCACAAGTTATGGCTGGGTTAGGTATCGCTGTTATTTCTACCTCTAAAGGTGTCATGACTGATCGTGCAGCTCGCCAAGCTGGTCTTGGTGGCGAGATTCTCTGCTACGTAGCTTAATTCGGGAGGAAAGAATGTCTCGTGTGGCAAAAGCACCCGTCGTCATTCCTGCCGGCGTAGAGGTAAAACTCAACGGTCAGGTTATTTCGATTAAGGGTAAAAACGGCGAGCTTAGTCGTACTATCCATAATGCAGTTGAAGTTAAAAACGAAGACAATCAGCTGACTTTCGCACCACGCGAAGGTTTCGCGGATGCATGGGCACAAGCGGGTACTACTCGTTCACTGTGTAATGCAATGGTTGTTGGTGTTACCGATGGCTTCACTAAAAAGCTTCAACTGGTCGGTGTTGGTTACCGTGCAGCAATCAAAGGCAATGCTGTAAGCTTGTCTTTAGGTTTCTCGCATCCGGTTGAACACGCACTGCCAGCAGGCATTACTGCTGAATGTCCAACACAAACTGAAATCGTACTGAAAGGTGCGGATAAGCAAGTGATTGGCCAAGTTGCAGCAGAACTGCGTGCTTACCGTCGTCCTGAACCTTATAAAGGTAAAGGTGTTCGTTACGCCGATGAAATCGTGCGTACCAAAGAGGCTAAGAAGAAGTAAGGTAACACTATGGATAAGAAAGCAGCTCGTATCCGTCGTGCGACCCGCGCACGCCGTAAGATCCAAGAGTTGGGTGCGACTCGCCTGGTGGTACATCGTACTCCACGCCATATTTATGCGCAGGTTATCGCACCGAACGGTTCTGAAACATTGGTTGCAGCTTCTACTACAGAAAAAGCTATCAATGAACAAGTTAAGTTTACTGGAAACAAAGACGCAGCAGCAATTGTTGGTAAATTAGTTGCAGAACGCGCACTGGAAAAAGGCATCAAAGTTGTTGCTTTTGACCGTTCTGGTTTCCAATATCATGGTAGAGTCCAGGCACTGGCAGATGCTGCCCGTGAAGCTGGCCTTCAGTTCTAAGGTAGAGGTGTAAGATGGCTCACATCGAGAAACAAGCTGGCGAACTGCAGGAAAAGCTGATCGCGGTAAACCGCGTAGCAAAAACCGTTAAAGGTGGCCGTATTTTCAGCTTTACCGCACTAACTGTAGTTGGTGATGGTAACGGTCGCGTTGGTTTTGGCTACGGCAAAGCGCGCGAAGTTCCGGCAGCAATCCAGAAAGCGATGGAAAAAGCCCGTCGCAGTATGAAAACCGTTGCTCTAAACAACGGCACATTGTTCCACCCTGTGAAAGGTACACACACTGGTTCTCGTGTGTTTATGCAACCTGCTCACGAAGGTACCGGTATCATTGCCGGCGGTGCAATGCGTGCTGTTTTAGAAGTAGCTGGAGTTCGCAACGTACTGGCTAAAACCTACGGTTCCACAAACCCAATCAACGTGGTTCGTGCAACACTGGATGCTTTAGACAGCATGAAGTCTCCAGAAATGGTCGCAGCTAAGCGTGGAAAATCCGTCGAAGAAATTCTGGGGTAATCGGCCATGGCTAAGACTATTAAAATTACACAAGTTCGCAGTTCAATCGGTCGTCTGCCTAAGCATAAGGCAACACTGGTCGGTTTAGGTCTGCGTCGCATTGGTCATACAGTAGAGCGCGAGGATACTCCTGCTGTACGTGGTATGGTCAACTTGGTTTCCTACATGGTTAAAGTTGAGGAGTAAGAGATGCGTTTAAATACTCTGTCTCCGGCTGAAGGTGCCAAGCACGCGCCTAAACGCGTAGGTCGTGGTATCGGTTCTGGTCTGGGTAAAACCGGCGGCCGTGGTCACAAAGGTCAGAAATCTCGTTCTGGCGGTGGCGTACGTCGTGGTTTCGAAGGCGGCCAGATGCCTTTATATCGTCGTCTGCCGAAATTCGGCTTCACTTCACGTAAAGCAATGATCACTGCAGAGATTCGTCTGTCTGATTTTGCTGCTGTTGAAGGCGATGTTATTGATCTGAACGCACTGAAAGCCGCGAACGTTGTTGGCATCCAGATTGAATATGCGAAAGTTATTCTGTCTGGCGAAGTGAACCGTGCAGTTACTGTACGTGGCCTTCGTGTTACTAAAGGTGCTCGCGCTGCAATCGAAGCTGCCGGCGGTAAAATTGAGGAATAAGTGACAGATGGCTAAACAACCAGGATTAGATTTTCAAAGTGCCAAGGGTGGAACTGGCGAACTTAAACGCAGACTTTTGTTTGTAATTGGTGCGCTAATTGTATTCCGAATTGGTTCTTTTATTCCAATCCCTGGTATTGATGCCACTGTGCTTGCCAAATTGCTCGAACAGCAACAAGGCACCATCATTGAAATGTTTAACATGTTCTCTGGTGGTGCTCTTAGCCGTGCTTCTATCTTTGCTTTGGGGATCATGCCGTATATTTCGGCGTCGATCATCATCCAATTATTATCTGTGGTTAATCCACGATTAGCAGAGATTAAGAAGGAAGGAGAAGCAGGTCGTCGGAAGATAAGCCAATATACTCGTTGGGGTACTCTGGTATTAGCAATATTCCAATCTATTGGTATTGCAATGGGTCTACCGAATATGCCAGGGATGCAAGGATTGGTTATTGATCCGGGTCTTCCATTCTACTTTACGGCTGTTGTTAGCTTAGTCACAGGGACAATGTTCTTAATGTGGTTAGGTGAACAGATAACTGAAAGAGGTATTGGTAACGGTATCTCTATCATTATCTTCGCTGGTATTGTTGCGGGGTTACCGCCGGCTATTGGCCATACCATCGAGCAAGCTCGGCAAGGCGACCTGCACTTCCTCCTGTTGCTGTTGGTTGCAGTATTAGTATTCGCGGTTACTTTCTTTGTTGTGTTTATGGAACGTGGTCAACGTCGTATTGTCGTTAATTACGCTAAACGTCAGCAGGGGCGCCGTGTTTATGCAGCACAAAGTACACATTTACCGTTAAAAGTGAATATGGCGGGTGTAATTCCTGCAATTTTTGCTTCCAGTATCATACTATTCCCGGGTACAATAGCTTCTTGGTTTGGTGATGGAACTGGCTGGGACTGGCTGACGACTATTTCTATGTATTTGCAGCCTGGTCAACCGTTATATGTGTTGCTTTATGCATCTGCGATCATCTTCTTCTGTTTCTTCTATACGGCGTTGGTTTTCAACCCAAGAGAAACAGCAGATAACCTGAAGAAGTCCGGTGCATTTGTACCAGGAATTCGTCCGGGAGAGCAAACGGCCAAGTACATTGATAAGGTAATGACTCGCTTGACATTAGTTGGCGCATTATATATTACCTTCATCTGCCTAATCCCGGAGTTCATGCGTGACGCAATGAAAGTACCTTTTTACTTTGGTGGTACTTCCCTCTTAATCGTGGTTGTTGTTATCATGGACTTTATGGCTCAAGTGCAAACTCTGATGATGTCAAGTCAGTATGAGTCTGCATTGAAGAAAGCAAACCTGAAAGGTAAATAATCACTCTGTGTGATTATGGTTTGCTTAGAAGTTACGGAGAGTAAAAATGAAAGTTCGTGCTTCCGTCAAGAAATTATGCCGTAACTGCAAAGTTATCCGTCGCAATGGTAGCGTTCGTGTAATTTGTAGTGTTGAGCCAAGACATAAACAACGTCAAGGCTAAGAAAAAGCATTTTTTTCTTGCAAAGTTGGGTTGAGCTGGCTAAATTAGCCAGCCAATCTTTTTTATCTAAGATACATTATTGTTTGAGTATCCTGAAAACGGGCTTTTCAGCACAGTAATGTATATTTTAACTTAGGAGTGCATAGTGGCCCGTATAGCAGGCATTAACATTCCTGATCATAAACATACCGTAATCGCTTTAACATCGATTTTCGGAATCGGCAAAACACGTTCACAGGCTATCTGTGAAGCAACTGGTATTGCTGAAAATGTTAAGATCAGTGAACTGTCTGAAGAACAAATCGACAAGCTGCGTGACGAAGTTGCCAAGTATGTTGTAGAAGGTGACCTACGTCGTGAAATTACCCTGAGCATCAAGCGTCTAATGGACCTTGGTTGTTACCGTGGTTTACGTCATCGTCGTGGTCTTCCTGTGCGCGGACAGCGTACTAAGACTAACGCTCGTACCCGCAAGGGTCCGCGTAAGCCGATCAAGAAATAAGTCGGGGTACTGAATAATGGCAAAGGCACCAATTCGTGCACGTAAGCGTGTAAGAAAACAAGTCTCAGACGGTGTGGCTCATATCCATGCTTCTTTCAACAACACAATCGTTACTATTACTGATCGTCAAGGTAACGCATTAGGTTGGGCAACTGCCGGTGGTTCCGGTTTCCGTGGTTCTCGCAAATCCACTCCGTTTGCAGCTCAGGTTGCAGCAGAGCGTTGCGCAGAAGCTGTGAAAGAATACGGAATTAAAAACTTGGAAGTTATGGTTAAGGGACCGGGTCCGGGTCGCGAATCAACAATTCGTGCTCTGAACGCCGCAGGTTTTCGCATCACTAATATTACTGATGTGACTCCTATCCCTCATAACGGTTGTCGCCCACCGAAAAAACGTCGCGTTTAATACGTATCGTTTTTTAGGACTGTTGGAGAAAGAAAATGGCTAGATATTTGGGTCCTAAGCTCAAGCTGAGCCGTCGCGAAGGAACAGACCTCTTTCTGAAGTCTGGTGTTCGCGCGATTGACACCAAGTGTAAATTAGAACAGGCACCAGGCCAGCACGGAGCGCGTAAACCGCGTCTGTCTGACTATGGTGTTCAGTTACGTGAAAAACAAAAAGTTCGTCGTATCTACGGTGTTCTGGAGCGTCAATTCCGTAACTATTATAAAGAAGCAACACGTCTGAAAGGCAACACAGGTGAAAACCTGTTGACTTTGCTGGAAGGCCGTCTTGATAACGTAGTTTACCGTATGGGCTTTGGCGCAACTCGCGCAGAAGCACGTCAAATGGTTAGCCATAAGGCTATCATGGTAAATGGTCGCGTAGTTAATATCGCTTCTTATCAGGTTTCCCCGAATGACGTTATCAGCGTTCGTGAGAAAGCTAAAAAACAGTCTCGTATTAAGGCTGCTTTAGAGCTGGCTGAACAGCGTGAGAAGCCAACTTGGCTGGAAGTTGATGCTGCTAAAATGGAAGGTGTGTTCAAACGTATTCCTGAACGTACTGACTTGTCTGCGGACATTAACGAACACCTGATCGTCGAGCTTTACTCCAAGTAAAGCTTAGCACCAAAGAGAGGACACAATGCAGGGTTCTGTGACAGAGTTTCTAAAACCGCGCCTGGTAGATATCGAGCAAGTGAGTTCGACGCACGCTAAGGTGACCCTTGAGCCTTTAGAGCGTGGCTTTGGCCATACTCTTGGTAACGCACTGCGCCGTATTCTGCTTTCGTCTATGCCGGGTTGTGCGGTGACAGAGGTTGAGATTGATGGTGTACTGCATGAGTACAGCACCAAAGAAGGTGTACAGGAAGATATCCTGGAGATTCTCCTCAACCTGAAAGGGCTGGCGGTAAAAGTTCAGGGGAAAGATGAAGTTATTTTAACCTTGAATAAATCTGGCATTGGCCCTGTGACTGCAGCCGACATCATCCATGATGGTGATGTCGAAATCGTCAAGCCACAGCACATCATCTGCCACCTGACTGACGAAAGCGCATCTATTAATATGCGAATTAAAGTACAGCGTGGTCGTGGTTATGTGCCGGCTTCTGCCCGAGTTCATTCGGAAGAAGATGAGCGCCCAATCGGTCGTTTGTTAGTCGATGCTTGCTACAGCCCAGTAGAGCGTATTGCCTATAATGTTGAAGCAGCTCGTGTTGAGCAACGTACGGACTTGGATAAGTTAGTTATTGAAATGGAAACTAACGGTACAATCGATCCTGAAGAGGCGATTCGCCGTGCAGCGACCATTCTAGCTGAACAACTTGAAGCATTCGTTGATTTACGTGATGTACGTCAACCGGAAGTTAAAGAAGAGAAGCCAGAATTCGATCCTATCTTACTGCGCCCAGTTGACGATCTGGAATTGACTGTCCGCTCTGCTAACTGCCTCAAAGCAGAAGCTATCCACTACATCGGTGATCTGGTACAGCGTACAGAAGTTGAGTTGCTTAAAACGCCTAACCTCGGTAAGAAATCTCTTACTGAAATTAAGGACGTCTTGGCATCTCGTGGTCTTTCTCTGGGCATGCGCTTAGAAAATTGGCCACCAGCAAGTATTGCTGATGATTAAGATCACAGGTTAAGGTTTTACTGAGAAGGATAAGGTCATGCGCCATCGTAAGAGTGGTCGTCAATTGAACCGCAACAGCAGCCACCGCCAAGCTATGTTCCGTAACATGGCTGGTTCTTTAGTTCGTCATGAGATCATCAAGACGACTCTGCCTAAAGCGAAAGAACTGCGTCGCGTCGTTGAGCCGCTGATTACTCTTGCCAAGACCGACAGCGTAGCTAATCGTCGTCTGGCATTCGCACGTACTCGTGATAACGAGATCGTTGCAAAATTATTTAATGAACTGGGACCTCGTTTCGCAGCTCGTGCAGGTGGTTACACTCGTATTCTTAAGTGTGGCTACCGCACAGGTGACAATGCTCCGATGGCTTACATCGAGCTTGTTGACCGTGCTGTTGAGTCTCAAGAAGCAGCAGCAGAGTAATCTGTCGTCGCTTTCAAGAAAACCGGGTATATTGCCCGGTTTTTTTGTACCTGCTATTCTTACTTTTCCAAAGCAGATTTTGTGCTCTTGAATTTTTTGTTGTTAACCCTTATTTATAGGTAAGCGTTCATGAGTATGTATAAGATTGGCGAAATAGCTAAATTAGCTGATGTCACTCCAGACACCATCCGTTTTTATGAGAAACAAGGTTTGATGGGACATAAAATAAGAACTGAAGGTGGCTATCGGCTATTTACAGAACAGGATTTGCAGCGATTACGCTTTATTCGCTATGCAAAACAGTTAGGGTTTACTTTGGATGCTATTGCAGAGTTACTTTCAATAAGAGTTGATCCGGAACATCATACATGCCAAGAATCCAAGCAAATTGTTGATGTTAGGTTACTAGAAGTTGAAAAAAAAATACAAGAGCTTATTATTATGCGCGATTCACTGAAGATGCTTAGTTCAGCATGTTGTGGTGAGGAACATGCAACAACCTATTGTTCAATTATGGAGATTTTAGAAAAAGGTGCTTCTAAAGTTTATTAAGGATATAAAACCCACTAATTATATGAAGGTATATCATGAGTAAATATCAACATAAGCGTGGTGAGATTAAAGATAATGCAATTGTAGCATTACTTCATGACCCATTATTTCGTCAAAGAGTTGAGAAAAATAAAAAAGGTAAAGGAAGTTATACAAGAAAAGGGAAAAATAATAAGGCAGGTAACTGGGAGGCCAGTGGTAATAGGTTTATTTACTTATTACCACTGGCCTTTTAGTTATTTTTTATTCTGTTCTTTTAATAAATCACGAATTTCTGATAATAAGACTTCTTCAGTTGATGGTGGTGCAGGCTCAGCTGGAGCAGCTTCTTTTGCACGGCGAACTTTATTCATTGCTTTAATTGCCATAAAAATAGCAAAGGCGACAATAATAAAGTCAAATACAGTTTGTAAAAACATCCCATAATTAAGTACTACGGCTGGTAAGTCACCTTGCGCTTCTTTTAGAACAATACTAAATGATTTGAAATCAACACCTCCGATGATTAAACCTAGTGGAGGCATGATGACATCAGCAACTAGAGAAGATACAATTTTACCGAAAGCAGCACCAATAATAATACCGACAGCCATATCTACTACATTGCCTTTCATGGCAAATTCACGGAAATCTTTTAAAAAGCTCATTCGACGACCCCTTAATAAATACCTTAATTGAAACAAAATGTGTATTAGGTTAACAAATTATAGTCGCTAGAATTAATAAGCTACAAATATTTATACATTTTTATTTTTTATAAAAAGAATGGACTTGGCTGGAATAGTTTTTCAACATCAGGGACATGTTTTTTATCTGTAATAAACATGATGACATGGTCGCCTTGTTCAATAATATGGTAATCGCTAGCAATAATTACTTCTTCTTCGCGAACTATTGCCCCAATAATTGTACCTGGCGGAAGTTTAATCTCTGATATTTTTTTACCAACAACTTTAGATGTATTCTCATCGCCGTGTGCAATTGCTTCGATTGCTTCAGCAACACCTCTTCTTAATGATGAAACATTCACGATATCGGCTTTTCTCACATGACTTAATAAAGCTGAAATTGTCGCTTGCTGTGGTGAAATTGCAATATCAATAACCCCACCTTGCACAAGTTCAACATAAGCTGAGCGTTGAATAAGTACCATTGCTTTTTTAGCGCCCATTTTTTTTGCTAGCATGGCAGACATAATATTAGCTTCATCGTCATTTGTAAGAGCAATAAATACATCCATCTGTTCAATGTGTTCTTCCGTTAGTAACTCTTGATCAGATGCATCACCATAAAAAACGATAGTATCATGCAATAACTCAGCAAGTTCTGTTGCACGTTGTTGGTTTCGCTCAATTAATTTTACACTGTAGTCTTTTTCAAGCCTTCTAGCTAAACCTGCACCAACATTACCACCGCCAACAATCATTAAACGTTTATAAGGTTTTTCCAGTCTTTGTAGTTCACTCATGACTGCTCTGATATGTTGTGTTGAAGCGACGAAAAATACCTCATCACCCGCTTCAATAATAGTTGAGCCTTGTGGGCGGATTGGTCTGTCTTGACGAAATATTGCCACGACACGAGTATCGATATGAGGCATGTGTTCACGTAAACTGGATAAGGCGTTGCCTACAAGTGATCCCCCATAATAGGCTTTTACTGCCACAATGCTGACTTTACCTTCCGCAAAATTAACGACCTGGAGCGCACCTGGATATTGGATTAATTTATAAATGTAATCTATCACTAACTGCTCTGGCGATATCAAATAATCAATAGGGATCTGTTCAGGTAGAAAGAGCTTATCCGCTTCACGAATATATTCGGTTGCCCTAATACGAGCAATTTTATTAGGTGTATTAAATAGGCTATATGCAATTTGGCAAGCAATCATATTTGTTTCGTCAGAGTTAGTGACGGCAACTAGCATGTCTGCGTCTTCGGCTCCAGCATCACGAAGGACTCTAGGATGAGAACCATGGCCATTAACGACACGCAGATCAAACTGATCTTGTAGCTGACGTAGGCGATCTCCGTCTGTATCAACTACTGTAATATCATTGTTCTCATCAACTAAATTTTCAGCAAGTGTCCCACCAACTTGCCCAGCGCCTAGAATAATGATCTTCATTGCATATTCCTATATCAGGTAATTAACGACTTATTATTGTACTTTTTTTATTAAGCGTGCATAAAAAAAGCCATCACCACCATCGGTAGTTGGCAATATTTGTAACCCTAATTTGGTTCCATCATTTAGGCATGCATCAGTATGCTTAGTTAGGAAATTTTCTATTTGCTGGCTGTTTTCTTCAGGCATAATTGAACAAGTCGCATATAGCAAAGTCCCGCCTGGTTTTAAATAAGGCCAAATAGCTTCAAGTATTTGAGCCTGTAGCTGTGCAAGTTCATTGATATCAGTATCACGGCGTAGCCATTTAATATCAGGATGGCGCCTTATTACACCGGTTGCAGAGCAAGGTGCATCTAGTAAAATGCGGTCAAATTGCTGTTCTTTCGCCCATTTTTCTGGTTGAGTACCATCACCTTGAACAACTGTTGCATGTTGTTGTAGCCGTGTTAGATTTTCTTTTACCCTTTTAAGGCGAGCATCATCAATATCGACCGCGAGTACTTTCGCTTTTGGCGCTAACTCTAAAATATGTGTTGTTTTCCCACCAGGTGCTGCACATAAATCTAGGATGCTTTCACCATCTTGGGGTTGTAATAGTTCAGCACAACCTTGAGCGGACACATCTTGCACTGTACACCAACCTTCTTCAAAGCCCGGTAGTTTAGAAACTGCGGTTGGTTCATGCAAACGAATAGCACTGGTATGCGTGGCATGTACATCCGCAGCTATGTCAGCCTGTTTGAGTAAATCAAGATATTGAGTTGCGGTATGGTGCTGAGAGTTGACCCTTAACCACATAGGTGGGCGTTGGTTATTTGCATCTGTGATTGATTGCCATTCATCAGGATAGGCATTTTGTATGCGTTTCAATAACCAACTCGGATGTAAATACTGGCTACTGTTGTTAGCAATGCGTTCTTCTAATTGTGTTTGTTGGCGCTGGAATGAACGCAAAACCCCATTAACCAGCCCTTTTAGTTGTGGGCGTTTTAAGGCAACAGCGCCATTGACTGTTTCCGCCAATGCGGCATGCGCCGGAATTCGAGTATAAAGAAGTTGATAAATACCCACCATGATGAGGTAGTGAAGCGCTCTTTGCTTACCTGTTAATGGTTTTTCCATAAGCTGGCCAATGAACCATTCTAGTTTAGGTAAGTAACGTAAGACACCAAAACAAATCTCTTGTAATAGTGCTTTATCTTTATCATTGATATTGCGTTGTAAATCGGGCAACACAGTATTTAAGGATTGTCCATTATCAAGAACTTGACTGATTGCTGTTGCTGCGATACTTCGCAAATTATATGTATTTTTCATAAAAGAAGATGAACTTTGTAGTTGCTAAAATAAAACTGCCTGATGATATCAGGCAGTTTACAGATTTATTAATCTAGAATTTGCTCTGGAGTAAACCATTCACGACGGGAGTTTAGTATATCTTGCGCACTCATTGCTTTTTTGCCTGGTGGTTGTAACTGAGTGATATTCAGTATGCCATTACCCGTGGCAATGCTTATCCCTTTTTTATCGGCGCTAATGATTGTTCCTGGCTGTTTATTGTGAGTCCCAGAGATTACTTCAGCTTGCCATACTTTGATTAGCTGCTCTTCAACCGTAAAATGACTCATAGGCCAAGGGTTAAATGCGCGGATACAGCGTTCGATGTGGCTGGCATCTTGTTGCCAATCAATACGCGCTTCTTCCTTAGATAATTTTTCGGCATAATTAGCCAGCGAATCATCCTGCTTTTCTGGGACACATTGGCCTAACGACAACATATCTACGGTATGGATCAATGCTTGTGGGCCAGTTATCGCTAGCTTTTCATACAATGTAGCACTTGTATCGTGGGGGGTAATCGGGCAAATTGCCTTATAAAGCATATCACCTGTGTCTAAACCTGCATCCATTTGCATAATAGTGACGCCCGTTTCAGCATCACCTGCCCAAATAGAACGTTGAATAGGAGCAGCTCCTCGCCAACGAGGTAGTAAAGAGCCGTGAACATTTAGGCAGCCTAAACGAGGAATATCTAAAACAGCTTGTGGCAGAATTAACCCATAGGCAACGACGATCATTAGGTCTGCGTTTCTTTCTTTGATCCATTGTTGATTTTCAGCATCTCGAAGCGATACAGGTTGAAAAACAGGAAGTTGGTGCTCTTCAGCTAGAACTTTAACCGGACTTGGTGTTAGTTTTTTCCCTCTACCCGCAGGTTTATCGTGGCGAGTAAGTACACCAACAATTTGGTGATTCGTTTCTAAAAGCGCGGCTAAATGTTTAGCAGCAAAATCCGGAGTACCCGCAAAGATAATTTTTAATGGTTCTGACACGTTAATTTCCCTGTTTATAGTTACCAAGCTAGCTATTTTTTAGCCTCTTTTGCTCTTTGTCTATCCAGTTTTTCAACTTTTTGGCGGATGCGTTGACGTTTTAAAGGGGATAAATAATCAACAAACAGCTTACCAACAAGGTGATCCATTTCATGTTGGATACAAATAGCTAATAAACCATCCGCTTCAAGCTCAAAAGACTCTCCGTTGTAATCTAAAGCCTTAACTTTTACTTGCTCTGCTCGCGGCACAAACCCATGCTGTTCAGGAATAGAAAGACAACCCTCTTCGATACCAGTTTCTCCTGATTTATCTAATAATTCAGGGTTAATAAGTACTAGACGTTCATCACGGGTTTCAGAAACATCAATAACAATAATACGCTGGTGGATATCGACTTGTGTTGCTGCGAGCCCAATACCTTCTTCTTCATACATGGTATCGAACATATCATCAACGATGCGCTGAATAGAGGCATCAACTTTTTCGACCGGCTTAGCAATTGTGCGTAAGCGTTCGTCTGGGTAATGTAACACGTTTAAGACTGACATAAATTTTTCGAGCAGTTTCCAAAAAGTGAATGGGAATTAATGACTATTCTAGACATTTCTCCGTCATATTGACAGTATTGGTTATCATTTGTTCACTGAAGAACCTATTTACTAATTTAGTCAGGATGACAAAATGAATACTCAAGAAATCTGGCTGAGAATGTCACAGGTAAAAAAGCTATTACCTCAGCGTGCAGTAAAAATAGTTAATGAGTTAACCCTGTTAGATAAGGTTAGTCATCAAGCCTTACGAGACAGTGGTCTGAATGAGATGCAGCAATTGCAATTTCTTCATGTTCCAATGAATCGAATCGAAAAAGTACAAAAATGGCTCGCTAATCAAAATCATCAATTAATTACTTATCTTGACCCTAATTACCCACATCTCTTAAAGCAAATTTATCGTCCTCCCCTATTACTTTTTGTGGTAGGGCAAAGTGAATTGTTAGCAACGCCACAGGTTGCTTTAATTGGTAGCCGGCAAGCTAGCGAATATGGTCGAAAATGGACCAATATATTTACTAAAGACTTTGTGCAGCATGGGGTGACTATCACGAGTGGACTCGCAATCGGTATTGATGGAATAAGCCACAAAGCTGCGCTTGACAATGATGGTAAAACCATCGCAGTTCTGGGAAGTGGTCTAGAAAATATTTATCCAAAACAACATTATGGGTTAGCTGAGCATATTAAAATGAATGGGGCACTAATTTCCGAATACTGGCCTAGCACTCCCCCATTACCCAAGCAGTTTCCGCAGCGAAATCGTATCATTAGTGGGTTAAGTAAAGCAGTTGTTGTGATAGAGGCAGGTATGAAAAGTGGTTCATTAATAACAGCGCGATATGCAATTGAACAAAATCGTGATCTTTTTACATTACCTGCTCCATTAGGTAACCCTGCGTTTGGAGGGAATCATTGGTTATTACAACAGGGGGCTTATTTATTAATAGAACCAAATGATGTTTTGCAGCATTTAGTTGATGGGTTAAATTGGATTCAAACGGAGTTACCTATAAATGAAAACCCACTTGAGTTTAATGTGGTAGAAAATAAAATTTTAGGTATGGTGGGGTACAAACCTACACCAGTTGATGTGATTGCAGAACAAACACAAGTCCCAATCACTCAAGTGATTTCTATTTTAACTGAAATGGAAATTAATGGAGTGATTTGCTCAAGTGCTGGTGGGTATATTAGATTAACTTAGCTTTATCGGCTAAAGAAAGTAGAGAATGATATGTCGAAACAGCTGCCTTTTGATACAGAAAAAAATGAATATTGCCCAGAATGTAACTCTATATTGGTGATCCGTAATAGTACACACGGCCCTTTTTTAGGTTGCTCAAGTTATCCTCAGTGCAATTATATGCGTCCACTTAGGGCAATGGTGGAAAGCCATATCATTAAAGTTTTAGACGGGCAATCTTGTCCGAAATGTGGTCATGATTTAGTGCTGAAACAAGGCCGATTTGGCATGTTCATAGGTTGTAGTAACTACCCTGAGTGTGAACATATTGAGCTAATTGATAAGCCGGATGAAACTAAAATTCCATGCCCACAATGCCAAAAAGGAAATTTATTGCAAAGAAAATCGCGTTTTGGGAAGACTTTTTATGCTTGTGATAATTACCCTAACTGTCAGTTTATATTAAATAATAAACCTGTGACTGGTAAATGTTTGTATTGTGAATATCCATTATTGATGGAAAAAAAGGGGGGACAAGGAGTAAGATTATTTTGTGCCAGTAAACGTTGCGGTAAGCAACAAGAAGAATAACGAGTTAAAACTATGCCAAATAAATCTACACCTGCAATTGAAAGTATTATTGTTTCATTACAAAAAGGGGAAGTTATTGCCTATCCAACGGAAGCTGTTTTTGGATTAGGTTGCGACCCTGATAACGAAAATGCAGTCAACAAGTTATTAGAACTAAAGCAACGCCCTTGGGAGAAAGGTTTAATTCTGATTGCTGATAGTTACGAACAATTAAAAGACTATGTTGATGATAAACAACTCACGGAAGAGCAAAAGCAAGCGATGTTCGCAACTTGGCCGGGCCCTGTAACCTGGGTGATACCCGCGAAAGCCTCTACACCAAAGTGGTTAACTGGCCAATTTGATACTTTAGCGGTGAGGGTTACTACTCACGAGTTAGTAAAAAAATTATGTCGTGAATATGGTAAACCGTTGGTGTCTACAAGCGCTAATTTAAGTGGGCTAGAGCCATGTAGAACAACAAATGAGGTTATTGCTCAATTCAACAAAAGTATTCCTGTTTTGGATGGGGTGGTTGGCGGTCGCCAAAACCCATCTGAAATTAGGGATGCTAAAACGGGTCAATTGTATCGTAAAGGGTAATGTTCATGGAAATGTTTGCGGTTTTTGGTAACCCGATTCAACATAGTAAATCACCATCTATACATAAAATGTTTGCGGAGCAAACAGGTATACTACTTGAATACGAAAAAATTTTAGCGCCTGTAGATAACTTTGAGCTCAGTTTAGCCGAATTTTTTTCTCAGGGGGGGAAAGGTGCAAACATTACTTTGCCATTTAAAGAAAGGGCATATCAGCTTGTTTCTGAGTTAACGGAAAGAGCCCAAGCCTGTGGCGCAGTTAATACTGTGATGAAGTTAGATGATAACCGCCTGCTTGGTGATAATACCGATGGCATGGGCCTATTGTTAGACCTCCAACGCTTAGAATTTATTCATCCGAATAGCAAGATACTAATGATCGGAGCTGGTGGGGCAACTCGGGGAGCGCTACTCCCCCTCTTGGAATATGGATGTAACATTACTCTAACGAATAGAACGTATGCCAAAGTAGAAACATTAGTTAATGAGTTTTCTTCACTAGGTAACATAAAAGGGATGCAGATCGAACAGATCACCTCTCCTGATTTTGATCTAATTATTAATGCAACTTCATCGGGTGTAAGTGGTGATATCCCGACAATAAACTCACTGATATTTACCAAACAAGTTGCTTGTTACGATATGTTTTATCAATCTACATTGACGCCATTTTTATCTTTTGCATGTGAACATCAGGTGACAAAAATAGCGGATGGCCTTGGTATGCTTGTAGGGCAAGCTGCATTTTCTTTTAAGCTATGGCATGGTGTTCTCCCTGAAATTACGCCAGTTCTATCTGCTTTATATAAGGAATTGAAAGGGTGAACCAGCAAATTCAATTTCCTGATAGAGAAGAGTGGGATGAATTATCCAAGCAAGTACGTTTTCCTGTATTGATTAGCGGAATGCTTGCTGAATGTGCAGTTCCTCAGTCATTATTGTTTCAACGCTATGGTAAAGAAGAAACTCCTCTGAGGTTATTTCAGCAGCATCGATGGGATATAGAAGAAGAGTTTGAAGCCTTGATTGAACAAGGCCACGATGGCGCACATGGGCTTTACGTATTATCAGAGGCTAAATAGTTGTTTTTCCATTCGACATAGTTGTTTGCTGAATAACGTAAATGGCCTAACTCAGCATCAGTCAATTTTCGGATGGCTTTTGCTGGGCTTCCCGTATATAAGTAGCCAGATTCGAGTCTTTTCCCTTGAGTCACTAAACTGTTAGCACCAATAACGACATCATCTTCGATGATAGCCCCATCAATGATAATTGAGCCCATTCCAACTAGCACTCTATTTCCTATAGTACAGCCATGTAGCATCACTTTATGACCTACGGTGACATCTTCGCCAATGATTAGCGGGTTACCAGTAGGATTGCTGCTTGATTTATGAGTAACATGCAAAACACAACCATCCTGAATGTTAGTCCTTGCGCCGATAGATATATAATTTACGTCACCACGTAAAACTGAAAGTGGCCAAATACTGACATCATTAGCTAAACGTACATCTCCAATCACAACTGCGGAAGGGTCAATAAAGACACTTGGTTCGACAGAAGGGGATATTCCTAGATAAGGGCGTAAAAGTTTGTTCATTTCTATGACCATTAAAAATATCAATATAAAGGTTAGAAACTAAAATAGTTAGTTCATCAACAATGGGAGTATCTAACAAGTTTCATTAAAGTAGAATTATAGGCAGAAATTAGCTTTTTTTATAACCATAATGAAGCTAAAAAACACAGAGTGATGATTTTATCCCCAAACGGCATTTTTTTTTAAAAAAAAGGTTGTGTAATTCTAATACCTCCCTATAATGCGCATCCGTTGTCACGATAAACCGGCTCGAAGAAAACCTCGAAGCCTTGTGATAACAGAGGTGAGAAAGAAAAAGTTGAAAATAAACGCTTGACTTTCTAAATAAAAAACGTAATATACGTCACCTCGCGACAACGACCTAAGTTAATAAAAACTGAGTCGAATTTCCAAAAGAAATGTCGCAACGCTCTTTAACAATTTATCAGACAATCTGTGTGGGCACTCACAGGACACTATCAAAAAAATATTTGATTTTAAGTCTTGAAGAGTGACTAACACGTTAATTCATATATATGAACTAATAGGTAATCTGGTTTCTTCGGAAATCAGGCGACAGTAAACATTCTTTGAGCATCAAGCTACTTTTAATTGAAGAGTTTGATCATGGCTCAGATTGAACGCTGGCGGCAGGCCTAACACATGCAAGTCGAGCGGTAACAGGGGAAGCTTGCTTCCCGCTGACGAGC
>NZ_JBIPDG010000021.1:0-41256 GCF_044006275.1 Providencia sp. 2024EL-00732 | reverse complement strand
TTTCTTTTCAGAATCTCTCGCTGCCGTTTCAGTGTTCATCGCGCTTTGCGTTGTCTTGTTCCCGGTCAGTGGTGGCGCATTATAGGGAGTCAGAAAAATCTGGCAACCCTTTTTTTGCATTTTTTTTTCGTTCGCTCAGCTTTCCATCAAATTTAACTTAAATAGCTAGTTTTTGCAGCGTTTTGAACCCTTCAAGCTCAAGAATAGGCTGTAAGTCTTTTACGTTGGCATCCATTAATAAACAATATGCGAAATCGTCTTCATCAGAATTCATCGTCTCAGCTTGGTTGTTAATTAGCCAAGCCGTTCTTCTTGCTATTGCAGAACCTGAATCAATAAACCTTGTGCCATCGGGAAGTACCTTTTCTAGTTCCTCTATTAATAGAGGGAAATGAGTACAGCCCAAAATAACGGTGTCTGGGGGTTCTGGCATTCTGAGCCATGGCCTGACAGTTTGAGCAACTTCGTCTAATGGTAATGTTTCCCCATGCAGCTTTCTTTCTGCTAGTTGGACCAATTCCGCAGACCCTAAGGAAATCACTTTGCAGTCTGTTGCGAAACGATCGATCAGCTCTTTAGTGTATTCACGGTTTACGGTGCCTTTCGTTGCCAATAAACCAACCACACCATTACGTGTTAGTTTGGTAGCCGGCTTAATTGCGGGAACCACGCCTACAACAGGAAAGGAGAAATGGGCCCTTAAATTAGGAAGGCTGACTGTACTTGCCGTATTACAAGCAATAATTGCGATCGTTAAAGGATGCTTTGCAGCTATCGAATTTACGATTTGATAGACCCTATCAATAATAAACTCTTCACTTTTTTCACCATAAGGGAAGGCTTCATTATCGAATGCATATATATAGTGGGCATGCGGGATCATTTTTTTGACTTCACGATAGACAGATAACCCGCCCACTCCAGAGTCAAATACTAGAATGGTCGGGCGGATAGATAAGGTGTTATCAGAAGTTGTAGCTTCCTGTGAGGAAATATTCTCTTCCAGCGGTGCGATAACCATACGCGGTCTCATAGTCTTTATCGAACATATTAGCTATTTTACCACGAATTGTGAGATGTGAAGTGATTGGATATGCAGCAGTGATATCCCAGATGCTTACTCCACCAACTTTAGTGCGTTGATAAGTTTCATTGATATCATAGCGACTGCCTATATATTGGTAAGTCAGCCCCATATCTACAGCAGCAATATTCCAATCTAGCTGGTATTTGACTTGTTGTTTTGCTCTACGATTAAGCACTTTATTTGTTTTTTCATTTCTTGGGTCTAGATACTGTAACGTGAGTTGATGGCTAAATAGGCCTGTTTGTAATTCACCATTCCACTCGACACCTTTAATCTTTGCCTTGCCAATATTGTTATAAGAACTAGCATAAGTCACTGGATCCGTAGTGAAATCAATCAGATTAGTTATCTCGTTTTCATACCCAATTAATTGCCAAAATAATAACCCTGTTTCGCCTTCTAAACCAATTTCCCACTGTTTACTTTCTTCTGGCTTTAAATTGGGATTTCCTTTGATGTCCCAAGTGACATTGTCCGTATAAAGCTGACCTAAATTAGGTGCTTTATAGGCAGTAGCATAAGAACCGATTAGCTTATAACCTTCATAAAACTCCCAACTTAAACCTGATTGCCATGTTGTGTGCCAATTAAATTCAGAGTGATGGTCAGAACGTATAGCGGCTTCTGCTGTTACAGAATCAATAATCGCATATTGCCCTGTAAGGTAAATACCAGTGTTATTCACCGTTTCTTTTTTACTTGTCATTGTATAACCGCCTGGCTCAATGCTTTGACGTTGATAATCAACTCCTGCACTGATATTTCCTTTTTCTAATCTATAGCTATTGCCCCATTGGAAGTTGTATTGGTCTGATTCATCAATTACAGAACCGCTACCATACCGCCCATTATGATAGTTGTAGTTATAATCTTTCATATGGCTATAGCTCCCAAGCAAACTTGTAGAGTACTTACCATTCGTATATTTCAACCCAGACTCATATGTTCTGCTGTATAGCTTACGAGTGTCTGCTGGTGTACCGTCATAACTCGTACGATTGTCATAACCATAAGCGCGTGCATAAGCAGAAAGATCGGAAGAGAATTGATGTTCAACACCTAACCATAACGTTTTATTCAAAAAACCATCTTTATCGGGTTGAGGGCCCCCGCCTGTATTTCCTCTGGCTTCAATATCAAACCCTTTGGTATGAGTATAAGCTCCGGCAGCTGTTACGGTTGTATTTTCACCAATCTTTTGCTGAGTCGAACCGTTATAGTTTTGGTAACTGTGTGAGCCAATACCTGCATTTAAAGTTGTGCCATCGTTATCACGGCGAGTAATAATATTCACTACACCACCAACAGCATCAGAACCATAAACCGCTGAGCGTGCTCCGCGTATATATTCAATGCGCTGTACCAGAGAAATTGGAATTTGGCTCATATCAGATGAGCCTGAAATACCCGCTTGATTCAAACGAACACCATCAATTAAGACCAAAACATGGCGAGATTCAGTTCCACGAATAAATAGTGAGCTTTGTTGACCCATTCCCCCACTTTGCGCAATATCCACACCTGGCAAACGCCTTAATACATCAATCACGGTATTAGATTGCCAATGGTCAATATCTTCACGGGTCACGACCGTGACAGGAGCTAATATAGAAGAGATAGGTTGTTCAAAACGGTTTGCTGACACAACTAGCTGATCAGATTGACTATTTCCACTTGCCAAAGAAGGAATACTACATAGCACTGCCAGAGCAGCGGCCGATAACGGCAGCAACTTTTTATTATTCATTATGATTACACTCGGAAAATCAATTAAATTAAGATTCCGCGAGGTTGAATATAAGATCCGCGCGAATATTCAACGAAGCGATTAGATGTGTGGCAGGTATCGGACTTTTACCGTTGCGCGTCAGTTTTGGATTCCAACCAAATTCCCTGCTCACTCAAGGCATTATCCTAAGAGGAATAACAATCAGTGTCTACGGATGAATAATGAAAACTGGACATCTTCGCTGCTTGCCCTACAATTTCGCCCCTGATACGAATTTTTTACTGTTTTATGGGGCCAAACATGCCAAACACGTTGCATACAGAAGACTACGAACTGCAACTCGCAGAGAAAACTGACCGCTTAAAAGCTATGATGGCTCCTTTTAATGCTCCCGAACCTGAAATTTTTTCATCACCGACGTCCCATTACCGGATGCGTGCAGAATTTAGAATTTGGCACGAAGGCGATGACCTGTTTCATATTATGTTTGATAAAGAGACGAAAGAACGCATTCGTATCGAACAATTTCCGGTCGCAAGTCAGCTAATTAATGACATGATGGCAACGCTGTTACCATTAATTCAGCCCAATGAGTTGCTACGCCACAAGTTATTCCAAATCGATTATTTATCCACACTGAGTAATAAGCTGATTGTTTCACTGCTATATCATAAAAAATTAGGTGAAGAGTGGGTCATTGAAGCTAAGGCGTTAAAAGAAACGCTGACTAAAAAAGGGTTTGATGTACAGCTTATCGGTAGAGCATCAAAGACAAAAATCATGTTAGATAATGATTATATTGATGAAGTTTTACCTGTAAATGGTAAAAACATGGTTTATCGCCAAGTAGAAAATAGCTTCACTCAACCGAATGCACAGGTCAATATAAAAATGTTGGAATGGGCTATTGGTGCAACAAAAAATTCAACAGGTGATTTATTAGAGCTTTATTGTGGTAATGGGAACTTTTCATTGGCTTTAGCGCAAAATTTTAAACAGGTATTAGCGACTGAAATTGCCAAACCGTCGGTTGCTGCTGCTCAATATAATATAGAAGCAAATAATATTGAAAATGTGCAGATTATCCGAATGTCCGCTGAAGATTTTACTCAAGCAATGCAAGGTGTGCGTGAATTTAAACGCCTTGAAGGAATTTCACTTGCAGATTATCAATGCAATACCATTTTTGTTGACCCGCCACGAAGTGGGTTAGATAAAGAAACTGTAAAACTAGTTCAAGGTTATGACCACATTGTCTATATCTCATGTAACCCTGAAACCTTATGCGATAATCTCAATGAACTGACCCAAACCCATAAAATTGAAAAACTAGCGTTATTTGACCAATTCCCCTATACCCACCATATGGAAAGCGGTGTGTTATTAACCCGCCGTTAGAAAATAGCAGCGACAAAAAACGCCGTATAATACGGCGTTTTTTAGTTTATTAATTCACTTTAATTTTCAATTTCTTGTTCTAACGCTAATTCTTGTTGTTCTTTTTTACGAGCTTTCCAACTGACATACATCCATAAAGCTAAAATCACAATGATAGTCGAGGGAATAAAATTTGAGCCAACCTCTGGATTTTGAACACGTAAAATCGCGGCATAGCCAAATATCCCAACAAAGAAACTACCAGCAACAAATTTTGGTAACCCCATCGGCATAGCTTGGTGTAAATAACGTTGGTGCAAACAATAAACAGCGAGTACTAATGTTAAAATGGGAAAAAAAGAAAAATCGACTAATGAGTTAAACAACGTAGAGAAAGTCCCATGAGTCGCAAGCCCAATTACAAGTGCCAGCAGTAATGTACTTCTTTCGTAACTTTTTTGATCCGTCATTGATTCTCCTTATTATTTGGTTAGGTCTGGGTCAGTTTGATTCTGTCGTTCTTGTTCACGGCGGTACCAATAGTAGGCGCCTTTAGCGATCATTCTTAGTTGCAATACCAACCGTTCTTCAAGTTTTCTTCGTTTTTCTTCATCTATATCAAGCGCTTCAGCACCAGCACTGAATACAATTGTCACCATTGCTTCTGATTGCATCTCAGTAAAATGACGCGGCATATGGCTTTCTAATTCAAGGTAATCCGCTAATTCAGCAATAAAATGTTGAATTTCCCTTGCCACTGCAGCACGAAACTCAGCCGAGGTACCGGAACGCTCTCGCAATAATAACCGAAAGGCGTTTGGGTTATTACCAATAAACTCCATAAAAGTTGAGACTGATGTGCGGATCACACTCCCACCTTTCGCAATACGCTGCCGTGCTTGACGCATCAGCTGGCGCAACATCAGACCGCTCTCATCTACCATTGTCAGACCAAGTTCATCAACGTCTTTGAAATGGCGATAAAATGAAGTTGGCGCAATACCCGCTTCCCGAGCGACTTCCCGTAAACTAAGGCTAGTAAAGCTCCGTTCAGCACTTAATTGGCTAAAAGCAGCTTCGACGAGTGAACGACGTGTTTTTTCTTTTTGTTTTGCTCTAACGCCAATAGTGTTGCTCACGGTGATCCTAATTTCTATGTCATTAAACGTTAATAATTACATCAAAGATGTAAATAAGGAGTGCTATTCACCCCCTAGCATACCTGAAATTTCTTCATCTGGTTGAGAGAAAAATCGACTCTTTATTACAATTTAGCCATTTTCAGAATTTCGCTTACTATCTTTGCTGTTTTCTTATATAGAAACCATCATCTTCACCACTACACCCTACCCGAACAAGAAAAAATAGTTTTACCAAAAATGCACTCGATATTGTTCCCCCAGAATTTCTAATTTATCGCAAAACGGCAAACGAATGGGTTTAAATAAACAGACATAAATCCGTGTTTTGAATATGCAAAAGAAGGCGATGGAAAAAGAGAAATTAGGTTAAGGAAGCAACTGATGTTACTATAATGTAGTCACTTCGTATTAAAAACAGGTCTTACCTTATGCAACTTACCCATTTTGATGCAATAGTCATTGGTTCCGGCCCTGGTGGTGAAGGCGCTGCCATGGGACTGGTAAAACAAGGAAAAAACGTTGCTGTTATTGAACGTTATAATAATGTCGGCGGAGGCTGTACCCACTGGGGAACCATTCCCTCAAAAGCCCTCCGCCATGCAGTTAGCCGTATTATCGAATTCAACCAGAACCCCCTTTATAGTGATAATTCCCGTAACTTAAGCTCCTCTTTTTCTGAAATCCTCAGGCATGCCGAAACAGTTATTAGCCAACAAACGCGTATGCGACAAGGGTTTTATGAGCGTAATGGTTGCCAAATGTTTTCTGGTGAAGCAACTTTTATTGATGAGCAACATGTGAGTGTCCGCTATGCAGATGGAAGCTGCGATGTTTTAAGTGCAGATAAAATTGTGATAGCAACAGGGTCTCGCCCATACTGCCCTTCTGACGTAGATTTTAACCATTCCCGAATTTATAACAGCGATACCATTCTCAACCTAACCCATGAACCTCGCCACGTCATTATTTATGGTGCGGGGGTTATCGGCTGCGAATACGCATCTATTTTCCGTGGATTGGGAGTCAAAGTTGATTTAATTAACACTCGCGATCACCTACTGGCTTTTCTTGACCAAGAAATGTCTGATGCCTTGTCGTATCATTTTTGGAATAGTGGCATTGTGATCCGCCATAATGAAGAATATGAAAAGATTGAAGGTTTAGATGATGGGGTCATTGTTCACCTTAAATCAGGTAAAAAAGTCAAAGCTGACTGTTTACTGTACGCCAACGGAAGAACAGGTAATACTGACGGTTTAGGTCTCGCCAATGTAGGAATCGAAGCGGATGGCCGTGGTTTAGTTAAAGTCAACAAAGCCTACCGAACAACAAATGAACACATTTATGCTGTTGGTGATGTGATTGGCTACCCAAGTCTGGCGTCTGCTGCCTATGACCAAGGGCGAATTGCAGCTCGTGCAATCGGCGGTAGTTTAGGTAATGCACATTTAGTTGAGGATATTCCAACGGGGATTTATACCATCCCTGAAATTAGTTCTGTTGGTAAAACAGAACAAGAACTGACGGCAATGAAAGTACCTTACGAAGTTGGCCGAGCGCAATTTAAACATTTAGCTCGAGCTCAAATTGCTGGGATGAATGTCGGCAGTTTAAAAATACTATTTCATAGAGAAACGCTACAAATATTAGGTATTCACTGTTTCGGTGAAAGGGCGGCTGAGATTATTCATATCGGCCAAGCTATTATGGAACAAAAAGGTGAAGGTAATACCATTGAATATTTCGTTAATACCACATTCAATTACCCTACTATGGCAGAAGCTTTCCGTGTCGCTGCATTAAATGGCTTAAACCGCTTATTTTAATGATGTGCAATTATGGTTGCCTGTTTTTCTGGCAACCATCATATCTTTTTGAGATGTAAACAATTAGCGAGCTTTATTCCTAAACTCGATTCTTATAATAGTGATCCATCGAGTTATAAATGGTTTCTGCTAATTGCTCATAGCGACCTCTTAATGGAGACCCCGGACGATAAACTAAAACAATCGTACGTTTCGGTTCTGGCTCAATGCAATTCAAATAGCAAACGCCATCACGGCAAACTTCATTTGGTACCGCTAAATCAGGTAATAGTGTAATCCCACTTCCTGCGGCGACCATGTTGCGTAACGTTTCTAAACTAGTCGCCCTAAAATGCGTATCCTCTTTAGCGCCCGCTTGGAAACAAAAGCCCATAGCTTGGTCACGCAAACAATGGCCATCTTCTAGCATTAATAGCTTTTCACCTGATAATTCACCCATTTCAATGGTGTCACGCCCATGCCATGGATGGCTTTCATAGATAGCTAATTTCATGGGTTCTTCAAATAAAGGGACAACAATAAAAGGATCTGTTTCTTTCACTTCCGCTAAAATTGCACAGTCTAATTTACCACTATCTAACTGAGCCAGTAATTGCTGAGTTTGTGCTTCATGTAAATAAATTTCTAATTTAGGGTGTGCTTGGTGCAATTGAGGAATGATATGTGGTAATAAGTACGGTGCCACTGTAGGTATCAAACCGATATGCAATGGGCCAGACATACTCTCGCCTTGCAACGCGGCCATTTCTTGCAGTACTTTTATTTCTCGCAAAATAGTTCGAGCCTGTTCAACGAGTAATAAACCTTGTTGAGTAAAAAGAACTTTACGACTAGTTCTTTCTAGTAGCATAACACCAAGCTCTTCTTCTAGCTTACGAATTTGTCCACTCAATGTTGGTTGGCTAACATGACAAGAATCCGCGGCACGTCTAAAGTGTTTATGTTCAGCTAGTGCAACAAGGTACTCCAAATCTCGAATATTCATATTTCTATTTCCTTTCGTGAATTCTTTGCCAAACCAAAGATAGATAATACCAATCACTATATCGATATTAGTTTGTTATATCTATTGATATATTAAAAAAACACCGTATTTCATCCCATTTCTGCATAAATAACCCATTTAGTGAAATAAATAGTAACGCCTAGAAACAAAATGAATCAATTTTGTTCCCCCATTTTTCACAAAACAAAAATAGGAATCAAACAATTATAAATTGTATTTATGACATCAAATTAAAGTAAACCTTTCTTCAATTTTATATGAGTACATAAACAAACCTCCCCCAAATAATAGTTTATATCTAGTCTAGTCGCTTCTAGAAAGCTTTCATCCGTGATAATGACACGAGGAGCTAAAATACTATGGATGCTACTATTACCACACTTTATCCCCTCACAAGTTAAAAAATACCCTATTAAATGATTAAAGAATGTCGCCACACTGTCGATACCCTATACAGCATACTAATGATAACAAACCTGAGTATTGAAGAGAGCTGAAACGGCCAAGTAAGCAAGTGAGGCGGCTGAAAACAAATAACAACAAAAGGCGTAATAGAGATCAGCAATGTGATGTAGTAAAGAGGCAACCCATTTAGCCTTCTCTTTTTGTAAATACAAAAAAAGAGTTGCACCTTAACATGAGCAACAACTAATAGGGCAAGCAAGCAAAAATAAAGACGTCAAACATCAATTTGGGGAGTTCCAATATAATTGGATGTAATATTGAAACATTTATATTAATCACAATGTAGTTTTAAGCGAAATAGCTCGAAAAACAAGGGAGCTTTACTCTCCAAAAGTTTAAAAATGGGCTTGGCTAGCCTTTTTTTAGAAACATTTTGTTATATTTGTTTTCATTTATTATTAATCTTTGTAAGTTTCTGTTTGAAAGTTAATTCAAAATCTCAATGTAACCTGACTACTTTATATATAAATAGAGCTCTACTCGCTGTCACTATTAAAAAATCACAGCAGATTAAACCATCAAAAAGAGAACCAAAACCACAAACTCAGAACATTAAACACCAAAAAAGACAAATTAATAGATGATAATAAAAAATCTGCTATAGGACATTAAACAGGATAGATTCTATACAACCCCTATTTCTATTATATTTCCACACATTTGAATTTTCAAATTTACACCTTTGGCGCGTTTTTCGTTTTATAATTCTTCCCATAGCAAGACATGAACAAATTGAATCAACCAAATTATATAGACTTTAAATTAGGAATTAACATCATGACTATTAAAAGTATCTCTTCAGTATTAGCATTAACTTTAGTCGCTACTTCATTATTCACTACAAATGTACAAGCTAAAGAAAATCAAACAACAATTAATTTTAAAGCTGCTATTGTTGCTTCACCATGTACTTATGATATCAATAATAATAAAACAAACTTAAATTGTTTTAATAATGAAAAAAATAAAATGGAAACTAGCAAAATTGATTTTTCTAAAGAGCAAAAATCCACAGAGTGGAAAAAATTAGATAATAACCGTAGCATTTATCAATTTAAATGGACTAATGAAGATAAAGGCCATGCACTACTATCAGTACAACATGCATAATCATTAAACGACTTTTTATTAAATAACCAAAACAATATAACCAACTGATTTTAAACAAATTCAGTTATAGGATTCTATTATGAAAAATTCAATGGCGAAAAAAACATTTCATTGTTCAATAACAGCTTTATTATTAGTGACAGCTTCTAGTATATTTAGTGCTTATGCCGCTCAGAATCAAGATTCTGGCACCATTAATTTCTATGGCGCAATTGTCCATCCGAATTGTACAAATGATATCACTGAAACACAGGTTAAATTACATTGTATGAATAATAATACAGAATCAACCACCGAGAGTATTGAGCTAAATAATATTACTCAAAAAAGTGGCTGGAAGGTTATTAATGATGGCAGAAATGAATATTCATACAATTGGGTTAACGAGGAGAAACAACTAGGCATGCTAACCGTTAAATATATTTAATAGAACTGTGTTATGGGAATTGGGGTAGTCATGCTACCCCCCATTTTCTGATGACAATGACCGATTAAAGCCCCAACCTTGTTTTTGCCTCCACAATCGCACTCGCCACCTGCTTCTGAGATACCCCACCTTTTGCTAACCGCTTATCTAAGCATGATTGCAGCGATAAAATTTCATACACATCCAATTGAATAGTATCACTGAATTTTTGCAGATCACTTAATGCCATTTCTTCCAATGCTTTACCTTGAGCAATAGCAGTAACAACCGCTTCACCCACAATATGGTGCGCTTCACGGAATGGAACGCCTTTCGCTACTAAATAATCCGCCAGCTCAGTCGCATTTGCATAGCCTTGTTTTGCTGCATCTTCACAACGTGGGCGACGAATTTGAATACCATCAAGGACTAACGCTGCCATATGCATACAATCTAACCATGTGTCTAATGCATCAAATAAGCCTTCTTTATCCTCTTGCATGTCTTTGTTATAAGCAAGCGGTAACCCTTTTAACGTCATCATCATACCCGTTAATGCACCTTGAACTCGCCCACATTTACCGCGGATCAATTCCAGTGCATCTGGGTTTTTCTTTTGTGGCATTAATGAAGAGCCAGAGGTTACTTTGTCAGATAACTCAACGAAGCCTGCCTCACCACTATTGAAGAAAATCAAATCTTCAGCAAAACGCGATAAATGCACCATGCCAATGCTGGCATCGGATAATAATTCGAGTACGTGATCTCTGTCTGAAACGGTGTCTAAACTATTGCGTGTCGCAGATGCGAAACCAAGCCAAGAGGCAAGTTGCTCTCGGTCAATATCATACGCTGTCCCCGCCAATGCACCACACCCTAATGGGCTAACGTCTAGACGCTTTAGTGTGTCTTTTAAGCGGCTTTCATCACGCGCTAACATTTCACTATAAGCTAAACACCAGTGGGCAAATGTCACGGGCTGAGCGCGTTGTAAATGAGTATAGCCTGGCATCACTGCGTCTTGGTTATTTTCGGCTGTGATGACTAATGCTTTTTGTAGCTCAGTGACCGCTTCTAATAATAATGCGACTTGGTCTTTACACCATAATTTTAAATCTGTCGCCACTTGGTCATTACGACTACGACCTGTGTGTAATTTTTTACCTAAATCACCAACTTTATCAATCAGTTTACCTTCAACCCAGCTGTGAATATCTTCTGCATCACTTTGCAGTATAATTTCAGGGTTATCTTGCACTTCTTTTAACAATGCATTTAGCGCTTGTTCTAAAGATTGTTGTTCGCTCTCAGTCAGTACACCAACGGTGACTAATGATTTTGACCATGCGACTGAGCCAATAATATCTTGTTGCGCCAAGCGATAATCAAAACGCAGTGAATCATTAAACTGTTTAAACCGTTGATCCGCTTGCTGGCTAAAACGCCCACCCCATAGTGCCATAACTAATCCCTACCTGATTGATAAAATAAGTTTTGCTCCCGACAACACTAAACGCTGCCGGGGATCTAGCCTGTTATATTCCCAATAATTCGAGGTGCAGCTAAGCGACAAGTCAATGTGTACAATCAACGCCACTGCAACTTGAAGTATGACGAGTATAGGTTACTTAGCTTTATTCTGTTCTTTCAACGCACGGATACGTGAAGACAGAGAATAAAGACGGATAAACCCGCCTGCGTGGCTATGGTCATATACCTCATCTTCACCAAATGTGGCGAATTCTTCAGAATATAGGCTCTTGTCCGCTTTCTTCTGAATTGCCGTGACTTGCCCTTTATATAATTTCAGAACAACTTCACCGGTGACATCTTGTGCTAATGATTCTGCCGCAGCTTGTAGCGAATGGCGTAATGGCGCAAACCAACGCCCATCATAAACCACATAAGACATTTCTAAGCCTAATTGCTCACGCCATTTGTAGCTATCGCGGTCCAGAACTAATTGCTCAACGCCACGCAGAGCCGCCATCATAATGGTGCCCCCTGGGGTTTCATAGCAACCGCGAGATTTCATGCCGACTAAACGGTTTTCAACGATATCGATACGCCCAACACCGTGTTTTGCCCCTAGCGTATTCAGTGTTTCTAGGCAACCTAGTGCAGATAATGTTTTACCATTAACTGAAACTACCTCGCCGTGTTTCACGCCCACGGTCACCAGTTCAGCTTCATCTGGCGCATCTTGTGGGTCAACTGTCCATACCCAGCAGTCTTGGTTTGCTGCATTCCATGTGCTTTCTAATACACCACCTTCTGTAGAGATATGCCACGCATTTTCATCACGGCTATAAATTTTTTCAAGGCTAGCAGTCGTTGGGATATTGCGCTCTTTTAAATAATCGAGCAGCGCCTCACGTGAGCGAAGATCCCACTCACGCCATGGAGCAACCACCTGTAATTGCGGCGCAAGCGCAGTATAAGTGCTTTCGAAGCGTACTTGGTCATTCCCTTTACCTGTTGCGCCATGGGCAACCGCATCAGCCCCTACTTTTAAGGCAATTTCCACTTGGGCTTTTGCAATAATAGGACGAGCCATTGAGGTACCTAATAAATAACTACCTTCGTATAACGCACCTGTTTTAAGAACTGGGTAAATATATTCCTTAACGAATTCTTCGCGCAGATCAACAACGTAACACTCAGATGCGCCTGATTGCAGAGCCTTTTTCTCAACACCGACTAAGTCTTCTCTGTCTTGCCCTACGTCAGCAACGAAAGCAACCACTTCGCAGTCATCATAGTTTTCTTTCAACCATGGAATAATTGCCGATGTATCGAGACCACCTGAGTATGCTAATACGATTTTTTTAATGCCCTTTTTCATAACGTACCTATTCCGCTCAATTAATATTTATTTCCATGGCTCATTTATGATGCCAAGATCCGAGTTCCGATAGCTGTCCCATTAAACAGCTCAGGAAGTTGTTCTGCATGACGCCAACTTGCGATATCAACCGAGCGCTGTAAGGCCGTTGCGGCATCAAGTGCAGCATTCACCTTAACAATCATTCCATCAGTGATGATGCCTTGCTCAATTAATTTTTGGGCTTTTTGTGTCGTCATTTCATCAATTTTCTGGCCTTTACCATCCAAAATACCGCTCACATCAGACAGTAAAACCAGATCTGCATTTAATGCTTGCGCGATAGCGGTGGCTGCTTGGTCAGCATTCACATTCATCAATTCACCCTCTGGGGTGACCCCTATCGAGCTAACAATTGGTAAATAACCTGAATTCAAAAGTAATTTCAATAAATTAGAGTTACCTGGCTTTGCGTTTCCAACATGCCCTAGCTCTTCATTTAATTGAGTCACTATGGCACTTTGACCGTCACCCAGCGACAAACCTACCGCAGGTAACTGATATTTTATCGCCCACGCTAGCAAGGTTTTATTAGCTGTTCCCGCTAAGGCACCCGTAATAATATCGATTTGGTCTGCAGGCGTGACACGCAACCCTTGTTTTTTCACGACAGGTAATTGTAGTTTTTGCATTAGTTCATCTACTAAGCACCCACCACCATGAACAATCACTAGCTCACGTTGATGTCGCTGGCGATAGCTTTGGATTGCCGTAAACAACTTTTCAAGTGCCTCGGTGCTATCAAGTAACACTCCGCCCAATTTAATCACTAAGGGTTGCATGGGTTTGATCCTTATTAAAATAATGACTGAGTTTCATTAAAACCAAAACGAATATTCATGCACTGAACGGCTTGTGCAGCAGCACCTTTAAGCAGGTTATCTTCTGTACCGACTAAAATCAGGTGTTCCCCTTTCAATACATAGCCGATATCACAAAATGGCGTACCAACAACTGATTTCAATGCTGGAACACCTTTTTCATACAAACGGACTAACGGTTTGCCTTGATATGCCTCTTTAAAAGTTTTACCGACCTGCTCTGCGGTCACACCGGCTTTTACTTTGCAGGTGATAGTCGCCAATATTCCTCGTGAAAAATTGCCCAGATGAGGAGTGAAAATGACATCCCGACCTAAATGAGTCGCAATTTCTGGCTGATGACGATGCGTAAAGATGCCATATGGCTGTAAGCTAACTTCACAAAAACTGTTGGTCATCGATGCCTTACGGCCCGCACCTGAAACACCGCTAGTTGCATTAATTACTGGCCACATTGCGTCATCCAGTAATTGCGCATCAATTAATGGCTTCAGCGCTAACTGAGACACCGTCGGATAACACCCCGGAACAGCAATTAACTGAGCTTGTCGAATTTTATCCGCCTGCCATTCAGCTAAACCGTAAACCGCTTGCATTAACCATTCGGTATTTGTATGTTCAAAGCCATAGTACTGCGTATAAAACGCAGGGTCTTGAACGCGATAAGCACCGGATAAGTCAAACACCACACAACCCGCCTCAAGAAATTGAGGCGCGATGTCATGGCTCACTTCATGTGCAGTAGCGAGAAAAACAACATCAATACCTTTCGCAGCCTCTGCAACATCAGTTAATGGCTGTACCGGAAGGTCAATAATACCCTTATACTGAGGATGCAAATCAGAAAAACGTTTATTTGCATCTGCGCTTTGCGCAGAAACCATTAATCCCTGAAGATTTATTTCAGGGTGACGCTGCAAATAAGCGGCTAATTCTGCTCCAGTATAGCCACTGGCCCCGATAATGAGTGTGTTCAACATATGCTTTCTACCTTGTACTCGTGACCCAAACAGTTTAATGTGTATTTTTATTCAAATAAAGTGCATGAATATTGATACTATTATGGATAAAGGCTGTCAACAGTGAATATTAAATTACCTGCATTTATTGAGATTTATCGTCAATTAATTGCCACTCCATCGATTAGTGCGACTGATTCTCATTTGGATCAAAGCAATAAAGCCCTTGTGGAACTTTTAGGTGGTTGGTTAGAAACTCTCGGTTTTTCGGTTAACATCCAACCTGTGCCGGAAACACGTGATAAATACAACTTACTCGCTTCTATCGGTGAGGGTAACGGTGGGCTAATGTTATGTGGCCATACCGACACAGTACCATTCGATGAGGGCCGTTGGAGTAAAAACCCATTCGAGCTGACTGAGCACGATGGTAAGTTATATGGGCTTGGTACCGCAGATATGAAAGGTTTTTTCGCCTTTATTGTTGATGCGTTAAGAGATATGGATTTAACAAAACTCCAACGCCCACTGCATATCTTAGCAACTGCTGATGAAGAAACGTCAATGGCAGGTGCACGTTATTTTGCGGCTAACACAGCACTACGCCCTGATTTTGCTATTATTGGTGAACCTACGTCTTTACAACCTATACGAGCACATAAAGGGCATATATCGAATGCCATTCGCATTACTGGGCAATCAGGGCATTCCAGTGACCCAGAGCGTGGTGTTAATGCGATTGAATTAATGCATGAATCGATTTCTCATTTGATGACGCTCAGAAATACATTGAAAGAGCGTTTTAATAACCCTGCTTTTGTTATTCCATACCCAACTATGAACTTTGGGCACATTCATGGAGGGGACGCGGCAAACCGTATCTGCGGCTGTTGTGAGTTGCATATGGATATTCGCCCACTACCAGGGCTGACATTGCAAGATCTGGATGAAATGTTAAATCATGCCCTTGAGCCTGTAAGCACCAAATGGCCAGGCCGTATAGCAATAGAATCAATGCATCCACCAATTCCTGGCTATGAATGCCCAACAAATCACAAAATGGTTGCTGTGATTGAACAGTTACTAGGGCAAAAAGCAGATACCGTAAATTACTGTACTGAAGCGCCATTCATTCAAGAACTGTGCCCGACCTTAGTACTTGGCCCAGGTTCGATTGAGCAAGCACACCAACCTGATGAGTTTATTGATATGCGTTTTATAGAACCGACTCGTCAGCTAATTAGCCAAATGATAGAACACTTCTGTTTTACTAAACAAAATCAATGATTGCCTTAAAAACGCATGGCTATATTTAGCGCCATGCGTTTTTATCATGAATTTTTTTCCTGTTACCTTTGAAAAAACCTCAGCGTCTATATTTAATTTAAGGGTTGACTATCGACCAATATCCGGTAATCTCTATTTAGCCGTCTAAACGTATAGACGCGTACATGGATGTGATTATTTATAAAGATCATAACTCACAAAGATAATAATGAGTCTGCAAATTGCGAGGTTACAGGGTATGAGTTTTTTTCACGCAAACCAGCGCGAAGCGCTAAATCAAAACTTAGCTGAATTAGATGGCCAAATTAATGTTTCATTTGAGTTTTTCCCACCTCGCAGTGAAGAGATGGAGCAAACACTTTGGAAATCTATCGATAGACTCAAAACCTTAAAACCTAAATTTGTATCAGTGACCTATGGTGCCAACTCAGGTGAACGCGATCGAACCCATAGCATTATTAAAGATATCAAAGATAAAACAGGTTTAATTGCAGCCCCTCATTTAACCTGTATCGATGCGAGCCGTGATGAATTAAAAGGCATTGCACGTGACTACTGGAATAATGGTATACGCCATATCGTAGCTCTACGTGGCGACCTACCCGATAACAGCAATAAACCCGATATGTATGCAACTGATTTGGTTGAACTATTAAAAGGTGAAGCCGACTTTGATATTTCAGTCGCTGCTTATCCAGAGGTTCACCCTGAAGCGAAAAGTGCCCAAGCAGATTTAATTAGCCTTAAAAAGAAAATTGATGCAGGTGCTAGCCGTGCAATCACCCAATTTTTCTTTGATGTTGAAAGCTACCTCCGTTTTCGCGATCGCTGCGTTGCAACAGGTATCGACGTTGAAATCGTCCCAGGTATTTTACCCGTTTCTAATTTCCGTCAGTTAGAGCGTTTTGCCAAATTAACCAATGTACGCATTCCCGCATGGATGAGCAAAATGTATGAAGGGTTAGACAACGACCCTGAAAGCCGTAACCTTGTTGGTGCGTCAATCGCCATGGATATGGTCAAAATTTTGAGCAGAGAAGGCGTGAAAGATTTCCATTTTTATACCCTTAACCGCTCTGAACTTACTTATGCAATCTGTCATACGTTAGGAGTTAGGCCTTAAAGGGCGAGTTTACAGCACATAAGTTCATTAAAGGGGCGAGTTGCCCCTCACCCTATAAATAGACTAAACCAAGGCTGGGTTAGGAACATTAACGTGAATGAATACGGGTTGTTGCTCATTCTCAAATTGTTCTATCGTAAATTTTTGATAATTTAAATTGTTATACCCTCTAAATAAGAGTATCCCCCGCTGCAAATCAGTCAATACTGTCCAAACTGAAAACTCGGTTAGGTAAAGCTTGAAGATATCATCTTCCCCTAATAATGGATCAACAGAGGCATTTTTAGGCCGGTCAAATTTATTCATGACGTGCCCTAATTCTACAAGCTGAACATTGGGGTCTGATACTTTATGATAGTAAGTTGAATAATAAACTGCCCGAACAAACCGCCCAACAGAGGTGTCAGCATTTGGCACTGCAGCAAGAGCGATACCACTATCAGGCTGGGAGAGTTTCATATTACCTAACGTGCTTGATGACACATCAACATTTGAGAGTTGGGTATAGTTATTAAGGTTAGTGAGATGCCAAGGAAATTCAGGGCCATTCGTCATACAGCGAGTTGGGTTGTCATAAACGTGCAAAACCCCCTTTGATACTTCAACCACGATACACGCCCCCGTTCTGTCATAAAAAGCATAATGAAAAGGGCTTGGCATATTACGCAGCAGTAATAATTTTTGTGACCAAAATGCCGTTTTAGGGATCGCTTTTTTCAACTCAGCGACTGTGGCGTATTGAGATAATGCCCACTCACCAATTGATGCAATCGGTACTGCTTTAGTATATTTTTTGGGGTTAAGGGGGGCTAATTCAGAATCTGTGATCATATTTAAACTAAAAGCTAACCCTCCGGAGTTAACGCCCTCAAGAACATCCCTTTCCCCTAAAATACTCACTGGTGCAGTAATTGCGATAAAAGGATACTTCACTTTATACTTTAGTCCTAAAGAGCCATCAGGGGCTTTACGCTGAAAAATATGGTTCTTCGGGTAATAAGTTAAAATTGACTCAGGTTCATCTGAAGAGAACTCTAATGTTCTACCGTGATAAACGTAATTATTTTTATCTGTGATTGCCAGAGATGTACAAGCAAACGCGCGAGGATTTGTGTTTTTTTCTAACATGTTAGCAGCCTTATCAAATAATATATTTGCCTATTACCATAATTACGATGAATAAAACCCATGATATTTAATAAATTAACCTGACTTATTTAAGGTATAATACATTCTGGCGTTTATATCCAACAAAATGAATATAAAAATAAAACAGAAAGGGGGAATTTAGCGTTAAATCTTTTTTAGAGCATCACATTAAATTTAAATTTAATGAAAACTAAATTTGAATTATTCGTTAATAATCATCACAATTATGAAATATGTAATCCATTTAATATGTTATAAAAACCCAACACTAATTAGCATCATCAGATAACGACAAACTAACTCATAAAGAATAAATTTACAGAAGTTAACCCCAAAATTTTCACTCATGATGAGTTAAGCAGCTAAAATCTCAGAGTAAACATGACTTAAAAAGACACCTAACCAATATTAAATATATTACTTCCCCCCATCCGCCATAGTTATAACCTTAATTTCATTCTAATTAAGATAATGGCTATTCAATTAATTTTTTTTAGTTTAAATCTTTGGATATTTAAAGAAGAGCGCGTATATTTAATATTGCTCTCAATATTAAATATCACATAATTACCACTTGGTTATTGAGGAAATTAAAATATGAGTAATCGTTCATTGAATCCAAAATATAATGGGATGGATGACGTTTATGCGTCATTAGAGTTATCAAAATCATTACCAAAAACTAAATTTCCATCAAAAGAACAAGAACCTCGCAATGTATTTAGTGCAGTGCGAGATGAATTAATGTTAGATGGTAATTCACGTCAAAATTTAGCAACATTCTGCCAAACTTGGGTAGATGATGAAATTCGTGACTTAATGGACTTATCTATCGATAAAAATATGATCGATAAAGATGAATATCCACAAACTGCCGAAATTGAAAACCGTTGTGTACATATGCTAGCGGATCTTTGGCATTCGCCAGATGCAGAAAATACCCTCGGCTGCTCGACCATCGGTTCTTCTGAAGCAGCAATGCTTGGAGGGTTAGCCTTAAAGTGGCAATGGCGTAAAAAACGTGCAGCAGCAGGAAAGCCAACAGACAAACCAAACATGATCTGTGGCCCTGTTCAAGTATGTTGGCATAAATTTGCCCGCTACTTTGATGTTGAACTCAGGGAGATCCCACTTGAAGGCGACCGCCTGATTATGAACCCTGAGGAAGTGCTTAAACGTGTAGATGAAAATACGATTGGTGTAGTACCAACGTTAGGCGTGACATTTACTTGCCAATATGAACCTGTTAAAGCAGTTCATGATGCATTAGATAAGTTACAAAAAGAAACGGGCTTAGATATTCCTATCCATGTCGATGGTGCAAGCGGTGGGTTCCTAGCACCATTTTGTGCGCCAGATTTAGAATGGGATTTCCGTTTACCTCGCGTAAAATCGATTAACTCTTCCGGACATAAATTTGGTTTAGCTCCATTAGGCGCAGGCTGGGTAGTCTGGCGTGAAGCGCAAGACTTACCTGAAGAATTAATTTTCAATGTAAACTATTTAGGTGGCAATATGCCAACCTTCGCGCTTAACTTCTCTCGCCCAGGTGGCCAAATTATCGCTCAGTACTATAACTTCCTGAGGCTCGGTCGTGAAGGCTATGCAAAAATTCATAATTCTTGCTACGCAACTGCGCAATTCCTAGCCCGCGAAATCGAAAAGTTAGGTCCATTTGAAATGATTTTCGATGGTGATAGCCAAAAAGGTATCCCAGCGCTGGCTTGGAAGTTGAAAAAAGGCGAGACCACCAGCAATTATTCCCTCTATGACATAGCAGATAAACTACGTAGTCGTGGATGGCAAGTCCCTGCATATTCAATGCCAGCAAACCGTGAAGACCTCGTTGTTCAACGTATCTTAGTTCGTCACGGAGTAAGTTTAGACTTAGCCGCATTGTTAATTGAAGATTTTAAACGCACGCTAGATTATTTCGAAAAACATCCAGTCAATAAACCGCTAACAGAAGATGAAGGCGGCGGTTTTAACCACAGTTAATTAGCTAGTCATTAGCTCTATTATTTATTAGCCAAAGAATGTCATGTTCTTTGGCTTCTATTGGGATCAGTCCTGTAAGACTGATTGTTTATAGACTTTAGGAGAACTCGTATGGCGACAACAACGACAGCTCCAGCCGCAAAACAGCTCACATTACTGGGTTTTTTTGCCATTACAGCCTCAATGGTAATGGCTGTATATGAATACCCAACGTTTGCAACATCTGGTTTTAGTTTAGTTTTTTTCCTATTGTTAGGCGGATTGTTATGGTTCATTCCTGTCGCATTATGTGCCGCAGAAATGGCGACAGTGGAAGGTTGGGAAGAAGGCGGTGTGTTCGCATGGGTTTCTAATACACTAGGTGAGCGCTGGGGATTTGCTGCAATTTCATTTGGTTACCTACAGATTGCTATTGGCTTTATCCCAATGCTGTACTTCGTGCTAGGGGCCTTATCTTATATTCTAAATTGGCCAGAATTGAATACGGACCCTGTAACCAAAACTATCGGGGCATTAGTCATTTTATGGGTGCTAGCTTTCACTCAATTTGGCGGGACCAAATATACTGCGACCATCGCTAAAGTAGGTTTCTTTTTAGGTATTTTACTTCCTGCACTCATTTTAGTGTTTTTAGCCATTAGTTATTTATCCAGCGGTGCCCCTTTAGCCATTGAAATCAGTGAAAAAACCTTTATTCCTGATTTTACCCAAATAGGGACATTGGTCGTTTTTGTTGCGTTTATTTTGAGTTATATGGGAGTTGAGGCTTCCGCAACCCACGTTAACGAAATGAAAAACCCAGGTAGAGACTACCCAGCAGCCATGTTTTTACTGATGATAGCAGCCATTTGTTTAAGCTCTATTGGCGGGTTATCTGTTGCTGTTGCTATCCCAAATAGTGAAATTAACCTGTCTGCCGGTGTAGTTCAGACATTCAACGTACTTGTTACACACTTTAATTCTTCCCTTGAATGGGCAGTGCGAATTATTGCAGCTTTATTATTGCTTGGTGTCTTAGCGGAAATAGCCTCATGGATTGTAGGGCCTTCGCGAGGAATGTACGTTGCGGCACAGAAAGGAATTTTGCCGCAAAGTTTCGCCAAAGTGAATAAAAATGGCGTCCCAGTCACACTGGTTGTCTCTCAATTATTAATTACAACTGTCGCGATTATCGTCCTCACCAATACTGGCGGCGGCGGGAATATGTCATTCCTTATTGCATTGGCACTGACGGTCGTTATTTATCTCTGTAGCTACTTTATGTTATTCCTTGGTTATATGCATTTAGTCTGCAAGCAACCTGAGAAGAAACGAGCGTTTAATATCCCTGGTGGCAAAGGTGTTAAATTACTTGTTGCCTCCGCTGGGTTTATTATTTCTATCTTAGCGTTTATTGTTTCATTCTTCCCACCAAGCTCATTACCCGGCGGAGCAAGTGATAATACTTACGTCACGCTACTTGCCGTCAGCTTTATAATTATCTTCTTACTGCCATTTGTAATTTATGCATTCCATAGCAAGCAAGGTAAGAAAACCAATGTGGCGATGGTACATATCAAAACGCATAATGCACCAGTTAACCACTTCTTTATTCACCCTAGAGCGCGTTCTACCTATCATCTAGTGCATGATGATAAGCAAGATAGTAACTCCCCTAAGTAAGATGAAATAAAGATAAAAAAAGCTGCCGAATGAATTGGCAGCTTTTTTCTTAAATACGGCTGTAATACCCCTAGCCCGTATTACGCATCCCAGCAGCAACCCCTGCAATAGTGACCATCAGCGCTTGTTCTACGCGTGGGTCTGGGTGTTCTTGTTGGCGAGACCGGTGTAATAGTTCGGCTTGTAAAACGTTTAACGGGTCAGTGTAGACATTACGTAGTGCAATAGATTCAGCAATCCACGGTAAGTCCGCCATTAACGCTTCGTCTTTCGAAACCGCTAGCACACTTTTTATATCCTCCGACAGCTGATCACGTAGTTTTTGCCCCAACGGCCATAAACGTTCTTCCACTAAACGATGATCATAGTACTCCGCCAGCCATAGGTCTGCTTTCGCATAAACCATCTCTAACATAGCTATACGTGTATTAAAGAATGGCCATTGCTGCCACATTTCATCAAGAATGTTTTGTTTGCCTTCTTGTTCAATGACATGTTTCAGTGCTGCGCCCGCACCCAACCAAGCAGGAAGCATCAAGCGGTTTTGTGTCCATGCAAAAATCCAAGGAATAGCACGTAATGTTTCAACACCACCAGTAGGTCGACGTTTCGCTGGCCTTGACCCTAGTGGCAACTTGCCTAGTTCTAATTCAGGCGTAGCAGCACGAAAGTACGGAACAAAATCAGGCTGTTCACGTACATAGTCACGGTACATTGCACAAGAAACATCCGATAATGAATCCATCACCGATTTCCACTCGTTTTTCGGTTCTGGTGGCGGTAAGAGATTAGCTTCTAGGATTGCGCTTGTATACATTGCTAAACTACTGATAGTGACTTGTGGTAACCCGAATTTAAAGCGGATCATTTCCCCTTGTTCTGTAACACGCAAGCCACCTTTTAAACTCCCCGGAGGCTGAGACAGCAATGCAGAATGAGCCGGAGCCCCCCCACGACCGATAGTGCCACCACGTCCGTGGAACAGGGTCAGTGTCACACCTTCTTTTTCACACAGTTTAATTAACGCATCTTGTGCCCTGTATTGTGCCCACGATGCTGCCATTACCCCTGCATCTTTAGCTGAATCTGAATACCCAATCATCACCATTTGGCGGTCATCGATCAGCTCGCGGTACCATTCAATACTGAGCAGTTTTTGCATTACGCTTTCAGCATTATTTAAGTCTTCTAAGGTCTCAAATAATGGTGCGACAGGTAAACGAACTGAAGCGCCAGTTTCATTAAGCAATAATTTAACCGCTAAGACATCTGAAGGTACTTTAGCCATTGAAATTACATAAGCCGCAATCGAATCATTCTTCGCATTCGCAATAACACGGCAGGTTTCAAATACCTCTTGTGTTTCTGGGCTAGGCTGCCAATCTTGTGGAATTAATGGGCGGCGTGATTGCAGCTCGGACAGTAAAAATTGCTGTTTTTCCTCTTCCGACCACTGTGAGTAATCCCCCAGCCCTAAATATTGTGTGAGTTCTGCAATAGCCTCTGTATGGCGAGTACTTTCTTGGCGGACATCAATACGTACCAACTGTAAGCCAAAACTACGAATACGACGTAAGGTATCCAGCAGTTGCCCATTGGCAATAATTTTCATATTGCAGGCAATTAACGATTGATAACAGGCATATAACGGGTCCCATAACTGGGCATTATCTGTCAATAAATCGGCGGGAGGCAAGGCTTGCTCACCTTTTACACGGCGCTCTAAATATTCTAATGTTGAGAATAATTGGCTACGCAAATTTTTAGCAATTTGGCGATACGGTTCATCCACATCATCGCCTCCAGCTAATGCACGTAACTCTGGGGTTGCCTCCGTCATGGACAGTTCAGAAACTAAAACCTGAATGTCTTTTAGGAATAAATCTGCTGCTTTCCAGCGACTTAGCAGTAAAACTTGACGAGTAACATCCGCCGTCACATTTGGGTTACCGTCACGGTCACCGCCCATCCATGACGTGAAACGGATTGGATTGGCTTCGACAGGTAAAACAGTGCCAATCGAGTCTTCGAGTTGTTCGTTAAATTCACGTAAAAATGCAGGAACCCCTTCCCACAGTGAATTTTCGACCACTGCGAAACCCCACTTCGCTTCATCAATTGGCGTTGGACGAATTTTACGAATTTCATCGGTATGCCATGATTGAGCGACTAATTGGCGCAGGCGCCGCATAATATTATTGCGCTCATAGTCCGCAATATCATCATGATCAAGCTGAGATAAACAGGTGTTTACTTCAACCAGTTTGTGGATCAACGTCCGACGTGCGATCTCAGTGGGGTGAGCGGTTAAAACTAATTCGATAGAAAGCTGTTCAACTGCTTTTTGAATGTCTGTATCAGTAAAGCTTTTTTCTTTTAAGCGGCCAAACAGATTTTTCAATGCGACGGGGTTACTTGCCGCTTCACCATGAGGTGAAATACTGTGGTATTGCTCAGCGACGTTTGTTAGGTTTAAGAATTGGTTAAATGCCCTTGCGACGGGTAGCAACTCATCATTAGAGAGGTTTTGTAATGTCATCAGCAGTTTTTGGCGCTGAATTTCATTACCTGCACGGGAAGATTTAGAAAGCTTACGAATGGACTCTACTTTATCGAGTATGTCTTCGCCTAAAGCTTCCTTGATGGTATCGCCGAGTAACTTACCTAGCATACTGACATTACTGCGCATTGCGGAATATTGCTGATTCATGAGACTCCTGACCTTGTGCTTCTGGCAGAATGCATCCCGCATGACTCACGGTTAACAGACTGCTACCTGTTTCCTGTAACAAAATTTCAGTCGGCTGCGTTAGAATTATCATTTTGTGATGCAGACCGCTAAATTTACCCTTCAATGTATATTCATATCAGAAAAAAATGACTTTGGGGGATTTTTCTGAAATTTAATTACAGATTCATTTTTATTAATTTTTCTTATTTAAGTATTGTTTCAGCGCAATATATCGTCGATTCAGCACTTTTAAGACATGAATAATGCTTAAGAATTAAATCATCAGAATAAAAAGACAGAAAAGAAGGCTGTAGATTAAAAATTTTCATGATGTATTGGTGCCAAATTTACATTTAAAGCACCAATACATTTAAACAATGATTACAACAATTGAGAAAGGCGGTTTAAATCAGATTGAATAGCCCCAGCAGTCACATCTCGCCCTGCCCCTGGACCTCTTATTACTAATGGGTTATCTCGATACCAGCGACTTTCTATCGCAAATACATTGTCACCCGGTAATAATGAAGCCAATGGGTGATTCGGTTGTACTGCCTCAACACCCACTTTAGCTTTACCTTTTACTGCATCAAACCGCGCAACATAACGAAGTACTAACCCCATTTCCTGTGCCGCTTCTAAGCGCTGTTGCATCTGTTCATTGATCACAGCACTATTTTCAAAAAACTCATCTAATGAGCCGGTTTGAGCTTGTTTAGGGACTAAAGACTCAACACGTACGTCATTAGGTTCTATATCGTAACCAGCTTCACGGGCTAAAATAATTAACTTGCGCATCACATCTTGCCCAGAAAGGTCAATACGTGGATCAGGTTCTGTTAAACCTTGTTGCCACGCTTGCTCAACTAACTCACTGAACGGAACCGAGCCATCGAATTGCAAAAATAGCCATGATAATGTCCCTGAAAAAATACCGCTAATCGTCAGGATGGCATCACCACTTTCTTTTAAATCTCGCACCGTATAGTTAATCGGCAACCCAGCTCCAACTGTCGCATTATAAAGCCAGTGACGACCTGTTTTTGAAAATGCATCTCGAATTTGGCGATACTGAGCTGTTTGTGCGGCCCCTGCAATTTTGTTAGCACTAATAACATGAAAACCATAGCTGGCAAAATCAACATAGCTATCAGCCAAAGTTTCACTGGCGGTAACATCTAAGACAACTAAATCATCATAAGGGTGAGAACGCATCCATAAAAACAAGTTGTCATCTTCATGTTCCACCGCCTCGTCATCAAAAAATGCCAAAGCGCGACTAGGGTCGATCCCCTGATAATTTAATAAACTACGGCGGCTATCCACCACACCAGCCAACACGAAGTCAAAGTCACTACGAGCAGAAATATTAGGTTGCTCCGCTGCAAAAAGTTCCAACCAACGCGCGCCAATATTCCCTTTACCAAAGAGTACTAACCCTATACGTTTTTCCGCACGGAACAAGCTTTGGTGCATACCTTGGATTAAATGTTCAGTTTGGTTTGTACGCAATACGGCAACCAAGCTAATCGCATCTTCAGAATGCCAAATAAATTCAACAGGCTGCCCCTTCAACTCCTCATAAAAACGGTGGCTATGCAGAGGTTTTTTGCCAACACCCGCCCCCACTAAAGCAACCAAAGAAAAACCTTCACGCAGTGATAATGACCCCGGTAACCCGGCTTCCTCTAAGACATTCAACGCACTTTCAACAAGTTCTGAGGTATAACATAATTGAAGTAATGCACGGTCATGGTGAATACCAAGAGCTAATGGACGTAATTGGACCCGTTTTAATAGTAAGTCCACATCCTTACAGATTTGTTTGAAATCCCGCCCTGCAGCAATACGTAGTTCAATTAAGCAAACATCATCGTGACTTGTGACAATTTTAGCCCCAGCTCCTGATGCTAATACACGCTCTATCTTGGTTGAGCCTTGCTCTGGTTGGTAACTACACCTTAATTGCAAATCAATGTTACTGACAGAAACGGGCTGCAAGGTACGAGTATGTAAAACTGGCGCCGCTAAACGCGCCAATTCGCTAGCTTCATCAAGACGTAATAAAGGCAATAAACACGCATCTTTAACCTTACGAGGGTCTGCACTGTACACCCCTGCAACATCACTCCAAATGGTGACTTTATCAACATCGGCGAGCGCACCAACCTGTGTGGCTGAATAGTCGCTACCATTGCGCCCGAGTAATACGGTTTCGCCTTGCTGGTTACGGGAGATAAAGCCAGTAACAACAATACGTCGATTAGGTAATTGAGTTAATTGTTGTTGTAATAAATACCGTGATTGTATTTCATCTACCTGAGGCTGTGCAGCGCGTTCAGCACGTAAAAATAAACGCGCGTCTAACCAAGAACTTGCCATATCAGCTTGAGATAACACTTCAGACATAAGGCGCGCAGACCAAATTTCACCATGACCGACGACTTCTGCGTAAGTGACATCACTATTCGGCTTATCCAGTAAAACACTGAGTCGTTCTAAATCCTGAATGAATAATTGGCTTAATTCTTTTGCTTTTGGTTCTGGCAAAAGAGATTCAATTAAATCCAGTTGATAGCGGCGTAATATTTGCTGAGCTTGATGAGCCGAAATACGGTCAATCTGACTTAATTTCAACCAATTGATTAGTTGATTGGTTGTACTACCCGCAGCGGAAACCACCATTAAATCACCGGGTTGGCTATAGTTAGCCATAATAGCCGCGACTCGTTGATAACACTTTGCGTCCGCTAAACTACTACCTCCAAACTTATGTAACTGGCGGTGGCAAGGTGCCACCTCAACCGCTGTTAGTACACTCATCAAAAAACTCCGCTAACGTTGTGCCGCAACCTGAAATGCTTGCTCTAAATCTGTAATTAAATCCTGAGGGTCTTCAATCCCGACCGAAATTCTCAGCAAGCTATCCGTAATACCGGCTTGTGCTCGAGCTTCAGCGGACATCCCCGCGTGGGTCATTGTTGCCGTATGAGAAATCAGGGTTTCTACACCACCTAATGATTCTGCCAATGTAAATAAAGACAAGGCGCTCAGAAAACGACGTAGTTGTAATTCATCACCAGCAAATTCAAAACTTAACATTGCCCCAAAACCTTTTTGCTGCTTAAGTGCAATTTGATGCCCTGGATGATCTTCCAATTCAGGATAATACAATTTTTTCACTAAAGTCTGTGATTTAAGATACTTTACGATTTCTTGTGTATTCCTCTGCTGTTGTAAGATACGTGGCGATAAGGTTCGAATCCCTCGCAATAGTAAATAGCTATCAAAAGCCCCTCCAGTAACACCAATATTATTTGCCCACCACGCTAATTCTATTGCCCATTTTTCATCTTTGGCAATAACAACTCCAGCCACAATATCTGAGTGGCCATTAAGATATTTAGTGCATGAGTGGACAACAAAATCCGCCCCTAATGAAAGCGGTTGCTGTAAAATCGGGCTTAGAAATGTATTGTCAACAACGACTAATGCCCCTGCTTCATGAGCCAAATGAGCAATATGCTGTATATCAAAAATTCTTAATAGTGGGTTGCTCGGTGTTTCGATTAACACCAATTTAGGCTTTTTATCTAATGCCTTTTGCAATGCACTTTCGTCACTTTGGTCGACAAACTGTACTTGATAAGCCCCACGCTGGCTTTGGCTATTAAATAACCGGTAACTTCCCCCATAACAATCGTGGGGAGCTACAAGTAAATCACCCGGTTGTAAAAATACCGTACATAACAGATGAAGCGCAGACATACCGCTATTCGTCATTACAGCCCCACTTCCCCCTTCGAGCTGTGCTAATGTTTTTTGTACTATATCCCGCCCTGGGTTTCCTCGACGTGAATAATCATGAACTCGCGGCTGATTAAAGTCAGTAAAATTATAGGTACTGGACAAATAAATGGGAGGCACAACGCAACCAAATTGTTGATCTTCATTTAATCCATTATGAATTGCGATAGTTGACGGTTTGTAGGCCATAAACGCTTCTCCTGATTTGTGATTGCTCAAATCATACCCATGAGATGTTTAGACGTCAACATATCTAGACGTCTAAACCTCTTTACGTTTATATCAAGTAATGGAATAATCAGCCTTAATGATTATGTGCTCATTGATAATCAATAGCACAAATAGACTTAGCTGGTTAATTTCACAGGAAAAATTGTGGTAAACTAGGACAAGTTTCTTCTTACTTATATGCAGACACGCCCTATTTGAAGCTTAGAATAAGTTTCTCTTAAAAAGAATATGCATATTATTTTTAATTATTACTGAAAATATCCAAGGTAACTCATGGCTGAATGGAATGGTGAATATGTCAGTCCGTATGCTGAACATGGCAAAAAGAGTGAGCAAGTAAAAAAAATTACAGTATCTATCCCGTTGAAGGTACTAAAAATTTTAACTGATGAGCGTACACGCCGCCAGATTAATAACTTACGTCACGCTACAAATAGTGAATTACTGTGCGAAGCATTTTTGCACGCATTCACGGGGCAACCGCTGCCGAATGACGAAGATTTACGCAAAGAACGTAATGACGAAATCCCTGAAGCGGCAAAAGAAATCATGCGTGAATTAGGTATCGACCCAGAAACGTGGGAGTACTAACTCAATTTTTGCCTCAGTAATGCAATACGTTTTTCACTACGTCGCAAACAGGTATTCCCTGCCAGTGGCGTAGCGCTCTTCTTATCTTATCTAAAGGTGATTACACTTAATCGCTCATCCCAAGCCACGCTAAAATTTTTCTTTGGTCTCACACCTAAAACCAAGATTTCTCTGAATTAGTTCACTTTCAGAATTGCCCGCAGGCTTATTTCCCCAACTTCTCTACACTTCATCACACCAATCTATAACCACACCCAATAATTAGAATTATTAAGGATAGTGTAATGAATAAATATAATCAGGTCTTAATCGGCTTACTCGGCGGAGCACTACTCATCACCGCAGGATGCACAAACCACTCAACTAGTTATACCAAAGAATATAAAGAAACTGCTAATAGCGATTTATCAGCGAAAAAATTAGGGACAAAATGGGGGGAAGATGTTAATTCTGCTGTACAAACGGTCAAAGCCTCACGTTTAACCAACACACCTTTTGACACCGCCATTATTTTTTACCGCGGTGAACGTGTCCCAAGCCATGTTCAAACCATCAATTATATTCCGTTGTCCCCCATAGAGATCAAAATCACTGATGGAAATGACCGTAAAATGCCAATTTACCGTAATAACCAAGGACAATATATTTTGCCCGCCCAAGAGGGACAGCGTTATCAATTGACTATCGCCAATACCGATAGAAATAGAACCTACGAAGTGGTCACAACCGTTGATGGTATTGACGTACTAAATGGCCGTGCAGGTTCATACCAAAATAATGGATATTTGATCCGTCCCAAACATGAGGTCACCATTGAGGGCTTTCGCAAGAATCAGGACCAAGTCGCCGCTTTTCGCTTCTCAGCACCAGAAGATTCTTATGTAAATCAAAATGTTCAAGGTGACGAACGGAATATTGGCGTAATTGGTTTTGCGATTTTTGAAGTTCGGGAAGAATTAGCCGACTGCGAAGCAAACCCTTTCCCCGCAGAGACACAATATGCTCCAGCCCCGTGTAAAAAACGCTAAATACGCTTAAAACGCACCCCATAAAGAGTGCGTTCTTAAATATTGGCCGCGTTTAAACAAAATAAAATACTAATAACCACCATAACCCCCTCCATGAAACCGTTAATTATCAACTATTAACAAAGAATAACGATAATCATATCGTTTTTCACCCAATTTTGACTTATCTTAAATCAAACGCTTAATTTGACTTATAATAAAACCTTATTTCCAATAAACTAACTAAACGGTATTTTTAATGAAAAAGATAATTGCAGTATCTCTTTTAAGCGTCGTTTCTAGCGTAGCGATGGCATCGAATAGTGGTTTTTATGTTTCTGGTAAAATGGGAACATCAATCTTAAAACTTTCCGACCAAAAGTGGGAAAGTATTGATGACCTTGGTGAGTATGATCGTGCCAGTGGTGGAAGCAAAACCAAAGGCGTGTTCGGTGGCGGCCTTGCTGTTGGTTATGACTTATATGATATGACCTCTTTACCTCTTCGTACTGAGCTCGATATAACCCTTAGAGGGAAAGCATCTTCCAAATATAATCTAGCGAGTAGCTCTTGGGACAATGGCAATGGTTCTTTCTATTCAGATAGTGATGATGCAAAAAATGATATCACGCTAAATACTTTCATGGTCAATGCCTACTATGACTTCAAAAATGAAACTAATTTCACACCTTATGTATCTGTGGGCTTAGGGTTAGCGAGCATTAAGCATAAAGCACAGTATTCCTACTCTGAAACGAATTCCGGTGGTAGCGAATATAGTTCATCGTCTAAATCAAAAACTAATAGTAATTTTGCTTGGAGTTTAGGATTGGGTTCACAGTATGCAATCAATGACAATCTATCATTAGATTTAAGCTACCGCTTCTTAGATGCAGGTAAATCTGAGGTGAGCTCTTACACTGACGGTGCCAAAGATAAATCAAAAGTGAAAGTCAGAAGCAATGACATTATGCTTGGTGTGGTTTACCGCTTCTAACGGTTTATTCTACCCATAAAAAAAGGGAAAATATATTTTCCCTTTTTTTTGCATTTCACAAGTTCGATTATTTTTTAGAACCTGGGATGCTGAAACGTTGGTTAAAGCGATCAACACGACCACCAGTCGCAACATCACGCTGTTTACCAGTATAGAACGGGTGGCAATTACCACAAACGTCCAAGTTCAGCGAGTGACCAGCAGTTGAATTAATTTTCATAACATTACCGCAAGAACAAGTTGCAGTAACTTCTTCGTATTTAGGATGAATACCTTTTTTCATGGGAGAACCTCTATTAAGGCCGTGTCGCCATTCCAGCCCTAACGCCGGACACCACACGTCGTGTTGATTGAATTTAATATTATTGGCAAAAATAACTACCAAAGGCGGCGGATCATACAGAAATTCTGTTTATCACGCAATGAAAACCGAGTAAATTTTGTGTTACTCTAGTCCGCTCTTATTATTATCATCGCATAAAAAACAGACGGAAATCCAGCTATGATCGTCGTTCAGGTGGCATTACCTGTTCCTTTAAATCGCACATTTGATTATCGCCTCCCTGATAACATGGCGCTTCCCGTCATTGGGAGCCGTGTCATGGTGCCGTTTGGCAAGCGCCAAGCACTGGGGGTTGTGGTTAAACATAGCGATAAAAGTGAATTTGCTGAAGACAAGCTCAAAGCTATCGAACTGGTTCTTGACCAGCAAACTCTATTTCCTGACGATGTTTGGCAATTATTATTATGGTCTGCCCAATATTACCATTACCCAGTTGGTGAGGTTCTTTTCCACGCCCTACCGACATTACTGCGCCAAGGTAAAGCCGCAGAATTCACCCCTATTTGGCAATGGCAAGTTACTGAGTTAGGCCTTGCGGTTGACCTTAATGAGCTAAAACGTTCACCTAAGCAGCAGCAAGCACTCGCCCTTTTACGTCGCCGGTCTGTGTATCGCCATCAGGTCAATGAACTTGAAATCAGCGAAAGTGCCTTACAAGCCTTAAAAAAGAAAAGCTATATAGAACTACACCCTGTTCAGCCTACTGCGGAAAAATGGCAACCTAACTTTACAATATGTGGCGAAAGGCTACGCCTTAACAGCGAACAGGCCACCGCGGTCGGAGCGATCCGTGCACAAGATGACGAGTTCTCACCATGGCTGCTTGCTGGGATCACAGGTTCCGGTAAAACAGAGGTCTATTTAAGCGTATTAGAAAATGTGCTTTCCCAAGGTAAACAGGCTTTAGTTCTCGTTCCCGAAATTGGCTTAACCCCACAAACCATTAGCCGTTTTCGTGAGCGTTTCAATGCCCCTGTAGATGTTCTACATTCGGGGTTAAATGACAGTGAACGTTTAGCCGTTTGGCTACGAGCTAAACAAGGGCAAAATGCAATTATTATTGGCACTCGTTCTGCCCTATTTACCCCATTTGCCCACTTAGGCATCATCATTATCGATGAAGAGCATGATAGCTCTTATAAGCAACAGGATGGCTGGCGTTACCATGCTCGAGACCTCGCGGTCTTTCGCGCCAAAAAAAATAATATTCCGATTGTGATGGGGACCGCAACACCGTCACTGGAAACCCTTTTTAATGTTCAACAAAATAAGTATCGTCAATTAAACCTCACTATTCGGGCTGGGAATGCTCACCCTGCAGTACAACATCTAATTGACTTAAAAGGCCAACCCTTAAAATATGGCCTATCACACTTGCTAATCCAACATATTAAAGAACATTTAGCGAAAAATAATCAGGTGATTTTATTTTTAAATCGTCGGGGCTATTCCCCGGCACTGATTTGCCATGAATGTGGCTGGATTGCCGAGTGCCAACGCTGTGATCATTACTACACCTTACATCAGAATTTTCACCAATTACGTTGTCATCACTGCGACAGCCAACGCCCGATCCCTCGCCAATGCCCACAATGTGGGTCAACCCACTTGGTGCCCGTAGGTATGGGAACAGAGCAACTTGAAGAGGGGATATCGGAGCTTTTCCCTGACACGCCAGTGACCCGTATTGACCGTGATACTACTAGTCGTAAAGGCGAACTTGAGCAACATTTAAACCAAGTTCACGAAGGTGGGGCAAGGGTCCTTATCGGCACGCAAATGTTAGCTAAGGGCCACCATTTTCCAGATGTTACCTTAGTCGCGCTATTAGACGTTGACGGCGCACTATTTTCGAGTGACTTTCGTGCGGCTGAGCGTTTTGCCCAATTATATGTACAAGTTTCAGGCCGTGCGGGTCGAGCTGGTAAGCAAGGGGACGTTTTTTTACAGACTCACCACCCAGAGCACCCTCTGCTACTCAATTTACTTGAAAACGGCTATGACGCTTTCACAAAAGAGGCAATGGAAGAGCGCCGTATCGCCATGTTACCACCTTACACTAACCATATTTTGATCCGCTCCGAAGACCACAATAACCAAGATTCACGCCTTTTTTTGCAAAATGTACGGCAATATATCGCAGAGCACCCGCAAAGTGACGCTAAACTGTGGATTTTAGGGCCATCGCCGTCGATTCAAGCCAAACGAGGTGGACGATTCCGCTGGCAATTATTGCTCCAACACCCTTCACGGTTATATTTGCAGCAATTTATGGCAAAACTACTGCCTGAAATCCTTCAGCAGCCAGAAAGCCGTAAAGTAAAATGGAATGTGGACGTCGACCCGACTGATTGCTAACCTCATTCCTTAAATTAATAATTTGAATACTCATGAACAAAGTATCTCTAGATATCTCTGTGTTTCAACAGCCGATTTTTAGGAATTTCCTCTCAAATTTTTTTTAAATTTGCGAAGCAGCTCTAAAAAATGACGTAAGTCACACTTTTTATGCAAACTAGGTAACAGATATTATTGTGAAACCAATTAGAATAACTTCTAATCATAAATAATGACGTGCTTTCGCCATTCAAAAAAAGCAAACGATTAAATCAATCTAAGGAAGGCGTTGTGGAAAGTAAAAAACACAATAATACGGCAACAATGAAAGACGTTGCCAGTGCTGCGGGCGTTTCGACAGCGACAGTCTCTAGAACCTTGATGAACCCAGAAAAGGTTTCTTTGCAGACAAGGCAAAAGGTCGAGCAAGCCGTGATGGATGTTGGCTATTACCCCCACAACCTTGCTAGAAGTTATAAGCGCAATGAATCAAAAACTATTCTTGTACTCGTTCCGAATATCCGTGACCCTTTCTTTAGCGACGTGGTTTGTGGTATCGAAGAAATTGCAGCACAAGAAGGCTATTTTGTGCTAATTGGTGATTGCAAACATCAACAAAAACAAGAAAATGCCTTTATTAACCTGATTATTACCAAACAAATCGATGGTATGGTATTACTCGGCTCTAATATCCCCTTTGATGTCTCCACTGAAGAACAAAAAAACCTACCGCCAATTGTTATGGCGAATGAGTTTGCCCCTGAATTAAAGCTCCCTACCGTTCATATTGATAACCTTACGGCAGCATTTAACGCGACCCATTACCTACAAAAGCAAGGCCACCGGCTGATTGCTTGTATCGCAGGTCCCTCTCATATGCCGTTGAGTGAGTATCGGTTAGAAGGTTATAAAAAGGCGATGTTGCGTACTGGCGAAAAGTTACGCGAAAACTATATTATTCGCGGCGATTTTACGCACGAAGGTGGCGCAGAAGCCATGAAAACGTTACTTTCACTTCCTGAACCCCCAACTGCCGTTTTTTGTCACAGTGATATCATGGCCATAGGGGCTATGTGGCAAGCGAAGAAAATGGGGTTACAACTCCCAGATGACCTTTCTTTCGTTGGTTTCGATAACTTAGAACAAGCAAAATACACTTTACCCGCATTAACGACTATCGACCAACCGCGTACTGAAATCGGCCATCATGCTATGCAACTGTTACTAGAACAGATCCACGGTAACAATGTCACCCCAGGGTCTCGTCTCCTAGATTCTGATTTAATCATTAGAGAGAGTACAAAAGCGCCTAAAAGCTAGGGGTTATTGAACTTTAATGGTACATTTTTATTCGTATTAAATGTATTTTGCTCAAGGCGAGCGATTTACCGTCTAGTCACCTAGGCAAGAAGTGCTTAACACAGAGAAAAATTACATTTAATCGAACCCGAAGGTCTATTTTTCTGAATTATGTAGCTTACCGAGCATGGTTGTACTAAACCTAACCATGTAGCTGGTTTTAACACCAAAACGCGCTGTAAAAATCATCAGCAAAGATGAACAGCCCCTAGTCAAAGCCACTCAGGTTAAGTAACATGTTAAGCCAAATGACGACAACAATTAATAATTAGTGAATTAATAGCGTGGCACAAAAAGATTATGTAGCTCGAGGGCGCTCATCCGCTCGTAAAAAAGGCAAAGGTAAATCGAAAAAAGCACAGGGACTGCCAATGACTACTTTGGTCGTTGCTGTGGTGATTGTCGTGCTATTCGTTGGTGGCCTGTTTTATATCACCCAAAATAAAAAGGATACCCTACCACCACAATCTGTCGTACCAACTGCACCTACGGGCAGCACACTTCCGCCCAAACCTGAAGAGCGCTGGCGCTATATTAAAGAACTCGAGCGCCGCGGTGTTGATATACTAAGCTCTCAGCAGCCTAATACCGGTACTAATATTCTGCGTCCATCAGATTTAACACCTGAACAACGTCAATTATTAGAGCAAATCGATTCTGACCGGCGCCAACCGGTAACTAACTTACAAGAAATCCCTGCTAACGGTAAACCAGTGCCGCGGTCTCAGGTCATTATCAATGAACCGGCTCAACCTATAGAGCCAGTTCAACGTAAGCCTGTTGTGAATAACGAACCGAAAGTAGAATCTCGACCAGCGGCACCGGCCTCATCGACACAAAATGTACCGGATAAAAAACCAGCGAATAATCTGCAAAATATGTTAGTTCAATGCGGGTCATTCCGTACAGCAGAACAAGCAGAGTCGGTACAAGCAACACTCGCCTTTTCAGGTATTGAAAGCCGTATCTCTAGTGGCGGTGGCTGGCACCGTATCGTATTAGGCCCTTATTCCAAGTCAACCGCAGAGAAAATGCGTGACCGAGCAGCAGGTGTCGGTGTATCAGGTTGCATTCTTCGTGCTTCAGGGGGTTGAAAATCCTAACCTCCCACCCCATGTACTGTTTTAATGTACTCATGAGCGGTTGTTTTTATCTTCAACACAATTCAAGTGCTAGCTAATTAAACAGCTACCACTTGAATTTTATCTTTTGGAAATTAAAACCAGCTGCATTCTTTTTGTAATAAAACCAGGGGCTAACTCATGACAACAATCGTAAGTGTTCGCCGTAATGGCCAGGTCGTAATTGGTGGTGATGGACAGGCGACGATGGGTAATACCGTCATGAAAGGCAATGTCCGCAAAGTTCGCCGCTTATACAATGACAAAGTCATTGCCGGATTTGCCGGTGGCACCGCAGATGCATTCACACTTTTTGAACTGTTTGAGCGTAAACTCGAACTGCACCAAGGCCATTTAACTAAAGCGGCCGTTGAGCTTGCAAAAGATTGGCGTACAGACCGTATGCTACGCAAGCTAGAAGCGTTGCTCGCTGTCGCAGATGAACACACCTCGCTTATCATTACGGGTAATGGTGACGTGGTACAACCTGAAAATGACTTAATTGCCATAGGTTCCGGTGGTCCATACGCGCAATCAGCAGCACGTGCACTGTTAGAAAATACAGACTTGAGCGCAAAAGAAATTGCCGAAAAAGCACTCGCCATTGCTGGCGACATCTGTATTTACACCAACCACAATGTCAACTTTGAAGAAATTTCTTCAAAATCATAAGGATTGCTAGCATGTCCGAAATGACTCCACGCGAAATTGTCAGCGAACTCGACAATCATATTATTGGCCAAAACAAAGCCAAACGCTCTGTAGCAATTGCTCTGCGTAACCGCTGGCGCCGTATGCAGTTAAATGAAGTGTTACGCCATGAAGTTACCCCAAAAAATATTCTGATGATTGGCCCAACAGGGGTAGGTAAAACTGAAATTGCTCGCCGCTTAGCAAAATTAGCGAATGCACCGTTTATCAAAGTTGAAGCGACAAAATTTACAGAAGTCGGTTATGTGGGTAAAGAAGTTGACTCTATTATTCGTGATTTGACTGATTCTGCCGTCAAAATGGTGCGTTTACAATCTATCGAAAAAAACCGCTATCGTGCAGAAGAAATGGCCGAAGAGCGTATTTTAGATGTGTTGATCCCACCGGCAAAAAACAATTGGGGTCAATCTGAACCCACTGATGAACAATCACCTGCGCGTCAAACATTCCGTAAAAAATTACGTGAAGGCCAGTTAGACGATAAAGAAATTGAGATTGAAGTTGCGGCCACCCCAATGGGGGTTGAGATCATGGCGCCTCCGGGCATGGAAGAAATGACTAACCAGTTACAATCCATGTTCCAAAATTTAGCGGGTCAAAAACAAAAGCCTCGTAAGATGAAAATCAAAGAGGCGTTTAAACTATTAGTGGAAGAAGAAGCCGCTAAATTAGTTAACCCAGAAGAGCTAAAAGAACAAGCTATTGAAGCCGTAGAGCAAAACGGTATCGTGTTTATCGATGAATTCGACAAAATCTGTAAACGTGGCGGTCAAAGCTCAGGTCCAGACGTATCCCGTGAAGGGGTTCAGCGTGACTTATTACCATTAATCGAAGGCTGTACCATTTCGACTAAGCACGGTATGGTAAAAACCGACCACATTCTCTTTATTGCATCAGGTGCATTCCAAGTATCTAGCCCATCAGATCTAATCCCTGAACTGCAAGGTCGTCTACCTATTCGCGTTGAACTGCAAGCACTGACCACTGAAGATTTTGTCCGCATTTTGACAGAACCAAATGCCTCCTTAACTGAGCAATATAAAGCGCTAATGGCAACTGAAGGCGTCAATATTGAATTTACAGCAGACGGTATCCGTAAAATTGCAGAATCAGCATGGCAAGTGAATGAGTCAACTGAAAACATTGGTGCTCGTCGTCTGCACACGGTACTTGAACGTTTAATGGAAGATATTTCTTTCGATGCAAGCGACCGTAATGGCCAAACTATCCAAATCGATGCTGAGTACGTCAAACAACACTTAGACGAACTGGTTGCTGACGAAGACCTGAGTAGATTTATTTTATAATCTTATTAATTATCAGGTTTTCATGTATCCTTAATATACATCGACTAAAGTGCAGCTTTTATCGCTGCACTTTTTTCTATGAAATATTAATCCTACTGCTTTGAAATTCAACAATATTTATCATTGCGATAGGCTAGTTAAATTTTTAAGAACACGACTTTAAATAATTCAGATTGTAGAAAACCAAAATAACATCAGCCCGATGTGACTAAAGTAGCTGGAATATAGCAAGTAACCTATACGAGTATGTGACTAGAGCAATAAAGTACAGCCAAGATCACTACAATTTGAAATATGACAAGTATGAACCTGTGAAGTAATTAAATGAACTCACCAAATACAATAAGCCGTAAACAAGCTTGGATTGAAAGCCTACGCCCCAAAACCCTCCCTCTCGGGGTGATTGCGATTGTCACAGGCTCCGCTCTAACCTATTTAACAGGCAACTTTAAATGGCCTGTGGCGCTTTTAGCCCTTATTACCGCTGGACTATTACAGATTTTATCTAACCTTGCCAATGATTATGGTGATGCTGTAAAAGGTTCCGATACCGAAGAGCGTATTGGCCCACTACGTGGTATGCAAAAAGGCGTTATCACGCAAGCTGACATGAAAAAAGCGTTAAAAATCAATATTACGGCGGCCTGTATTTCTGGGTTACTGTTAATTATTGTCGCGTGTGAAAAACCCGAAGATGCTATCGGTTTCGTAGCCCTAGGGTTAATTGCCATCGTTGCGGCCATTACCTACACTGTTGGTAAAAAACCCTATGGCTATTTAGGGCTGGGGGATATATCGGTACTCATCTTCTTTGGCTGGCTAAGCGTGATTGGGACTTACTACTTACAGGCAAATAGTTTCAATATCATCACCCTGTTACCCGCCACAGCTTGCGGGTTGCTATCAGTTGCCGTATTAAACATTAATAATATGCGTGATATCGAAAATGATATCAAAGCAGGTAAAAATACATTAGCTGTGCGTTTAGGGCCGCAGGGTGCACGCATTTACCACGCAATTATTATTATCGTTGCCATTTTATGTTTAGTGTTTTTCAACCTGATTTACTTACAAGGTTGGAGTGGCTGGCTATTCTTACTTGCGGTGCCAGTATTGATGAACCATTTACGCCGTGTTCTTAGCGACCCCACACCAGAAGGTATGCGTCCTTTACTTGAAAATATGGTAAAAGCGGCACTGATCACCAACGTGTTATTCTCTATTGGCGTGGTGATGAGCAAGTAATCATCATTATTTGCCTATTTTTTGACTTTTCCCGCCTATTTTTAGGCGGGTAACTTTGCCAAGTACTGTTCAAAAGGGATATACTGGCTACCTCTTGCAGCAAAAAAAGACCTAAATCCTATGAATTATGATACTTCCGAACTCTGCGATATATACCAAGAAAGCGTTAATGTGGTAGAACCTCTTTTCTCCAACTTTGGTGGGCGTACTTCATTTGGCGGTCAAATCATTACAGTTAAGTGCTTTGAAGATAACGGCCTACTGTATGATTTGCTGGAAGAAGACGGTACCGGCCGTATTCTGCTAGTTGATGGCGGTGGCTCTGTCCGTAAAGCGCTTATTGACGCCGAAGTAGCAAGGCTTGCTGTTGACAACCATTGGGAAGGCATCGTGATTTATGGCGCGGTTCGCCAAGTCGATGCACTAATGGAACTTGACCTTGGCATCCAAGCTATTGCCGCTATGCCAGCAGGTTGCCCTGATGAGGGCATTGGTGAAAGTGATGTCCGCGTCAATTTTGGTGGCGTCACCTTCTTCTCTGGTGATTATCTGTATGCGGATAATACCGGCATTATTCTTTCTGAAGAGCCATTAACCTCGTCTGAGAACGACGGTTTTATCGAAGATGACAATATCGACGCATAATCCGTTAAAAATTCTAAAAATAAGGGCTGCAAATTATTGCAGCCCTTATTTTTATACTCTACAACGCAAGGTATGACGAAACTTTCTCTAAATAATTCGTGTTGTAGGTAGGCGGCAAAGTCGATAAGACCCTAGGAGCATACATAAGTATGTGACTAGGGCGAAGAAACGAAGCCAACACCCTACAACGCAAGGTATGACGAAAGTTTCTCTAAATAATTCGTGTTGTAGGCAGGCGGCAAAGTCGATAAGACCCTAGGAGCATACATAAGTATGTGACTAGGGCGAAGAAACGAAGCCAACACCCCTACAACGCAAGGTATGACGAACGTTTCTCTAAATAATTCGTGTTGTAGGTAGGCGGCAAAGTCGATAAGACCCTAGGAGCATACATAAGTATGTGACTAGAGCAAAGAGACGAAGCCAACACCCTACAACGCAAGGTATGACAAAAGTTTCTCTAAATAATTCGTGTTGTAGGCAGGCGGCAAAGTCGATAAGACCCTAGGAGCATACATAAGTATGTGACTAGGGCGAAGAGACGAAGCCAACACCCCTACAACACGAAGTATGACGAAAGTTTCTCTAAATAATTCGTGTTGTAGGTAGGCGGCAAAGTCGATAAGACCCTAGGAGCATACATAAGTATGTGACTAGGGCGAAGAAACGAAGCCAACACCCCTACAACACGAAGTATGACGAAAGTTTCTCTAAATAATTCGTGTTGTAGGTAGGCGGCAAAGTCGATAAGACCCTAGGAGCATACATAAGTATGTGACTAGGGCGAAGAAAC
>NZ_JBIPDG010000020.1:0-49183 GCF_044006275.1 Providencia sp. 2024EL-00732 | reverse complement strand
GGTTTTAATTCCTTTTGCGAACTCAGCCGCAAGTGCTTTAAGTTTTTTCTCGTCCATAATCTGCCTACTTTTTAGTTGGAGTTAACATATCAAAAGTAGGCAAATACACAATTTAAATTACAGTCTCGATGGCTAAGATCTATTCTTACTACTGGCAACGTGGAGCATATTCGAGTTACTTTTCTTCTTGATAGCCAAGACCAATACAATCTTATATTCCAAGATTATTCAGCACCTCTTTACAAGTCCACTACTAAACTTATGACCAATTGACGCTATATATTTGGGTTGTTTACAACTTGTAATTACATAAAAAACATCGCTTACATTATCAAAAGAGGAAATATTCAAAACTTTAAATCTCTCAAAACCTTTGATACGTATTCATTATATGCTTTCTCTCCTCCATAAGAAGAGTGTAATTCATATTTTTCAATATTTTTCCTTACTAGAATCTCACCATCTCTAACACCTATATTCTCTTGATGTGAATAAACTTTATCAATCATCTCAGATAGTTTATCTTCACAAATATTTCTTGGTGGTATATGTACATCTAAAATAGAAACTGCTTTTTTGAAGTAAACTTGAGACTGCTCAGCCACTGGACACATTTCACCAAAGTTTATATTAATTTTACAGAGTGAGCAGTTAGATTTTCGATCTTTCCAAACTTTATATATTCTCTTATGAAGATTAGCTTTAGCTAAGGAGAATGACTGTAATTTTAATTGCTCTTTCAGAAACTCAATAATTGATTCATAATCAAATTCTAAATAGAAATCCAAGTACTCTTCCAATGAAAATTTTATTTCTTCAGATCGCTTATGTTTGATAGTAGCCTGACGCTCTTTATTCGTTAGATAACCATAATCCACCAATTCTGTATAACCATTATGATAGCAAGTGCTTTTTGACTTAAAGTGATTGATAAGTAATGGTTTAACGCATGGCGCAAACTTTATTTCGGATTTGCTCAGAGGCCAACTTGTATATGCATAAAAACCATCCAATGTTTTGCAAAGAAACCTATCGACGCAGTTTCCAGACAATATATATTGTACGACCTCAAATATTTCCTTCCTGCTTACTCTTGAGTCAATAGCATGAAGAATACTTTGATGGACTTTGCAAAAATCTTCATATAGCCACTCATATTTAAAGTATGAGAACCCAGATTCTTTTATTTGCACATCAATACACTTTCGGCAGAATTTAATTTGAATAGTATTCCCACAAGATTTCACATATTTTGTTGGAGAAAATGTCTTATTAAGATTATTCACATGACTGATTGGATTAGAAAAGATCGAAACTTGGTTCTTTTCCTGCCTAAACGTCCTCTCATATAGATCGAGTTTAAGATATCGGTCAAGGAACTTAAATTCATGCTTTGCTGATAAGGGTACACTTGGCTTATCCCCCCATCCTCCAGCCATTAGAATTGAGTGAAAACACCTATGGCCACTTCTCCGTAGAACTCTATAAATAAAACTATTTAACGATTCATCAGGCATAGGACCAAAACCATGATGAAAATCACTCATTCAAATACAACTCCGCCATTCCATCGAGCTTACTTTTCACTTCTTTCCAGTTCGGCATCACGCTGGTTAACAATCGCCAGAAGCGTTCACTATGGTTGTATTCCGCAATATGGCAGAGCTCATGCAATATTACGTAATCAATGCACTCTTTGGGTGCTTTGATCAGGTGAGGGTTGAGCATCAACGTACCTTTGGCTGAGCAGCTTCCCCATTGTTTTTGCATCGGCATAATGCGAAATGATGGGATGCCCTCTACCCACGTTGCTTGTGGCAGAAGCTCAGCTAAACGTTCATGGAATATGCGCTCTGCACGAACGCCATACCAACCAGATAGCAGCGCTTTAACTAGCTTTGGCTTATCTTCGTTAAAGCGGTTGAGTGTAACTAACAACTTGCCTCGTTCCATCTTCACGTTGGAAATGGCATCTCTGTCTTCTACCACCTTTAACACATAGCGACGGCCTAGATAGAACTGCATCTCACCACTCACATAGTGTTTGGTTTGCACATATTCTAAGTGAGATCGAAACTCGACCAGTGCATTCCAAATCCATTGAGCGCGTTGCATGACCGCCTCATGGATTGCTGATTTTTCAGCATCTTGAGGCGCAGTAACAGCCACTCGGCAATCTGGATGCACTCGAATGGTGATTTTCTTTTTCTTAGCTTCACCGTTTTTATCTAAAGCAAATACCTTGCGGATCACTTCATAGGTAACAGCTTCATCACCATAGATGAAGCTGTATTCCTCGACATTGCCTTCATTATGGTTAACAGAAGTCATACTTAGTGACCTGATAAGCCAAGGCGAGTGATTTGAATAACATCCGTAATAATGGCTTGCGCTTTGTCGATACCAACATCATTAAACAGCAGTGGCAGCAGTCCTAAACGAATTTGGTTTTCAATCTCCGATGGGTTAATTGAAAACTCAGCAACGGCTTTACGCACAATACCATCAATGTCTAACGCATACTGAAAGCATTGCTCTTCACTCAGAGGCAACGTCTCTCCCAACACTTTTAAGAACAGTCCATAGTAAGCTTGAACATGGCGTTTTATTTTAGGGTCAAGCTCTGCAAAGCGATCCGTTGGTAAACCTGCCACATCACGGTCTTTAACCTGCTGCTCAAAGTCCGCGAATAGAAGATACTGTTTAACTGGGCTATCAAACATCTCCTTGGTTTTCTCGATAGCTTGCTTTAACAAGTTTGAGAAATACTCTTGGGCATACGGATCATCTGCCAAATCTTGCTCAATCATCTTGGTTACACGACCTGTGATGACATCCTTTTTGTTTTTAGCCTCATCATCGGTCATTTGCTCTGGTTTGGCATCTTTACCCATGTTACCAACCAGATAAGCGCCTTCGGGTTCTTCAATCGAGACCCCCGCAATGTGCTTGTCTAACATGGCGCGAATATTTTCCGAATACTCGTCGTAGTCCACGGTTTCTTCTGCATCTGCGCGTACTTGTTGGCGCAGTTGACTCATGGATTTCAGCGTACTCTTATATAGTTCTCGCTTATTGTCGAAGCTCTTATCTTCAAAGTACGTCGCCGATTGCAGGGCAACCTTTAGGCAGTTAGCAAACGTGGTCAGCGCACCATAAAAATCATTACGCAGCTTTAAGTTGGTATCGGTTAATTGACCATCAATGGTATCAATTTTTGGTGCCAAAGCCTGACGAAGTGCTTGTCCGTCTTGCTTGTTCTTCACATCAGAAAAAATGGCCCAAAGGTCATCATACAAACCTGGCAACTTCTTGTACTCGGTATCCATGCGGTTATACAAGCCTTTGAGATCGTCGATATCAAAGCCGCCTTGGGTACGTTCAGCCAAGTCTTGGTACTTCTCAATGGTGATGTCCAGCTCTTTGAGGATGCCACGATAATCAATCAAATAACCGAACTGCTTTTTGCTGTGCAGGCGGTTAACCCGTGCAATAGCTTGAATCAGGTTGTGCTGCTTTAACGGCTTGTCGATATAGAGCACGGTGTTTTTAGGCTCATCAAAGCCCGTTAACAGCTTATCGACCACGATCATAATGTCGGGGCCTTCATCTTTTTCAAACTCTTGAATGATGTGTTTAGTGTAAGCTTTCTCGTCTGCCCAACCTTTTTGTGCGACGTTCTCTTTCCACCAGTTTTGCACCAGATCGGTACTTTCATTATCGACGTTATCGTGTCCCTCGCGGGTATCGGGTGGCGACATCGCAACCACTGAAGTGACTTTGCCGATTTGATCGAGTAGCTTCTTATAACGGATTGCAGAGGCTTTAGAATCACACGCCAGTTGACCTTTCAAACCTTGCTGCTTGAAGTTTTGGAAGTGATCCGAAATATCGTGCGCAATTAACTCTAAACGCCCTTCGGTTTGGTAAATCTGACCTTTTTGAGCGAATTTGCGTTTTAAGTCTGCGCGTTGCTTTTCTGATAGGATATCGGTAATGCGGTCAAACCATGCATCAATGGCTTTGTCGTTGGTGCTCAGATCGGGAATACGTTCTTCATAAAGCAAAGGGGTAACGGTGCCATCTTCGACGGCTTGCTGCATGGTGTAAGAGTGAATGATTTTACCGAACTTGTTCTCGGTTTTATCGTCTTGCAGCAGTGGTGTACCTGTGAAACCGATGTAAGCGGCTTTCGGCAAGGCTTGCTGCATTCGAATGTTGTTCTCACCGTTTTGGCTACGGTGCCCCTCGTCCACTAATACGATAATGTCTGGGCTATCGTTGTAGCATTCCGGTAGGTTAATCGCTGTACCAAACTTGTTGATGATCGAGAAGATGATACGCTCATTGCCTTTACCGATTTGCTCTGCAAGGCGTTTACCTGTGGTTGCCATTGCCTCTTTTTTGTCTTTATCTGACAGTGCGCCACCAGAAGCAAAGGTACGAGCAAGCTGATCTTCTAGATCCACACGGTCGGTCACAACCACAACGCGGCATTTCGCTAACGCTTTAAGCCAAATCAGGGCTTTTGACAAAAACACCATCGTGAAAGACTTACCCGAACCTGTGGTATGCCAGATCACACCGCCGTTACGTGCGCCTTTGTCATCAAAAGAGGTGATGCGTTCCACTAAAGCTTTAATGCCAAATACTTGCTGATAACGCGCAACGATCTTGCCTGCTTTTTTATCAAACAGAGTAAATAGACGGGTTAACTCTAGTAGGCGGTCATGGCGCAACAAGGATACCAATAAGCGGTCTTGGTCTGTCACCACCAAATCACCGCCTGCAATCAGTGATAGATATTCGTCTTTGATTGATAGCGTGCGATGGCTGAAAATCGCATTCAGTTGCGCGTCATTCAGTAAGGTGTTCTTAAGGCGCTCAAAGGTGTTTTCAGTAATTTCTTCTTCTTTCCATTTCGCCCAGAACTTTTCAGGTGTGCCGCACGTACCGTACAAGCCATCATGCCCATTGATGGACAACAACAGTTGGCTGTAAGCAAACAGATGAGGAATTTCATCCACTTTTTGGTTGCGAATGTTTTGCGAAATACCTTCTGTGATGGTGGGTTTGCCATTGATGCTACTATCAGGGCGTTTTGCTTCTATTACCACCCACGGCAAGCCATTGACGAAGCAGACCACATCAGGAATGCGTTTACCTGTACCACGGGCGTTATCAACTTCCATCTCTTCGGTGAAATGAAATTGGTTGTTTTCAGGCGTGTCCCAATCAATGATTTGAATGGTTGGGTTGGCTTTTTTACCATCGACAAACTCAGTCACACTGATGCCATAGGTTAGGGCGTTGTAGAGCTTTTCATTCGCGGCTCTTAAGCCTGCATTCATCGCTGGGGTCGCCAGCTCTTGAATGATTTTATCGATAGCCGAATCTGAAAGCGGATAGGCTTTACCCATAAAGGTATGGGTTTTGTGTTTCAGCACGCTGCGCAGCACATTGGGTAGAATCACTGATGATAAGCGGCCACGCATCGCCAAGCATTCAGCAGGCGGAATAAATTGGTAGCCAAGGTTGGTGAGCAGCGTTAGTGCGGGTATTTTGGCACTGTGCTCTTCGCGAAAATTAGGCAAAGGTGAACTCATGACTCATCTCCCCAATACTCACGTTCAAACGTATCCAGTTCTTGAAGGCGTTCACCAATAAATTGAATAATGTCATCTTCAGGCATGGTGGCAAGTTTGATTCTATACCCGCGATAAGTACCATTCCCTTCAATCCAACGTTCAACATTACAAGCAGTGAGAATCAACGAGTCTGCTTTACTTTCATCAGAATCTCCCTCTAGGTGGGCGTAAACATTAATTGAAGATTCACCTTTTTCACCAGAAAGAAATAGCACAACATCCGAATTGGTATCTTTCCAGCTCGCTAAAGCAAATCGCAAAGCAGGATATCCGCTCCAATGATGTAACCGAGTCGCAATCTCTTTTCCTAGTTTGGACTGAAGTGCCGTTTTCAGCCTTTGATGATAGTCGTTTATCGCTTGCTGTTTAGTTTCCTGAAGCTCTTTAATAGTAGAGAGGTTATCTAAGACAAAATCGAGGGTTTGTTGATTAACCGATGGCTGAGACATAAGGCTCTCCAAATGTAAGATGAATTCACGCAGCAATAGCGTCCATTTATGGATAGGTTGGGAAAGAAAGTGTTCCGCTAGCTGAGTTTTTAAAGCAGAAATTAACGAGGGATAGCTGATGCCATGCCAGCCACTTGGTAACGCTTCACCTGTTGGAGAAAGCACTACAAAAATAACCTGTTTACCTGCAAAGCGAGTTTGATTTTGCTCTTCTCGAACAAAACGTTCATAGTCATCAAACGGATTATTTTGCTGATGGTAGATTTTATTCTCTAACACCATCACCCAATCAGCACTTTCTAGCAGTAAATCAATACGTTTGCCTGCTTGAGTTTTGACTTCTCGCTCGGGCACTTCGGTTAATGCGCAATCTAGAGAACGATAGTCTTCAGGTAAACAAGTCAGTAGTGCCCTTAGTGCAGTATCACCGAGTTGATGTTGACCGTTGCTGTCACAAAAGAATGCCAAAATATCGGTAGTGGGATTTTCGTAATACCCCTTACTCCCAATACTAAAAATGGTGGGCTCTGCAACTTCAACTGGCTCTAGTTTTTTAAACTCCGCTAACAGTTGCTGCATTCGTTCCAATGCGTTTGTATCCATGCCTAGCCTTTATTTATTATTTGACCGCCCGTTATTCGGGCGGTATTTGCTAATTATTATGCGGCGACGTTTTCATCCACTTTGACTCTGCGCTTACCCGTCAACAACTGCTGCATTAACGCCTTTTTCTCATCTTTAAGGTGAGCGAGTTTGGCTTGTAAAAGCTCGATTTCTTTATCGGCAGCGGTAAGGACTGAGGCGATTTTTTGTTGCTCGTAATGAGTAGGAACTTTTATAGTGAAGTTACTTAATACTTGTTTCGTGATTGTCTTAATTGTACCGCCAGGTGCTTTCTCTTTCTCAATTTCAAAAAGCTCTTGAATTGCGTAAGCGAAATAAATGGTATCCATCTTTCGCTTAAATGATTGGAACAATAAAACTGTTCTATCAACGTAAGCATCATATTGTGTAATAGCGACACGCCCAATCGAGCCTTGCAAGGAAACGATCACTGTACCTGCTTCAATGAAAACACTTTTATCTATTGCAGCATCACTAATTTTGGTTTTAGTAGCCTTTTTCAGTTTCATATTTTTATCAATATCGAATACTTGAATAAAAGGATAACCATTAACCTCATCAACCCATTCAGGGTTGCCATATGGCTGCGGAAAGCTTCCTCGACGATATAAAGCAAGGTCGTCCAACTTAACCTCTTCCCATTTCCCCTCAAACACCTTCCCAGTATCAGGATCAACCAAACGTTTTTTACCCGTCAACAGCTGCTGCATCAGAGCTTTTTTCTGCTGCTGGCTGGTTGCAATGAGCTTTTCGGTGGTTGCAATCGCGTTATCCCAAGTGGAGAGGATTTTGGCGATTTTGCGTTGTTCTGGGAGGGGGGGGAGTAACACCTCAAAATTGCACACATCTTCGCGTGTGATATTGGGGTCTTTTCGGCTACTAGCTGCAAACTTCTTCCATTGTCGAACATTACCGTTAAGGTAATTCAAAATGTACTTAGAATCCGCTTTAGTACCATCCAGCATTAACCCCGAGAGTGCTTGGTTTATCGCAGATGGAACTGTTAACAATCCTGTTCGGCCAATTTGATTAAAACCACCGTACATAGCAACGAGAACGGTATTAACAGGAAAGATAGAACACGAAGTTTCCTTCAGTGCTAGCTCCGTTATGCGCTCATCGGTCTCAAAAATTTCAGCATTGTTTAAGTCTAAGGTTTTGACCCAAGGTGTACCATCTTGTGAATAATACAAATCCTGCTTAGCTCTAAGAGGTGTTGAACCTGACTTAATTCGAGCAATGTGTTTAAGGCGAGTTTCCTCCCAACCATTAGGCACCATAACCCAACTCCTCCAGATAACCCGCCATTTCCGCTTCCAGATCAGCCAGTTCATTTTGCAACGCCAAACGTTCACTGCGAACTGCCATCAAGTCGATCTCTTCTTCTTCCTCAAAGGTATCAACATAACGCGGAATATTAAGGTTAAAGTCGTTTTCAGCAATTTCTTCTAACGTCGCTAGGTAAGCATATTTATCCACGCTTTCACGCGCTTTGTAGGTATCGACAATCTTCTGGATATTTTCTTCAGTCAATACGTTCTGGTTTTTGCCCGATTTAAATTCACGAGACGCATCGATAAACAATACGTTTTTGTCGGTCTTGTGTTTTTTGAATATCAAGATAGCTGCTGGAATACCTGTGCCAAAGAACAATTTTTCTGGCAGGCCAATCACGGTATCTAGCAAGTTTTCTTCAATCAGTTGTTGGCGGATTTTCCCCTCGCTTGATGCACGGAATAGCACACCGTGAGGCACAACTACACCCATACGACCAGTTTCTGGTTTTAGGGTTTCAATCATGTGCGAGATGAACGCGTAATCACCTTTGGTTTTTGGTGGCACGCCACGGCGGAAACGACCAAAGTGATCGCTTTCTGCATCTTCATGCCCCCATTTATCTAGCGAGAATGGCGGGTTTGCGGTTACTACGTCAAAGTGCAGTAAGCCACCGTTGGTATCTTGCAGTTTAGGGTTACGAATAGTGTCGCCCCATTCAATGCGGTGGTTGTCTTCACCGTGTAGGAACATGTTCATTTTTGCCAATGACCATGTAGAGCCAATCGCTTCTTGGCCAAATAGCGCGTATTGCTTAGAGCCGCCAAAGTTCTTTTGAACTTGCTTACCACATTTCATCAATAGCGAGCCTGAACCACACGCTGGGTCGCAAATGCTGTCACCTTGTTGTGGCTCAAGGATGATAGAAAGCAGATCCGATACCTCTGGCGGGGTATAGAATTCACCTGCCGATTTTCCACTACCAGCCGCAAAGTGTTTGATCAGGTATTCGTAGGCGTTACCAATCACATCCAGCGAACCAACACGACTAGGTCGTAGGTTTAGGGTTGGCTTGCCAAAGTCTTCCAATAGGTGGCGTAGAATGTCGTTCTTTTGCTTTTCATCACCCAGTTTATCGGTGTTGAAGCTAATGTCTTGGAACACGCCTTTTAGCTTTGTGCCGTTGGCTTCTTCAATCGCGTGCAGCGCTTGGTCAATACGAGTACCGTTACCTGCGGTATTACGTACATCATACAAATCCCAAAAGGTTGAACCTGCTGGAATTTTGAATGATTGGCTGGCAAGCATGGCTTCAACCATATCTTTGTTGTCACCGAACTGAGTGGTGAGTTCTTCTACTTTGTCTTGGCGTACATCTGAGATGTATTTTAAGAACAGCATGGTCAAGATGAAGTCTTTGTAGATGGATGGATCTACGGTGCCACGGAAGGTATCGCACGCCGACCAGACGGCTTTGTTGATTTCATCTTGGTTGATTGGGGTATTTGGCATTGTTTATCTCTTATTTTATTTTTCCGGTTAAAACTTGATTCGCGATAGCCTGCATTTCTGCACGCCTTAGCTCGATTAATTGCTGATATATCTGCTCTTCTCTGGTCGCGCTTTGGCTAAGCGCAAGCACTCTGCGTTGCGTCTCAGGCGAGGGAATCATCACAGGTGTTTGCTCTAGAACAGTTCGTCGAATACTCACTTGTGCTGAACCTTCCGCAGACTGCTGAAAATGACGCTGTGCAGGCAACTGATTGAGTTGCCAAGCCAGAAACTCTGGCAGTAGTTTCACGTTCTGAGCGAGACGGATCTGAAAATAGTGTGGCGAACAAACGGCTGGTAGCTCAAGCTGGTCTAGCATTTCTCCAGATATCGCTGATGCAAGATTCTTGATACCTCGGGCAGCAAAAATTACGTCACCCGCTTTCAACCATTCCGGCTCTTTTCGTCCAGAGACGTTGGTCTGAACCAACTTTTCCCAGGCAATTTGGCCGTCATCAGCGAGATCACGTGTCTGGATAACATAGCCATTTCCGTTATCAACTTCCTGGATCGCTCCCCTAAAAGGATGACCCGCTCTGATTGTGGCGATTTCTTCTAACTTAACCATCATGGCAAATTGCATCACAGTGAATGATGCAACAAATAATGATTGACACCTTTCGAAAAGTCAACGTAATCTAGAAAAAAGAACGCATCATTATATTTGATGCATTAAAAATATGGAGGGAATATGCCAACAACTGTAAATTCTGCGTTTAACCAGTTTATGGCCGACAGCGTCAATCTTGATAGTAAGAAAACGATCACTGCGCGGTCTAGTCGAGATTATTTGAAAAGACAAGTAAAAGGATTAACTGATTTCTTTCCGCTATACAGCGACAAAGACGTCAATTTTGGTTCTTTTGCGAGAAGAACCAAAATTCGTCCCTTGGATGATATTGATATGATTTTCACTCTGTCAGCGAATGGATGTACTTGGGAAGAGAGCTTGGACGGCACTGTGTATATCAATACGCCGACTGAATCCCCTGAGTATAAGAACTTTCGCCATGACAGTTCATATCGACTCAATTCGCGTAAGATCATCAATCACTTTGTTAGCAAATTGGCTGATCTGAGCCAGTACGACAAGGCAGAGACACATCGCAACCAGAATGCAGCGACTCTCAAGCTCTCTAGCTATGACTGGAACTTTGATATTGTTCCGGCGTTTTTCACTTCCGAGGATGCCCAAGGAAAGACCTTCTATATCATTCCTGATGGGGCGGGAAACTGGATAAAAACAGACCCTAGACTAGATCGCCAACGCGTCTCCGACATCAATCAGCAATGTGGTGGCCATGTCCTTAACGCGATCCGAGCAATAAAGTATTGGCAACGCAGAGCTACGATGCCGTCAATGTCATCTTATCTTCTAGAGAATTTAGTGCTTAATTACTTTGAGGAAAAAGGTGAAGCAAGCCCGTTCGTCGATCTCAATGTCATTGACATTCTTCAGTACATAAAAAGCAACATTTGGTGGGACGTCAATGACCCTAAAGAAATCCAGGGAAACCTGAATACACTCTCTTGGGACGAAAAGACGAAAATTTCGCAAAAAGCGGAATCAGATTTCAATACAGCACTAGCAGCTCGAGAGTTTGAGGTCACAGGCGATCACAAAAAAGCAATTGGAGAGTGGCGTAAGGTATTTGGTAATGACTTCCCACAATATGGATAACCCTATGAGTTGTGTTGTAGCAAATCAAAAAACAATCCCTGCTGTTGAGGCAGGATTGGCATTCCGATACGCCTACGATCGTGCAAAGTTCTGGAAGGCTTGTATTTGGGCTTTAGCACTGCTACTGGCAGTTGTTCAGACTGGCGTTTCTATCTATGTTTTTTCTGGTCACAAAACACCATTTGACCCCTCATATTTGACGGCTGCGCCTCTACTGGCATTCGTTCTGATAAGCACCTTTGGCAAGTACATTGTCTCAAAATGGCAATCTCTTGGATGCACTATCCAACGTTTGCATGATCATCTAACCATGGAGGTAGGTACAAAGCCATCACTCTTAGAGCTTCCGAAAAGTCGAGTTGCTGAATTAAGTACGAATCGAGAGAGACAAGCCCCTCAAGATCGAGGGCAACTGGAGACTTGGTGGTCATCAAACTTGAGCAGTGTGCCATATCCTGTGGCTAAGTTAGTAGCGACCTACTCAACCTTTGCTTGGGAAAGTGAGCTTCGAAAACGCTACCAGTATTTGCTATGGGTTTGTTTATTCACTTGTGTCCTAGCTCCTTTTAGCGTTTCGATCTTTCTAGAACAAACCATACCGGAGTCCGTTGTCTTTGTAATTGGGCCTTTCACACCCATCATTGCGGTTGTTATCGACGAATTGCTTATGAACAAACAGAGTATGAAAATTGCCGAGCAGTTAACAAATGACAGTCATAACACATGGTTAAACCTTCTATCTGACAAGCTAAACTTCACAGAGGTGGAGCTATTCACCGAGCAGCACATGAGGTACTGGCAAAATTTCAGACAGTCAGCAACGCCAATCTTTGAATGGCTTTACAAGGCATCCAGAGAGCGCATGGAAGGGAATATGCTGGTCGATACGGATGCGCTTATAGCCGAATTCAAAAAGCAGTAGTCTATACCAACCTACTGGGCCCACAAGGTCTGGTAGGTCTGGGAAGCGAATTCTCTAACCATTCCCTGTCATTTGCATAAAGCCAGAAAAACGCCGCATTACAGTCAGCCTTAATATCACTACGTAGAGCATCAGGATATCTTTGCCTGTATCGTTGAATCTGAACTCGACAGCAACGCCTTTTCGACTCCCAATGACATTGTTTTCGCCATTCAACTAACCCAGAAACACTGGCGATCACTTGTTCAATTGAACCAATTCCGATCCGGCAAACTTGAGAGATTTTCCGTCGGTGCACACCTAATCGAGCGAGCCTGATGATTCTCTGTTTGAGCTTCTCATTTAACTGTTTTGGTCTCAAATTTAGTTTGATTCCATGCATTGTTGCCAAACGCTTTAAATAGCATCGGCTTTTACCTGTCTTTCTGTAAACCGCAGCAAGAGAGTCACCTTCTCTGAGTAGACTCAAGCAACGCTGCTCAACCGCTCCCTTCGTTGAACCTTTTGGTTGATGTAGGCTAACCTCTTCAATCGGTGCAGTGTGTTGAAACATCTTATTCGCAGAGTTAAACAACCATGCTCCGAGTAAGAGATGCCTAAACGGGTGGCAGTTTTTTCCTGCTGCTAGCAATTCTGAAATGTAGTGATAATCAGTTTGGTGACGAGGAAACAGAGACCCCTTCATGGGGTACATAGCCAAATCAGATGAAAACACCTTCATTAGTGCCTTCCTTCGAACGCTCCCATTGGGAGTGATAAACCCAAGCTCATTGAGTCGTGAGCGGTATCTCTCCTCCAAATCAAAGCCAGGTTTCGTTCTCTCTAGTTGGGCTAGAAGGCCGAAACCGAATATCGCAACCTCGATCTCCATCGCAGACGCTGCTTGAGCATCACAATGCACCACTGTCGGCAACCCTTCATTTAACCGCTGCCTTGCTTTTAACTCAGTAGACATAAGTCGTATTTGGTGCAACCAACATGCTGTTACACCGGGAACTTGATGTGCTCGATGCCAATAGGCAACACCTCGTTCATGGATGTCTAGCTCAACGCAACGTGGGCACCATTTTAAGTGTAAAGATCCGCCACAGCCAAAAGAAGGTAACTGACTATGGCGAAGGGCTTTGGCGCCATCTCCTCGGAGCAAGTTCTCTTTGAGTGCGTTCGCATGTTTAGGTAAGTAAAAGAAGAACAGAGGTGCAAGGGTTTGTCTGACCAACAGGTTATCCGCATTTTCACCGGACATTTCAGCGATTCGCGATATGCCTGCTGTCAGGAAAGGATGCATAGACAAACGACTGGAGCCGAATACCCGTGAACTAAACGAACACGCCGGCTCGCCTGTCAATATGATGTGGCGCATCAAGCGCCCTAGAAGGAGCTCATCTGGAAAAGCCGATGGCAGTTTCATATTCCACGAAACTTACTTGAATATCTCCAGAGGGTCATCACATAGAACGCCTGCTTTTTTCAGTATTTCAAGCGGGTTCTTCGCATCCGATGCTCTCTGGAAAAGGTCAAAGTCTTTAATCTCCTCATAAAGGTTATCCAGATTCTTTAGCTCAATTACTCGCTCAGAAAATTCAGGGTGATGTGCTTTGGTTAAATCGCCTGGAATGGTGACTAGTTTTCCTTTTGAGGTTGTCAACTGAGGCTTAGGTTTACCTGCACTTTCGTTAGCTGACGTTACAGGAGCCTTTGGTTTTGAAGACTCACTGCGCCGTTTGAGCACCGAAATTTTGCTGTCTCGTTTGATTTTATCTACTGCTGGTTTCGATAAGCGGATAACAATACTTGCGCCATATCTCAAAGCACTTGGAGTCAACACCTCATCATCACTGCCTATTAGCGCCCGTTGCGTCGCCTGATATATCCTTACCGCTAAATCCATATTGCCGACTGACAAATCAAACAATGTATCGCTTAGCTCATCAGTCAAAGGTGTGGGAACATTTGTCCATTGCAACTGCCAAAGCTCCTCGATAAACAGCTCCCATTCTTCATCATTTTTCATCAACTCGACATCAAAGTATCCACTGCTTTCTGCACGACGCGCTGCTTTGAGTGTTTTGCTTAGCAGGTTGTTGAACGGAGGGTTGGCACAGAACAGAAGGGGAATACCGAGGTTATTGACGAGATTGTGCAAAAAACCAATTAATCTATCTGCGCCTCCCGCTTTTGCTAGATTGAGGTTTTGCATCTCATCAATGACGAGAATACCCAAAAAGCTCGATTTCATCTTTGCTTCAATTTGACTGATCAAAGCTGCGATGGTGCTTGCTGGTTTCGTCTGTGGTATGCCCAGTTTTCGGTCAAGTTCTTCAAGTATCCGATAGCAAAGTCCCTTTACACTTGAGTCATCAGGACAGTCGACCTTTATCCATACAACTTGACGCAGGGGAAGCAGTTTGTTTTCGTAATATGAATGCTCCACTGTATCTGGAAAGCACCCCAGAACTTGCTCCAGCATACAGGTTTTTCCCACTCCACTTTCTCCAATCACGGTAATGCCAGAGCCTTTTGGCTTAAAGTATCCCGTGACAGGTTCTATGTCTGGACGTTCCTCTCCCGAATAATGTAGAAAGTTCATCGTGGTTGGCGACAAAGGATTCTTCGCTGAATAACCCTCCTTTATCGCCATTTCAACAGCCCGAAAAACCTCTAAGTAAACAGGCAATGGCTGTCTTAATTCTCTGAGGCGAGATACATATTCAACCCTTTCTAACGGATCCAACTGTGTCTCTTCATAGTGACAAGAGGGGTAGTAGCTCAGTTTTTCTGCCAACTCGCTATCACATAATTTAGGAGGAAGAGCCTCGATTAGAGGGTTACCACAATGCTCAGGCAGAATTGCTCTTTGATAAACGGCAGCTGCTCTATTCATTTAGACTCACCTTTCTTGCGCTTTAACAGAGAGACGACATTCTTTCTTTTTTCGTCATTGCGTTTGTCAAACTCAGGCATATCGGGGGCATGACCCATATCATCCGCCGGTTTTGCCGTTACTCGTGCCTCAAGGACAGACTGCCTGCGGCGCTCTTTCATGCCCTTTATCTTTTCAGCTTTTGATTCTAAAGGGGGCGCTTTAGCTGATTCATTTTGAGCATTTTGAGTGATTTCTTTTCGGCGTTGATGGCGCTCAACAGACTTGGCGGTAGGCTTGGCACGATGCTTTTCCAGTTTTTTCCAGTCCTCAAAAAATAAAATATCTGCGTGATGACGCTCATCAAATGATTTTGATGCTTTACGGAGCCAACATTGGGAGAAACCCTCATCTGGCTTAAATCGAACGAAGATAAAGGAAGAGTTGTCCTGATCTATTCTTGCTTCTAAACGCCAACTACTGCCACTGCGAGCAATGACTTTCCAGTCTTCAAAATCGGGGCGATCAGACTCATAGTACATATCGTCATTTAACCTCACCCCTTTGCTTGTCATCGAAACCCAATCTGCAGGTAGGAGGCGCGCTCTAATGGTTGCCTCGTCCAGTGTACTCAAGGCATGTTGATGCTTTTGAAGATGGATATTCCAATAATTAATAGGAGTGGGTGCTAACTCTTTCTCGATGAGTAGACTGCATTGACCCGCTAAGCTCTCAAAAACTTGACTGTTGTGTTCAAGAACCGCATCAATCAACAACGCATTAACCTCATCAAGAGTTAATACCGCTTCCATTCTTGGATCTTTATCACCGCGAATATAGTGACGGCCTCGGGTTGTCCCCATCAAATCATGGATAAGCTTTTCGTTTAATATGTTAAAACGATGCTCCACTATGCCTTTGAGTTCAGCTCGATAAGGTGGAGCTATGCTCAGGTGTCCAATCAAAGGAACTGCAAGATTTTCTGCATCCTGACAAATAAATTCACCACGATCGCATAGAAGTCTCTGAGGTATGTGATGACATGGCCATTCGCTGTCCTTAATCTCAATACCATATCGAGCACAGTATTCCTTTTTAGATGTGAACGCGTTGACCAACGCCTGACGGCCAGCTCGCCAAGATGCATACTCGAGAGACACATGAATGCCGACAATCATTCGGCTTTCTTTATCAACTACACAGTAAACAGTTGGCCTACCAAGCACATGATTACGACGGAACTCAGAAACCACATGTACATCCAAAACAGTCGCATCTAGTTCAAAACAGCTGCCAGGAACAGCCGTATGATCAGTAGCTGCACCGCGAAGACCACGGCGATTACGATCAAAATCACCAGGTGATGTTTGCTTCCGAATCAACTCCTGCTGAGGAATAAGCCTTTTAATCCAATATAAAAATGCTCGATATTGAGGAACGAGCGCTACCCTACTTTCCAAATCAGCGGCAATTAGTTCCTTTGCATAGAACTCCGTTAACATCTGGTCATAAACCTTCCGGAATGTCACTTTCTTACCCTTCATTCCGAACCGCTTCATAGCCTTTAGGAATATGGTTTTATCTTTCTCGCTAGTGTTAACACTTGGCGGGGCGGCAAGGCTTGGTGTAGATAGTCTTATTGGTGCTCCGCGCTTTACTTTACCCGCGACTCGCGTTTTTCCAGCTCCTCCAGAGTTAGTATAAGCCGGTAGAAGCGCATTGTATTCCTGACCATATTTCCAGTAGAGGTTGAGAGAACGGTATAACGCCTGAACATAAACACCCTGTTTTTTGGCATGTTCAGCTACTATTCTTGAACGTGAGTCCGTAACAAGCTTCAAAAGAAACCAAGGATCCAATATCAAACCTTTGATTTGCTCTAGGCGGTTATCACGTTTTTGCAGATGATCAGACGGTACGTTTCTATCATCAGACAATTGGTAATGCGGCTTCGGGTATTTTTCAGGGCTGATCGCCCCTTCTTCAGCCTGTCTTAGAAAAAATGGCAAATCGACAGCAGCTGGTCTTTGTAGTTTTGAGCCTTCCACAATTTGAAAGAGGACCACCGTGGCATAATCAGGATAGCAAGCCAATACTCGGTAAAGGCCATCATCAAAACCATCTATACCTGCTAATCTCCAAACGCTATTGATCTCAACCTGCATAGTTCTGCTCCGAATCACCCATATCTACCCGTGTGACTTTGATTAAGCCTGTTTCCTCAATCGAATTGTTAAGGTCAACGGTTACTAGTTTTGTGGCTAAAAGGCTCTTCAACAACATCAATGATTCGTCTGAATCGATATCTAGCGCCTCAATAAACCCCTCACAAACGTCCTCTACTAAATATGTGCCTGTACCAACTAACGACTTTGCTTTATGCATCAGTGCTCTTGGATGTATACACCCTTGCCGAATAGGAGAGGTGAACCACTGGATGTTTTTTGACTGAATCTGATTATCTTCAGACATGACATAAACATGAAAGGGGATACCGAGCAATTGCCACCAGACTCTCTCGATATCGAGCTTTTGAGCCGTTCTCTTGTTGACGAGATTAGCAGTTGGTTTAACGCTTACAGCCTCATACCATTGTTTAGCACCATCCGATCGGGTCAATAAGAAGTCTGTTGTCACCACGTTCCACTCATTTTGCTTTGAGTAAGGGATGACAGGATGGTCGACACCCAGTGCCTGAGCAATTTTGGTAGATAGATCTAAAGGAATTAGAGGGAACTGTTCTCGGATATCAATGATGGTGTCGCAAAATTCAGCGAGATAAAAAAACGAAGATTCATGTTCAGAAAGGGTGTGATGAATACGCCCAGTTTTTATGCCTTGAATCTTGGCACTGTGACCATATGAACTTACATCTTGGACGCGAAGCCATGGCTTGTAGGCCTCTCGCACTCCCAATCCATACCTCTGTTTCAATGCTCGCTGGAAATCTGATAGCGAATCTAGTTTTCTGCGCCCAGCCAAAATGACCTCGATCCATCACATGTTTTAAAGGTCATTATAGCTTAGTGTCAAACTTTATTATTCCAAAATCGCCTTTATGTACAAACTCTCCGGCTTGTGTACAAACTTTATTGTTCCTAAACATTAAGGTAAATTTTCAGCGCATGCTGCTGCTGAACTCCATGCCCACTGGAAATTATAGCCGCCTAACCAACCCGTCACATCCATGACTTCACCAATAAAATACAAGCCAGATACTTTAAGCGATTCCATCGTTTTAGATGAAATTTCATGTGTGTCCACTCCACCAAGTGTAACTTCAGCGGTACGATAGCCTTCAGTTCCATTAGGTTGTACCTGCCATTGATGTAAGGTGTTATGTAGTGCTTCAACCTGAGGGTGATTAAGTTGCTTTAGTGGACACTCAGGGATTTGCCCTAGCGCCTGTAATACCTCGATTAACCGTTTTGGTAATAATTTAGCCAGTGTATTTTTAAGTGATTGGTTAGGGTGTTTTTGTTTTTCTACCATAATAAAGTCTGTTAATGAAAGGTTAGGAAGTAAGTTAATACTTACATACTCGCCAGGAAGCCAGTAACTAGAAATTTGCAAAATTGCAGGCCCAGAGAGACCACGGTGGGTAAACAAGATATTTTCTTTAAATACGGTCCCATCCATTGCTGTAACCTCAGCAGGAACGGATATACCTGAAAGTACTTGTAATGCTTCTAACAGTGGCTTGTGTAAAGTAAAAGGCACTAATGCTGCACGTGTAGGAATAATGGTATGCCCAAACTGTTCTGCGAGACGATAACCAAAGGGTGTTGCACCGAGACCGGGCATAGATAACCCTCCGGTTGCAACAACGAGTGAGTGGGCACTCACATTTTCCCCGTTGATAGTAACTAAGAAACCATTATCTGTTTTTTCGACGGCGGTGACTTCACTGCGTAGCTTGATAGCCACATTTGGTAAATCACATTCAGTTTTTAGCATATCGACGATATCTTGTGCGCTATTATCACAAAAAAGCTGCCCTAATGTTTTTTCATGGTAAGCAATATTATATTTTGCGACCAAGGCAATAAAATCCCATTGTGTGTAGCGAGCAAGTGCTGACTTACAAAAGTGAGGGTTACTTGAAAGGTAATTGCTATGTTCTGTGTACATGTTTGTAAAATTGCACCTGCCACCCCCGGACATCAATATTTTTCTGCCGAGTTTTTTTCCGTTATCAAGCACCAGCGTATTTAAGCCTCGTTTGCCAGCGAGTGAGGCACAAAATAAACCTGCTGCACCTGCACCTAAAATAATAACGTCAATATTTTTCACAATAAGGTTCTCTATATATTTGATTTTAAGCATAATTACATTATGAACATAGATATTTTACGTCATCTTGTCATGATTGTAATGTAAAGCTTTGAGGTAGAACTGATGAAAAGTATGTAGGACGTATTATAATTAGAGAAATTCGGCAAAAAATAGCAAATGATGATTATTTTCTGGAAACATCGTTAAAAAGTTGCAAAAATTCAGAATAAATTTGTTTAAGCCAATCTATTGAAATATATGGGGTAATTACTATGAGGTACTTTTTTGATGGGTAGTTAAATCAAAAAAAGGTTAGATTTTGCTTCCACCGCCAGCGTTTGTCACTGATAATGCGCCGCGTTCATGTCCAACATATAATGGCTTAACGTCTATGCTACATCTTTTTACAGGTTTAGAATTTCATACAGGTCTATTATTAGTTCTAGCACTGTTATTTGTGCTGTTCTATGAGGCTATAAATGGCTTCCATGACACCGCTAACGCGGTAGCAACGGTTATTTATACCAGAGCAATGCGGGCTCAGTTCGCAGTTGTCATGGCAGGGGTTTTTAACTTTTTCGGTGTCTTGCTGGGAGGGTTGAGCGTTGCGTATGCAATTGTCCACCTCTTACCAACAGACCTCTTGCTTAATGTGAGCTCAGCTCACGGCCTTGCAATGGTTTTTTCATTGCTTCTGGCTGCAATCATTTGGAACCTTGGAACGTGGTACTTAGGTATCCCTGCTTCAAGTTCACATACGCTGATCGGGGCGATTATCGGGGTGGGTTTAACCAACGCGATTGTAACTGATTCATCTGTAGTTGATGCCTTGAACGTACCGAAAATGATCAGTATTTTCATGTCATTGATTTTATCTCCCGCAATTGGTTTTGTGATAGCTGGTTTGATGATTTTCTTTTTGCGCCGTTATTGGAGTGGCACAAAGAAACGTCGTCGAATTCACTTAACCCCAGCAGAACGTGAGAAAAAAGATGGGAAGCGTAAGCCACCATTTTGGACGCGTACTGCATTGATTTTATCTGCGGTTGGTGTCAGTTTCTCCCATGGTGCGAACGATGGCCAAAAAGGCATCGGTCTTATCATGCTGGTGCTAATTGGTGTTGCGCCAGCGGGCTTCGTGATGAATATGAATTCAAACGGCTATGATATCGCTAAAACGCATGATGCGGTTGTCCACCTGCAACAATACTATGAAACACATAAACCAGCGTTAAACCATGCGATAGAAAATGCCCCTGTGGTGGCTGAAAGCAGCGATGAGCCCGGTGGTGAATTCCACTGTGATAGTTCCCGTACTGGTGCGATTTTAAATCAAGCGCAAACCATGCTGGATGGCATTCAAAGCTATGAAGAGCTAACGCCTGATCAACGTAATCATGCACGTCGTTTATTGATGTGTATCTCTGATACCGCAAATGCTGTTGCTAAGTTACCAGAAACGAGTTCGAAAGATGCGAGTTTACTGAAAAAATTGAGTAATGACTTGCTGTATACCGTTGAGTATGCGCCACTTTGGATCATCATTGCTGTTGCCTTAGCGTTATCGTTAGGTACCATGTTTGGTTGGCAGCGCGTTGCTGTTACCATTGGTGAGAAAATTGGTAAGAAAGGCATGACTTATGCGCAAGGTGTTTCCGCGCAAGTCACGGCGGCGGTTTCCATCGGTGTTGCAAGTTACACTGGGATGCCTGTTTCAACGACGCAAGTTTTATCTTCAGCAGTCGCTGGTACCATGGTTGTCGACGGTGGTGGTGTGCAAACTAAAACCATCAAGAGCATTGCTTTAGCGTGGCTACTGACTCTGCCTGTCTCAATTGTGTTATCTGGCGGTTTGTACTGGCTATCATTGCTGTTTATCTAACAGCGCTTAACTTGGCTTCATATCGTTTGTATGGGGCCTTTAAACGTTACATGAACATAGTAATATAAATATACGAAAGAGTGATGGCCTTACGGCCATCACTCTTTTTTTATCGTTAGGTGGGTGAATATTATTAACCTGTCACTAATAAGTAGATTAGGCTTACAGCAACAAGAATGCTAAGTCTACTTATCATCATAAATTGCTTACGAATTCGCTCACAGCGTAAAATGACTTCTGGGTCGTAGTGGTCAATATATTGTTTATTATTGATGTACCTAACCAATCGCAGCTGTTTGTTCAGTTGACCATGGGTGGTAAAAAACCCATTACCATCAACGGATTGGTAGAGCAGAGGGTCTGAATCCCTTAAAATGGACAATAAAACACGAATTGAAGAAAAATACCGCATCATATTCAAGATACATAAAATACATAATGCCCAAAACAATGCAATCATACTGAACATAATCCCCTCCTTAGAACCTAGGGGCTATTGACCTTTTGATTGGTTCTCTCAGCAGCAAAGCTATCGCTTTACCGTAATGCTATTGATTTTCATGCCTTGTATTAATGAGAAGTGACCAGCAAAGTTCAACTGCGCCTAGCTCACTGCAATTGTCACAAAGGAAATACAGCAAAACGTTGCACTTAAACTAAGTTTTTTTATTGTAGGATATATTCTTGCTTAAAAAAAGTGCAGCGGGCACAAAATTATGATGACTATTTGTTTATATTGAGAAAATTGTCAGTAGTTTCTATGTATGTTCGTCTAAAATATAAAAGAGCATGGGAGAATGTTTTACGCAATTTTAGTGTATCCTTAGCTCAAATTGTTTAGGCAAATATATTAATATTGAATGAATGATGTTATTGTTTTATAAAATGTTATATGAACTGATGATTTAAAGGTTAATCTGCTTAGATGTGATCAAAGCAACACTTAATAATCACAATTTGCAGGTATAGTATTCATAAAGATGTGGTGAAGGCATAACCACTGGATAATCAGCATTTGGAAGGAGTTTACTTATGGCTTACAAACATATTCTTGTGGCGGTAGATTTATCACCTGAAAGTAAAGTATTACTGGATAAGGCTGTCTCTATGGCAAAACCTTACGGGGCCAAAGTATCCATGATCCATGTTGATGTGAACTATTCGGACCTCTACACAGGTCTTATTGATGTCAACCTTGGTGACATGCAACAGCGTATTACGGATGAAACTCGTAACGCTCTGAAGGACTTGTCTGCAGGTGCAGATTATGAAATCCAAGAAACTCTTAGCGGTAGTGGTGATTTAGGCCAAGTACTGGTTGATGCGATTAAAAAATATAATATGGATTTAGTCGTCTGTGGTCATCACCAAGATTTCTGGAGCAAGTTAATGTCATCTGCTCGTCAGCTAATCAATACAGTTCATGTGGATATGTTGATTGTGCCATTAAATGACGATGAAGAATAAGTCACATCGCTAAATTAGAAAAATTATTCACTAAAAACGCTTGCTTATGCAGGCGTTTTTTTTGTTACAAAATATGTACTTCGAGGTGGTTATTGGCAGGTCAAGCGATTTATTTTGCATTACAGTGAAAAAAAACCTTGAATTTAGAATACAAACTAATGATATATTCAATAGGCAAACACAAATCAACCTCACATTTCCTAAAAATAATGACAAGAAAGAGTGAGGCACATCACAACAACTACATGTTAAAAAGGAAGACATAGATGACACAATCACTATCTTCGTTCTTGGAGTCTGTCCAAAAAAGAGATCCTTCACAGCCTGAGTTTTTACAAGCTGTGCGGGAAGTATTCACTTCTCTTTGGCCTTTTTTAGAACAAAATGCAAAGTATCGTGACCAAGCATTACTTGAACGCTTCGTTGAACCTGAGCGCGTTATTCAGTTCCGCGTATGTTGGGTTGATGACCACGGCAAAGTGCAAGTGAACCGTGCTTGGCGTGTTCAATTCAGTTCAGCCATTGGGCCATTCAAAGGTGGAATGCGCTTTCACCCATCCGTTAACTTATCAATTCTGAAGTTCTTAGGCTTTGAGCAAACACTGAAGAATGCGTTAACAACATTACCGATGGGCGGAGGCAAAGGGGGGTCTGACTTCGATCCTAAAGGGAAAAGCCATGGTGAAGTGATGCGTTTTTGCCAAGCCTTGATGACTGAATTATATCGCCATATTGGCTCAAACACTGACGTACCTGCTGGGGACATTGGTGTGGGTGGACGTGAAGTCGGTTTCATGACCGGTATGATGAAAAAACTGTCTAACGACACCTCTTGTGTATTTACGGGTAAAGGTCTGTCTTTCGGTGGGAGTTTGATCCGCCCAGAAGCGACTGGCTATGGTTTAGTTTACTTTACTAATGCGATGTTAAAACGCCATGGCTTAGGTTTTGATGGTATGCGAGTTGCTGTTTCTGGTTCAGGTAACGTAGCACAGTATACGATTGATAAATGCATGGAACTGGGTGCTAAAGTTGTCACAGCTTCTGATTCAGGCGGTACTGTGGTGGATGAAGATGGTTTTACAACAGAAAAACTGGCTCGTTTAGAAGAAATCAAAAATAACTATGGTCGCATTGAAGAGTATGCCAAAGAGTTTGGTTTAACTTACTTAGCGGGTCAGCAACCGTGGAATGTGCCAGTGGATATTGCGTTACCTTGTGCAACACAAAATGAGCTAGATATTGATGCTGCAAAAGTGTTGATTAAAAATGGGGTCAAAGCAGTCGCAGAAGGGGCGAATATGCCAACAACTATTCCGGCAACGGAGTTGTTCCTAGAAGCGGGTGTTTTGTTTGCGCCAGGTAAAGCCGCGAATGCGGGTGGGGTGGCAACGTCAGGTTTAGAAATGGCGCAAAATGCGGCTCGTCTCAGTTGGAAAGCTGAAAAAGTAGATGCTCGCTTACATCACATCATGCTGGATATTCACCAACACTGTGTTGAATTTGGGGGTGAGGAGAAACAAACAAACTATGTTCAAGGCGCTAACATCGCAGGCTTCGTGAAAGTCGCAGATGCAATGCTTGGGCAGGGTGTGTTGTAATTCTCTGACCTGTAAACGTACGCGAAAGGGCGGCTGTATTATATTGATAATTTCACCTGTACATACGCCCTTCGCCGTTACGTTTTAATCACTATTTTTAATGCACGGATATATATCAAATCGATGGCTTTTTGTCGTAATTGCTGAAGGCGCTTTTTGTCCCGCTAGGGGCTCTGCGTAATCAGGGCGTTTAACAACCACTCTTCGTTTTGCTAAGGCGATAGCTGGTGCGAGTAAGGAATCCGCATCATCATCAGCCCCTACCAATGACTGAAACACTCGCATTTCTTTCTTAACTAAAGCGCTTTTTTGCCGATGTGGATACATTGGATCAAGGTAAATAACATCGGGTGCGTGAGTCACTTCTTTTAAAGCGGTAATGCTAGAAGCATGGATCAAAGACATACGCTCTTTTAACCACTCTCCAATTTCAGCGTCTTGATAGCCCCGCTGTAGGCCATCATCTAATAATGCAGCCACAACAGGGTGGCGTTCTAACATACGGACACGGCAGCCTAGAGAGGCTAAAACAAAGGCATCACGGCCAAGGCCAGCCGTCGCATCTATCACGTCAGGAAGATAATCTTTTTTAATTCCAACAGCTTTGGCGACAGCTTCACCACGACCACCACCAAACTTTCGTCGATGAGCCATGGCTCCTGACACAAAATCCACAAAAATCCCCCCGAGTTTGGGTTCATCCAGTTTACGTAGTTGTAAGTTTTCAGGGGTTAGTACCAGAGCCATCACCGCGTTAGGGGTATGAGAAAGCTGCCATTTTTCAGAAAGTTGGGAAAGGGCGCCGCGATCGGCACCCTCTTCACAGATCAATTGGATCGCAGTGCTATTAGCCATGAATACCATAGCTCTTTAACATCGCGTCTAGTTCTGGTTTACGGCCACGGAAGCGCTCAAATAGCGCCATTGGTTCTTCAGAGCCGCCGAGGCTTAAAATATTGTCAAGGAATGACTGACCAGTTTGGCGATTAAAAATACCTTCTTCACTGAAACGCGAATATGCATCTGCGGCTAAAACATCTGCCCATAAATAGCTGTAATAACCCGCAGCATAACCCCCTGCGAAGATATGGCTGAAGGCATGCGGGAAGCGTGCCCATTTAGGTGAAGGCACTACCGCGACTTTATCTTTAATGGCGTATAAGGTTGGCATAACTTGAGCCCCTTTAGCTGGGTCATATTCAGCATGCAAGGTGAAATCAAATAAACCAAACTCTAATTGGCGTAGCACAAACATTGCAGATTGGTAGTTTTTCGCAGCCAGCATGCTACTTAGCATTTCTGCAGGTAATGGTTCGCCTGTTTCATAATGCCCTGAAATAAACTCGAGTGCTTCAGGTTCCCAGCACCAGTTTTCCATAAACTGACTTGGTAGTTCTACCGCATCCCATGGTACCCCATTGATCCCTGCTACATCAGCAACATCAATCTTCGTTAACATATGATGTAAGCCATGACCAAACTCGTGGAATAGTGTGATCACCTCATCATGGGTAAAGAGTGCTGGCTTATCACCTAATGGTTTGTTGAAGTTACAGGTTAGATAAGCAACTGGGTTTTGTAATGAACCATCTTTATGCACCATACGGCCCATGCAGTCGTCCATCCAAGCTCCACCACGTTTGTGTTCACGTGCATAGAGGTCTAGGTAGAAGCTACCGCGTAAAGTATTGGTATCATCGTATAACTCAAAGAAACGCACATCTTTATGCCATGTTTCTACATCATTGCGTTCTTTTGCCGTTAACCCATAAATACGGTGAACGACTTCAAATAAGCCATTAAGGACACGTTGCTCCGGGAAATAAGGGCGTAGTTGCTCATCACTTAATGAGAATTTATGCTGTTTCTGCTTTTCGCTATAATACGCTAAGTCCCAAGACTCTAGGGTATCGACACCATAATGCTGTTTTGCAAAGGCGGTTAATTCAGCAAGTTCATCTTTACCTTGCTGGTGGGCGCGTTGTGCTAAGTCATTTAAGAAGCCTAATACTTGCTCTGGTGATTCTGCCATTTTTGTTGCCAGAGATTTATCAGCGTAGTTTTTAAAACCTAATAATTGTGCAAGTTCATGGCGTAATGCCATTAACTCATCAATGAGTTCGCTGTTATCCCATTTACCGGCATTTGGCCCTTGGTCTGAAGCACGAGTGCTATATGCATGGCTCATTTCACGGCGCAATTCTGCGTTGTCGGCGTAAGTCATGACAGGTAGGTAGCTTGGCATATCGAGGGTTAATAGATAACCTTCTTCACCTTTGGCTTCTGCCATGGCTTTAGCTGCCGCGATGGCGCTTTCTGGCATACCCGCTAATTCTTTTTCATCTTTAATGAGTTTCGTCCACCCCATGGTGGCATCAAGCACATTATTGCTAAATTTAGAGGCAATCTCTGACAAACGCGCAACAATTTCACCATAACGTTGCTGTTTTTCAGGGGGTAAGCCAATTCCAGATAGCTCGAAATCACGTAAAGTATTCTCGATAGATTTCCGCTGTGATTGGCTGAGTGAGTTAAATTCAGCGCCTTCTTTTAATGATTTATAGGCTTGATATAAAGGTTCGTGCTGACCCATCCACGTACTGAATTCAGACAGCAGCGGTAAACATTGTTCATAGGCTTCACGCAATTCAGGGCTATTTTTTACCGAATGCAGGTGGCTCACTGGCGACCAAACTCTGGATAGTTTATCGCTGGCTTCTTCTAACGGTTGGCACAGGTTATCCCAAGTATATTGGTCTGTGGCATCAAGGAGGTTTTCAACTGTTTGACGGTACTCGGTGAGTACGTGCTCGACAGCAGGAAAAACATGTGCAGGCTCTATAGTAGAAAAGCGAGGTAGGGCAGAATCGGTTAATAATGCATTTGTCATAAAACATCCTGTGATTGCAGGCTTGTGCTCGTAGGCCAAGGCTTACTGTGTTGACAATAAAAGTTAAATGGTGAATTTATACCCAAATACGATTGGTGTATGGGACATAAAATTAGCGCACCATTATGAATATAAGAAAGTATATGGGGGCAGAAATGTAAACCTCAATATCAAGATAACGTTTTTTCTTATCAGCGCTTATCAATAAGTGGGGTTTTTATTAGCTTTTATCAATAAAGGTGATAGTTGCAGTTTCAATGCTTTAGAAAATAATGGATTCAGTCTATAATCATGCTCCAATCTATAGGTTATAGAGGAAGATCGTCGTCTCCGGTGAGGCGGCTGGATTTCAAATCCAGTTGGGGCTGCCAGCAGTCCCGGGCAGGTTCGACTCCTGTGATCTTCCGCCACTCAAGTTCAATACATCTCCACTGAAGTCAATTAAACCCTTTAAATTCAACATATAAAAGCAATTCATAGTCAACCCAGTTCAACTGGAGTTACCCCACATCAACCCCCAGTTGGGGGTGTTAATCGGGGGTGCATTTATGTATGGTATATCTTGCACCCCCAAATTCTCATTTTCTTTGTAACAGATAGGGCTTACGGAGGTTTTGTTATGGCTCTGAGTGATATGAAAATTAAAACGGCAAAGCCGCTAGATAAGCCCTACAAACTTTCTGATTCAGGTGGGTTATATCTGATCGTTAATCGCAATGGTTCTAAATATTGGAGAATGAAGTACCGCTTCGCAGGTAAAGAAAAAATGCTTTCTATTGGTGTTTACCCGAAAGTGACATTAGCGGAAGCAAGAAATCAACGTGATGATGCGAAAAAACTGTTGGCTCAAAATAAAGATCCAAGTGAATAAAAAGGTCACTTCCGGTTAAAAAGCAGTCTATCAATCACCGTCGTAGGAATAAGTCCTTGCAGTTTTAGATAAATTTGATAAATAATTTAAATATAAATACCCGCAATAGAGGGGCTTATAACTAACACCGCCCTAATTTAAGAACCCTGTTTTATTAACTTATCGATATACGTAAAGAAATTTATACTACGAACACGATAGAATTATTAAATAGTGTTGTTCGTTACCCGATTAAAAAATCATCGGGTAATTTTTTTTGGGTATTTAACAGGCATGAATTTACCATAAAAGTGAACTATGCTGATATAAAATTATCTACAGGTTCGATTTTTATCTAAAAACACTTGTATTATATACTTCTGCATATTTTTAATTATTTAAAAATTAAAGTATCTTAAATAAGTTAATATTAAATATACTCAAAAATTAAGACCCCACCACCACTGATGTTGCCAAAAGATACATTGGATCTACTTTTTCCTAATGTAATTCCTATATCTAGTGTTTTATTAGTAATACTTTGAAGTGTCGTGATTAATTGCTTTTTACCATCAACTGCCAACTCACCGTACCAACCAGATGACACATTTCCTAAATCTAAACTTGTACGAGTTGGATTTGCACTATCAATAGGTTTTGAGGGCTGGTAAGTTACTTTAATATTTCCAGGATAAGTACAGCTAACGGTTACACTTTTAGTTAGATTTACTCCATCAGCTATTGATTGTGGTAAAGATCCAAAATTAAAATCTAGTTGAGTCTTATCTACACGACAAGTATTAATAACGGTTACATTAAAAGTAAGTACAGCTGAATTTTTAGGTTGGATAAGCGCAACAGAACTTAACCATTTAGCTGGTATATTTGGGTTTCTGACACCAAATAAAGTCGTGTTTACTTTAATAATATGCGGTGTATTTCTAATTGGGAGATTCGTATTACTGATTAATGTAATAGGAGTTTCTCCACTAAATGATTGTGGCGTATAAGGGGTTCGCGAACAGGTTGCACGGCCAACATTACCTGAGCTTTGCCCTATCTGTGCATATTGTGTATTTGGATATCCATTGATTGTACCTAATGATTGGGGTAATAAAATTCTAAAAGTAAATTTTTCATTGGTAATAGGATCTACATAATCCACTGTATTTGGTGCAATCACATATTGCATATTAGTTGAATTAGGTGAATTCCCGTATGGAGGACATGCACGAGATCCCCATGCATACTCAGTCATTTTTCCTCCCATACTACTTAGCTTAGCTCTTAACGTTAAATTGACACCATTAAAGTTAGCGCCCGTCCAAGTTGTATCAGCTGTAAATTGAGTACCACTATACCCCATGACTGTCCAGTCATCTGGATCACCAGCATTGCTAATACTAGAAATAGCCAGTAGTGAAGCAGGTAACAAATAAAAAACGGTTTTCATCATAAAATATAATCCAAATTATAAATAACTCATTAGGATAGCAACAGTACTATCGAAGCTACCTTCCGTTAATAGTAATTTATTGGGGGTAATTAACGAAGCTCGAAGGATAAATGAGCCTTGTAGCTCATTACTACCAAAAGGAATCCATTTATTTAAATCAAGATTAGCATTACTCCTGGTTAAAGAGATTCCCAGCCCATTCTTTGATGTTCGTAATACGTTGTTACCAACTTGTGTATAGACACCATATTTAGTTGGATATAGATACAAGTTCATAACTTTATTAGCTGGAACTGAACTTCCTGTACAGTTATATTTTAACTGAATATCCTTATAGGCTGTTCCATTTTCAACTTCAGAGAAGTCAACATTATCAAAATTTATAAATAATGGTGATTCATTATTTTCACCTAAAATAGTACAAACAGGAGCAACTATAGTTGCTGTAATATTAATTTTTACATCAGCACGGCCATTATTAAAATCAGCAGCAGTTACTACTCTAGAAAAAAGTAATAATAATAAGAGCGACTTTCTTATTTTCATTATATAACTTCCTATTATTAGTTATAATTAACCATAATGCTTGCAGTTCCATGTACGGTTCCTGGTCTAGCAAAGTCACCTTTTTTTAGATATGTATTCAGTACTAACTCTGCTTTATTTTCTGAACTCACTCTAACCTCAAGTGGTTGATTAAACGAAATTAGTTCGCCATCAAGGCTCTCAAGACCAACGATTAGACCTGTTCCTCCTTGTGTTGTTAAATAATCAATTCCATTTTGTTTATATATATTTGTAGAAGATAATGAAATTTTTATTATTTTATCCATCATAGTAGGCGTACAGTTTTCAAATTCAATTTTTAATGGTTTTTTATCTGAAATATTGCCATTAACCTCAATATAACCTAGTGAATAAGGAATGAATTGAATGGTTATCTCTGACTGTTTAATTTCACATTTTTTATCAATGAGATTTCCATTGAAATTAATAAGCAAATCACTCGAAAAAGCAATAGGAGTCATAGTAATAATTAATATGGAAAATATGAATTTAATCATAATTTAACTCCATGATAGCTGAGCTGCCTTTAGTATTTTTATTTTGTATATAAAGTATGTTTTTACCAGAATAAAGTGGATGATAAATATCATATACTGTAGTTGTTATGTTGTTTTTTTCGATCAATTTAGCCTTGGCTTGTAAAGGTATTTTAATATTTTGATTATTTACTAAACATTGTTCTAGTTCAATAAAAAAAATATCGTTATTATATTCATCACCCAAAATAACGCACGGAGAGTACATTAATCCTACTTTAAAATGCAGTTTTCCACTTAAACTATCCATTTTAATAGCCGATGTTACATCATGTGATGGAAAAGAACGATTTTCATCATATTGACTAGCTACACTGCTTAATGAAATAAAAAGTGAGAAAATTACTACAGAAAAATATTTCATTGTACCCTCATTTTATAACTGGCTATTGTTGACTATCAGCTTTGCATACTGATGATTTGCAGTTAAAGGAAACAGTTGGTCTACCACCGTAATCATTTATGTAGGTTAAGTACGGTTTCTGGAAATGTGTACTTTTAACTTGATGACTTCCAAAAGGGTCAATCATAAATGAATCAAATGCGCCATTTTCAGATTTGTTTTTGTCACCCGCTAACCCAATGACCGTTAAATAAAATGGAGAGGTATTTTTAATAATATACCCATCATTTACTGTATTCAGCTCTAGATCTAAGGCCCAATCAGTTTTTGCTTTATCTAAAATAGGCTCTGGACGATAAAATAATTTAATTCTTGATTGTAATGCAACTTGCATTACGTTTGGCTTATCGCTTTTCGGTGGTATCTCTCTTAAATTAAAATAATAAATAGACTCTCTATCTTTAGGTAATTTAGATACATCCGTAGTTGAAATTCTAATCATACTTTTTATATTTGGTTCTAAGCGCTGAACTAACGGTGTCGCAATTAATGGTCCTGTTGTAATTTTATTTCCACCTTTATCGTCAATCCAAGCTTGAGCTAAATACGGCAAGGTGTCACTCTGGTTTTCGATATTAATAATTACAGGGGTAGAATCACCTTCTACTATTGCTCTAGTTCTATCAAGAGATACTGCCGCTATGCTATTTTGTGCTACCAATAATAGCGGAAGTAATAAAAATTTATTTTTCATAAAATTCTCTACTTTTTGCAAATTAAAATAATTTGGTTTGCATTATCTAAATTGGGTAATGTTGTATTACACTGATTTTTATTAGACCAATTGATATTTAGCTTTTCTTCAGATTGAACAGCTGTTAACCATACTAATCCGTTATCGCTAATTATCCCGACTTCTCTACCTTTTTCATTTAGTACTTGAGCACCAAATGGAGGAGAACCTGAATTATCTGCCATTTTAATAGTTGCAAATAATTTAAATCCCTTATCTGCACTTATTTTTCTGTATCCAATTGCACCTTCTGTTAATGCAATATCATATATCGTATTTGATGACTCAATATTATCTGGTAATTTACTCATATCAACATTATAGCTATTTTTGTAATAGCTGGTCATATTCGGAATAACTCCGATCCCTATTCCATTTGTTACTGTTGAACCATTATTTAAAGGAACATCAGCGATATTATTTGTATCTATCATTAACCTAGCTGCAGATGAATATGATGAGCTATGTAAAGCAATACCATGCTGTGTTAATGTTATACCACCATTTAACCCCATACCTAAGCTAGAATCACCTTTATCTGAGATTGAAATATTACTATTTAAAGACGCATAACGAGTTGATAAATCATACATACCAGCTAGCGTACTTTGTTTTTTAGCATCCTTACCATAACTTGTTGATGCACTTAAGTTATAGTAATCATTATCCTCAGTTAAGGTAGATACAGAAACACGCGAATTATAGGTGTCATTATATTTCATTGTGTCAAAAGTGTAGAACTGCTTGCCAAATGGAACTGAAAGCATCAAGCTAATTTGGTCATCATATTTATTTTGGTAATAACTTCTATTTGCTGATAGCGTTATACTTCCTCCTTGTAAATTTAAATAAGGAATATTAACGCTTTTACCTATATTTAGGCCGTATTGATGAGTTTGACCTCGATCCCAATACTGTTGTAATTGATAATTTAAATTTATATTAAATTCACCTAGACGCTTTGAAAGACTTATTTGATAGCGTTCTTTTTCATTATCAATAAATTTATTATTTCTTAAATCTAAATATTGAGACATAGTATAAAATTTTCTATCAGTAAAACGATACCCCGCAAAAGTTAGATCCATATCGTAATCATCAAAAGTTTTAGAGTAATTAATACTATATGAGTTACCTGATGGACTATCATGATCTAACTGCGAAAAAGAGCGAGCTATATTTACAGATAAAGCACCAAACTGATTCATAAATCGGCCAAAGCCTAATGAAACTTGTTGATAACCTTGGCTTATATCTGAGGCTGCATTTAATGACCAATTATTATTTAAACCATGTGAGACTTCTCCTCTGAAGAAAAAAACGCCTCTATATACTGAATGGTCTCGTTTAATTGGTTGCCCTGCAGTTACATTATATCGAGTAGTTCCAGGACGAGTTAAATAAGGCACATTGGAACTATTAACAATAAACTGTTGTTCAGATCCATCTTGCTCAATAATTTTTACGTGTAATTCACCACGAGTACCACTATTCAATGATTGAATTTTAAATGGACCAGCAGGTACATTGCCATCATATATTACCCTTCCTAATTGAGTAATAACAACGCGAGAATTAGTTTTAGCTATTCCTGTAATTTCAGGAGCATATCCTCTTAGTCTAGGAGGTAACATTGAATCGTTTGTAAATAAAGATAATCCTGTAAATCTAAAAGGTTCTAGTATCTGTGATGGTGTTGTACTTTCACCCACGACTAATTTAGCATCTAATGCTTTAATATTTCTATATAAATAAATTGCATTAAATAAAAAATTACGAATTGTTGATGTTTGGCTATTTGACTCTTGTCTTTGATAATTACCATAATATTCACTTCGTAAACGCCAAGCACCCATATTAGCACCAAGATATCCACTGATCGATGCAATTTGATTTTTTAAACTGTCATTATCGCTATATTGATAGTTGGCATTGTAATCTAATAATAACCCGCTGATCCCTTCATCCCAAAGGGTTTTGGGTAACCAGTTTACATCCATATACTCTAAATATAATTGAGGTATATTTATGATTACCGTTCCCTCAGGTAAATTAGGAGTAACACTAACACCCTTCAAAGCCAAGAAATTAATACATTCCCCGTTATTCCAATAGGTCAGTTCTTTCACATATTTTTCTTTAAGGCCTAAACTATTAATATAGTCTTTATCAATACATATATCACTCACAGAATCATCATTATCATTAGCTATAATTTTAATAGGAGAGGCCGATTGAGTTAATTGAGTACTATTAATAATTATATTAAAAAAATAAGTTCCAGGAAGAATAAAATTTGGATTTTGAAACCTTGATACGTCAATATTCGCTTTATCTGTGCTATCAAGTATATCTGTATTGAACTCTACAGAATAGGATACTTTGTTAAAAAAAAGCATCGACACCATTAAAATGGTCATTTTTTCTTTTATTGATAACATCGTAAATACTCATTAAATTAATAGTAATCAATATCAAATGTAATGATACTTGAAAATTCTCCTACTTGTGGCCTAAGCCCATCATCAACAACAATTTCAGATAAAAAGTTTAATTGTTGTTCATTGACTGATTTCGTTTTGCCTGCAACTCTTTTTAAATCATAAATGGGATAATATTCATTAGGCTTGACAATGTTATTTCCGTTTAATATATAAATAGCCAAACCATCGGCATCATTAAATTTAAATCCATTAAAGTTGCTTGTTACTGAACCTGAAAATTTTATTCTTATAGGTGATTTCTCATCCTCAAAATAAGAATTTGATAGCTGACAGTTTTTTAATATTATTTTAAATGGTTTGATTATCTTTTTATCTTTAATTCTACTTAAAGGGTAATCACCAAATTGAATAATTTGATCTTTACTTGTTAGTTGCATTGAACAACCCGAGGCTAATATTTCACCTTTAACTGTTGCTTGTCCCCAATTCATTGCTGCAAATGCTGGAATGCTAAAAAAATGAGCAAAAAAAGTGGCAATAATTAACAAGTTTTTCATAATAATATTCTTTTTCAGGTAATATACTCCTCCACATAATAGTGAAGGAGTGTATATAACTTACTGGTATGCGATTTCGAAAGTAGAAATAGTTGTGAAATCGCCCGCTGTTACAGCAGCAGCACCTGCTTTTTTAACAAAAGCAGAGTAAGTTAATGTATTGTCACCATCGCGCAAATTTAAGTTAGCAGGAGTACCAAAAGTAATATCTTTAATACCTACAGCAACGTTTGCAGCACTGCCTGTAGTTGCTAAAAGATTTTGACCTGCAATTTTACTTACACCATCAAAAGTAATAGTTGCTGTTTTAGTTACTGTAGTTGGATTTTGTGGATCGCTGTTATCAATTGATGTTAATTTACAGCCTTTCAGATTTAAATCGAAGTTTTTATACTTTGAATCTCCATCATTTAATTGACTTAATGATAGTTGGCCAAAATCAACAATTGTAGCAGTACCACCTTGTCCTGCATCTAAGTTACAAGGCGTATCGCGAACTTCACCTTTGAAAGTAACAGTACCAGTATTAGTATCTGCAATTGAAGCAAATGACGTTGTTAACATTGCTGCTACTAATACAGACATATATTTGTTATGTTTCATACTATTTCCTAATATCATTGTTAAGATGTTAATATTTATGTTTTTGAGAATGGAATTATATTAATTTCATTGACTAACACAGATAAGTATATCTGTATAAGAAAGAGTTTTTGCTATATAAATTTCTTGATTATACAGGAATATGAATAATGTATTATTATTTGATAATGTAGTGTTTACTCATTACTAAAATTTTATTTCTCTCATTTCAAATAGGATGAGTATGAAACAAAATCTGAAAATGATGCATTCATAATTGATAAAATAAATATCAAATCTGGTAATGATAGGCCATTTGAACCTCGTTCATATCGTGATATTTGCTGTTGACTTACTCCTACTAATTTACCTAATTGTGCACCAGTTAATCCATTTTTAAGTCTGGTTTTTCTTATAAAATCACCAATTTCTAGGTTTATATTTTTTACAATGAAATTTTTTTGGGTGCTAATCATAATAAATTCCTCAATAATTTATTTAATTAAACTAGTGAAGTTATAATTTCTTACTGATTTAATTTTCATTTAATCTAGCTTTTATTTTTATTTATTTAAAGATGTTTATATCGATCGATTAGTTAACTTTGATAGGTTTTCCCTATCAAAGTGCTGTTATTGATCGGTTGTTCGGATCAAAATGTGACTTTAACTACTATTTAAAGAACATAACAATATGATTTTATGGTTTTTTTTTGATTCGATATTATGTTGTTAATTTCGAGCAGGACTATAATTTATTTATTTACATTACAACTTACGTATTAAATAAAAAACATTTTGTTACATATAAGTACGTATTTATTATATTTTGTTTCATAATAATATTGTTACATTTTAAATTAATTACAGTAAAAACTATAACGTTAGGGTTATTTTGATTTTATATTAGGATAAGATTATTCTTAGTATCGTCTGTCTTTTTAATTAATATAATAGTATATACATTCTACATTTTAGAGTGTTAAATAGAATGAAAGAGTTATAGATGTTTTTAGAATTAATGTAGTCCTCTATAACATAAAGCTTAGATTTTATATGAGTTTTATTCGGGTTTAATAGTTTCTCTATTTAAATCCTCTTCTTTTCATTTTTCGTAGAGTATGATAATTGCCGTTACTACTAGCTATGATGAATTTTGCTATAGCGGTTAACTATTGGAGTTTACATTGTTTACTCGATTATCAATGAAGTTACATGACATGTATATTCGCCCAATGATAATACTTAAGCTTATTGAGGGTGATTTTAACGACTGAGTCATTGACTTCAATTGATATCTTTAGCATGAAAATGGAGTTTATCTACTGCTGTATTACGTTCAGAGTTAGAGCGCTTAGGCAGTAAATCATAAATTGGCAAAGTATGTTAAAGAGGGGCTTCTCTCACTAGAAGTCAGTCTTAGAAAAGCCAGTCATACCATCCAGCCCCATTTCACGACCTAATGCCGTCATGGGGTGGACAATGACCAGCCCTCGCACGGTTTTTTTCAGCTTACCAAGATCAGCTTGTTCTTTCTTCGTAATAGGGCGTTTGAATGGCATATCTACCAATTTTTGCGCTTCTTTACTTAATTTTTTGTTACGTACCTCTTTTAGACGAGCGATTTCAATTTCCAGCGTCGCTTTTTCTTTCTCTAGCTCGGCGTATTTTTCTGCTTCATTCGTCAATTGCATACTGGTCATTTGGTGACGAATAAGGTCTAAACGGTCGCTAAGAAGCTTAATTTGTGTTTTTTCGATTTCTTTCATTATTTATTAACCGTGGATAAATTTTATTGTGGGCAAGTATACACTATTGCGGGAAAGAGAGGGAAAAGAGATGCTGGCTAATGCCCCTTTGAAGTTACCTTTATCGTTCACATCCATGTGATGAAAACAACATAACTACCTTATAAATCAACTTATCACTCAACTATCCATCGTATTTTATTCTTTTATGTCTTAGTGACATCATGATTAAGTGCTTGCATTGCGGTATCATCACTGCCCTTTCTGACATATTATATTTAATTTTCTAAAAAATTATTATTTTTAGTTAATTTATCGTTGGTATATAGCGAAATATAACGAGGTATAGATGAGATCATAATGACTAAACGTAAATTTATTACACGTACAGAAGTTAATTCTTTATTGGAGGCTACAAAGCAAGGTCGCTATCCTAATCGCGACTATTGTTTGTTATTAATGAGCTTTTTGCATGGGCTAAGAGTGAGTGAGCTCACTCATATCACAATGTCTGATATTGATTTGGTGCAGAAAGTGATATTTATTAGGAGACTAAAAGGAGGGTTGTCTACCGTACAGCCTATAATTCCCGAAGAGTTTACTGTGATTGAAAAATGGCTAGTTGAACGAAATTCTTGGAAAACAGCAGGATCAGATTGTTTATTCATTTCACAGAAAGGAAGCCAAATTTCTCGTTATCAAATTTATCGTTTATTTGAACAGTATGGAAAAATAGCAGGGCTTCCTGTAAAGCTTCATCCTCATATGCTAAGGCACGCATGTGGTTATGCATTAGCTGATTTAGGTAGGGATACACGATTAATCCAAGACTATTTAGGGCATCGAAATATCGCTCATACTGTCATTTATACTGCTAGTAATGAAAAAAGATTTAGCGGTATTTGGTCGAATAAATAAGCAATTTAATGACTTGTGTCAACATAAAGCTAACATTAAACATAATAATATGAACTAAACACCAAGAATACCTCAGTTATTTAGGCAATTGATATGATAAAGCTGAGGTATTCTTATGCATATTAAGGGCAAGAATTATTTTTAAAGCCATAAATAACATGTTCAAATGACTTATTTTCCAACCTCTAAAAATAAAATTAGTTAATAATTTTATCTATTCTTTTTTTTTGAATTATCATAACTTAATTACTCCAATTAAGGGTATCAGTAACCCGCTTGCGTTGTTAACTAATTGTTATCATATTTTAATCATTTCTTTTACAGTGATAGTCTATTTTGGATTATCTAATAAAGTTTCTCTGTTAAATGGCGTGTTATAAGCGAGGTTTTTTAGATGATAAATTCATATTTTTTGTTTTTGTAAGATTAAAAATCTATATTTTGTGGTTTTTGATGTATTAACGCAGTATGTAATAAAAAAATTAATCAATTATCGATGATAATCAACTGAATGAATAAAATGCCTATAAAAATCAAGCTACAACGCAACATAATAAATCAAAATGTTTAAATTACCTAATAAGTATAATTATCAGGCTAACCAAAATCAAATAGCATAAAATTCTGTTACTGTAATGCATTTTAGAGGTAATTATTAATTAATGTAAAAAATTGTCATTAACAACAAAAAGTTATCATTCATGATTTTTATATGCAATAAAACCAACCAGTCAAATAATCTAAATCTACCAGTTTAGTAGATATATTAAAGATTTTAATTCTGACGATTCTTATATAAAAAACAATTTGTCTAAAACTTATTTAACGCAACATTTTGATTTATTTTGTTGCGTTTTTTTTCATGTAAAAAATGAATTGTTTGTTTTATGAGCAGCTCTGATTGTTTTGCCACATTACACAAGGCTTTATTGGTGAGATATGAAAAGTAATAAATTAAAGACCAGTATAGATAGCTTTCAGAAAATACTAACCGAACAAATTGGCATGGAATTATCCTATCTTAGAAAGGAGAAAGGGCTTAGTGGTAGTGAGTTAGCTAAAAAATTAAAGATATCACAACAACAAATATCTCGTTATGAAAGAGGAATATGTAGCATTAACTGTGGAATGCTATTTTCAATTTTATTCTATCTAGAAATCAGCCCGAGTGCATTTTTTGAAAGTGTATCATTGAAAATAAATGAAAAACATCCTAGTGCTAATTCATTTATTCATAATAGTGAGTGTTTGTCCGATGGAAAGGATAACTACCATTATATTTTTAATCGACAAACAGAAGTTATTTTAAATTCTTTATACAGCAAATAGTTATTTTAAAAATAATAAATTCTAACTATGCCCTACATCATGTCGGGTAATCATCACGTTGTTATATATAAATGAGGTTCAAATGAAAAAAGTATTTTTAGCCGCACTAGTTTCTGCCGCTATTGCATCTCCAGCACTGGCTGACCAAGGACATGGTAAAGTCACCTTTAAAGGTGAAATTATCGATGCACCTTGCTCAATTAGTTCAGATTCTATTGACCAAACAGTATGGTTAGGCCAAATCGCTAACTCTATTTTAGCGAATGGTGGTACTTCTAGCGCTAAACAATTCAATATTGAATTGGAAGACTGTGTATTCCCGAAAGATGCAGATGACAAAGTGTACAACGATAAAGTGAGTATCACATTCTCTGGTTCTAGCGCTGCTTTCAACTCTAAATTATTGGGTGTAACAGGTTTAGATGCAACAGACCCAACTATTGCTGGCAACGTAGGTATTCAATTAACGGATACTAATGGTGCAGCATTAGATATGGGAGTTGCAACAGCTCAAGAACACCAATTACAAGCGGGTGATAATACATTGCGTTATAGCGCTTATGTACAAGGTGCGAATGTTGCGGTTGATAAAATTCCATTAGGTAAATTTGAAGGCGTAACTAACTTTACCTTAACTTATAACTAATTGATTAGTTTAAGAGGAATACCTTTGTGTTCCTCTATTAATCACCAAACTAAGTCAGAGGTTAAAGTGAAAGGATTTATCTATTTGCGAAGAAAAGCATCTTCTCTATTTCTTCTAACATTATTTCTTTCGCCACAAATGGCAGCATCATCTCATGGATGGGGAAAAGTCACGATGAATGGCGAAATAGTCGATACTGCCTGCGCAATAGATATTGGGTCTAGGGATCAGACCATTAATATGGGGGTGCTTCCAACAAGCTATATTCGTGAAGTTGGGAAAGGCCCCATAAAAGAATTCAATATTAAGCTCATTGATTGTCGTTGGGAAAAATATTCGAAAGATAATAACGAATGGAATTCACTCGAAGTCACTTTTGATGGCCCATCTGAAGGTGATTTTTTCACACTCTCGGGTGAAGCAAAAGGAGTGCAATTGGCATTGCATGATATATCTGGATATTCCATTACACCAGGAAAACCATTACCTGTATTAGGAATTACGCCAGGGACAATGATCCTGAAATATCAAATGCAATTAGTCACCAATTATCATCCTGTTAAAGCGGGTAATTACCAAACCTTATTAAGGTTCAAGGTCGATTATTATTAATTCTAAGAAATTATATTGGTGTTTTAGGGATGTTTTTTATGTTTTTTAAACAACACAAAATAAATATAATAACGACAACGATAATGATTACATTTGGAACATTATCCGCTCAGTTATATGCTGCTGATACTATACAATTTAATACGGCGTTATTTGATTTAGAAGACAAAAAAAACATTGATATTAAGCAATTTTCACGTGCAGGCTATATTATGCCTGGCACCTATCCCCTCAAAGTACAAGTCAATAAAGAAACTTTACCTGAGCAACGGTTTTCATTCTATGCGCCAGAGAATGACCCTGAAGATAGCCTCGTTTGTATCACACCAGAACAAGTCCAACAGCTAGGGTTAACAGCCAGTTCGTTGAAGCAAATTACGTGGTGGCATAATAATGAGTGTCTTGATTTATCCAGCTTACCCGGCTTTCAAGCTCGAGGGGATTTATCTGACTCAACATTGTATCTGAGTATACCTCAAGCCTACCTTGAATATAGAACAGCTAATTGGGACCCGCCCTCTCTGTGGGATGAAGGGGTTTCAGGGGCTATTTTAGACTACAATATAAACGCAAGAGCGAATAAGCCTCATGATAACAATAGCAACTATAATGTGACAGCAAATGGTGTCGCAGGTGTGAACCTTGGTGCATGGCGTTTCAGGGGAGATTGGCAGGGACGTGCTCAACGAGAAAATGGCTCGAACAGTAAAAATGAGCATGATTTTCAATGGAGCCGACTATACGCCTATAAAGCGTTAACCAGTATTAAAGCGAAATTGACCTTAGGTGAGGACTATTTTAACACGGATTTATTCGACAGTTTTCGATTTACAGGTATTGGCTTACGCTCTGATATCTTAATGTTGCCGCCTAATTTACGTGGCTATGCACCTGAAATAACGGGTGTTGCGACGACAAATGCGACGGTGATTGTTAGCCAACAAGGGCGGATTATTTATCAAGAACAAGTCGCTGCGGGTCCTTTCCGTATCCAAAATTTAAGTGATGCGACGACGGGAAAACTGGATGTTCGAATCGAAGAGCAGGATGGTTCGGTTCAAGAATATCAGGTTGAAACAGCCAATATCCCTTATTTAACTCGACCAGGCAGTATTCGATATAAATTAGCGATGGGTCGTCCAACGGATATGGATCATCATGTCAATGGAGATACATTTGCGAGTGGTGAAATGTCGTGGGGTGTCACTAATGGTTGGTCATTGCTTGCAGGCTCATTAAATAGCCAAGACTATAATGCATTCAACGTGGGTGTAGGCCGAGACTTACTGGCATTTGGTGCCTTATCTTTCGATATTACGCATTCAATTGCAAATATTCCTAATGATAAAAAACTCACGGGTAATTCTTATCGAATAAACTATTCAAAACGTTTTGATGACTATGATAGCCAAGTTCAATTCGCGGGTTACCGATTCTCAGAACGCAGCTTTATGACTGTAACCGATTTTTTAACGGCTAAAGATTCAGGTGAGCGTCAAGGTAGTAATAAAGAAATGTATGTGATTTCTTTAAATAAAAACTTTAGGGAATCGAGAATTACAGCTTATTTAAACTACTCGCACCAGACTTATTGGGATAAGCCAGAAAGTAATCGCTACAATTTAATGGTGACAAAAACCTTAGATTGGGGAAGCCTGAAGAACATTAATATTTCGTTATCGGCTTATCGCAATAAATATAATGAAACAAATGATGATGGCCTGTATATCTCAGCGTCAATGCCTTGGGGAAATGGTGCAAATATTGGTTATTCATTGCAAGCAACACGTGATGATACCGTTAATCGAGCAACCTATTATGACAAATTGTCCGATAGAACCAATTATCAAGTCAGTGCAGGTTCGACCAACAAAGGTGGAACCGCAAGCACCTATATTACCCATTATGGTGATAATACTAAGTTAACTGCAAATGCCAGCTATATTCACAATAATTACACGTCATTTGGGGTAGGGGCACAAGGCGGGTTTACCATGACTTTAAATGGTGCGGATGCTCACCGAGTCTCAAATATTGGCGGAACTCGTTTACTGATTGACACCGATGGTGTGGCTAAGATCCCTGTATCAGACCGAGGTATCCCTATTGCATCAAATGCATTTGGTAAAGTGGTTGTTCCTGACTTAAATAGTTACTACCGCAGTAAAGTTAAAGTTGATTTAAACGCATTACCGAATAATGCCGAAGTAACGGATTCTATTGTTCAAGCGACATTAACAGAAGGTGCGATTGGCTATCGCAAATTTAATGTACTGTCTGGTGAAAAGATGATGCTTTCAATGCGTATGTCTGACGGTTCTGCACCACCATTTGGTGCTCAGATTACGAATTTGAAAGGAAAAGAAACGGGAATAGTCACCGATAATGGATATGCCTATGTTAGTGGTATCAACCCAAATGAAGTCATGATTATTCATTGGGGTGGCGAAGCACAATGTGAAATTAATTTTCCAGAAAATTTAGAAACAATTCATCAAGGATTATTTATTCCTTGTAAACCATTATCAAATAAACGTAATGAAGCAGATAATAATCTGTAGATGAGTGATTGCTATGAAAAAATTAACTAATTTATATATCAGTACTATTTTACTAAGTTGTTTAGTTAGCGGAAGCGCATTCTCGGCAATTGCTTTAGATAGAACCCGAGTTATTTTTAATGGCGATCAAAAAAGCGTTTCAATTACTATTACTAATAAAAATAATCAACTGCCTTATTTGGCTCAAGGGTGGGTTGAAAATATTCAAGGGGTAAAAATTACTTCACCGTTTGCAGTATTACCTCCGGTGCAAAGAGTTGAACCCGAAAAATCAAGCCAAGTCCGTATTGAAGCGCTCCCTGAAATTAGTCAGTTACCTCAGGACAGAGAAAGTGTTTATTACTTTAATTTAAGGGAGATCCCACCAAAAAGTGATAAGCCGAATGTTTTGCAATTGGCGTTACAAAGCAAAATTAAATTATTTTATCGCCCTAAAAGTATCATGCTAAGTGAAACAGAAATGCTGAATAACCCTTGGCAAGAAAAAACACAGCTTATTAAGCAAGGTGACCAATATATCATTAAAAATCCAACTCCCTTTTATATCACGATTATTGGTGCAGCTGAACGTAAAGATTCACCAGTAAATCAGAATTTTAAGGCAGTTATGGTTGCACCATTTAGTGAAGAAAAATTAGGGGTTCCAAGTTCTACTGTGGGATCAAACCCAGTATTGACCTATATAAATGATTATGGTGGCCGACCAAAACTTCAATTTAAATGCCAAGCAAACACATGTCAGGTTGTTCCTGAAAATAAATAGAGAGGAAAATGATGATTAATCAAAAAAGCTTTTCCCTACTCTTTGGATTATCTCTCATATTTCATTCATCTGTTATATATGCGGCATCAAATAATGCCTTTTATAACACGACAGGAAATTGGGATGTTGAAGGTGCAAATGGCAAAATTTTCGTTTATGGCTCGTTAACGGAAAGCGCCTGCCATTTATCGATGGATTCTGCATTTCAATCTGTTGATTTAGGTAACATTGAAACGGCATCATTAAAAACAATTGGGGCTCAAGGCCACAAGACACCGATAAACATCGAATTATTGGATTGTATCGAAACCCCAACTGTTTTGCGAAACAATAAATCAGGTAATGTTACATGGAGTATTTCTCAGCCTGGCATGAAAATTAGGTTTATCACGCCAGTTGTTCCTTTTAGGCCGAACATAGCGAAAGTTGAAGGTGTGAATGGACTTGGATTACAGATAACTAATCCTAAAGGGAAAGAAATTGCTTTTGGTGAGTATAGTGAACCTGAGCTTATTTCTACGGGGCAAAATATTTTAACTTATTATGTAGCACCCGTAAGAATTGCAGAGAAATTACAAGCAGGGGCTTATCGAAGTGTTATTTCTTTTCAAATAACGTATGAATAATCTTAATAGATTGTCTGATATAGCATTGAAGGTATTTATATGAATAACTTAAATTTCAATTTTTATAAATTTAAAAAAATAATACTCTCCATGCTATTTAGTTTGTTATTTTTTTCGTTACCGAGCCATGCCAAAAATGGCCAAATAGGTGAAATTAAAATACGAGGGCAGCTTGTCGCTGAAGCTTGTACAGTAAGGCCTGGTGATGAAAATATCATTGTGGACTTTGGTACTATCGTTAATAAGTACCTCTATATTAACCAAAAAACGCCACTTGAAAATTTTAATATTCATTTAGATGATTGTGATAATAGTATTTTTAAAACGGTGACCGTTAAATTTACAGGAAGCGAAAATACTCATTTACCTGGCCTTCTTGCATTAGACTCTGGCAGCATGGCTTCGGGGATCGGAATTGAAATCTTAGAATATAGTGGTAAAAAAATTCCCATTAATAGTACGACATCTGCATACAATCTAGAGAATGGTACGAATATTTTAAGTTTTAATGCAAATGTACAAGGGGAACCTGACGCAATAAAAAATAAAAGTATTGCGTTTGGCCATTTTACTGCAACCGCTGTTTTTAGTTTAATTTATGATTAAGGTATCAGTAACAATGAAGATATTAATATTACTTCTCGCAACCTTATTATTTTCTCCGGCCATTTTTGCATTCCAGTGTAAAACTAATGGGGGACAAGAAGTTGGTGGGGGAACGCAAAGCATTTATGATGTTCCTCTCGATAATGATATTTTTGCTGTACCTAATCGTATAAATGAATTCGCGGATGTGAGTGATTTTATGACCTGCCGTAATGAAGCCCCCAATGCTTATGTCGATTATTTAAATGTGACTGGTGCTGACCTTGGCCCTGTATTTAAGAATAACCCTGAATTAAAAGCGGGTGTCGTAGTGCGCGGTGCTTATTATTTAGCACCATTTAGCGGTAAAGAAATTCAAGTATTTCGTTTAACTACAGCAAGTGAACCTTTACAAATTAAATTATATTTACAGGTAAATGTTAAACCAACGCCATCAGTATTGGTTAGAAAAGGCGATTTGCTGATGACATTAGATCTCCATAAATATGCGACATTTGTAAATAGTAATCAGCATATTGACCACGCCTATTTTAAATGGAATTTTTATGCAGGTAACGACGTGGTTGTTGGAACAGGTACATGTGATATTAATGATAACCAAATCATCATTGTTGATTTTGAAACAGTAAATGCATCGGGTATTTCAACGGTGGGGAGTGCAAGCCGTTTTCAACGTAACGCAGAAATCACTTATAGTTGCGAAGATAATAATCTGACAGCGCCAATAAAGATGATTATTAGCGGAGAAACGTCGACTTTTTCATCTGATGCTTTACTTGTTAGAACTGGAGATATTGGTAGCCAAGGTCCTATTATGCCTGGATTGGGTGTTGAGATTTATCATCAAGGACAAAGAGTTTCCCCTATGAATGGGCACTTCGATTCAAAAATAGAAAATGGGCATGGTAGAGATACATTAATGTTTACGCTAGTTAAAAAACCTAATTTATCTCCAAATGAATTGATAGAAGGCCAGTTTAGTTCAGCAGCGACCATTATTATGTCCACTCCGTAGCAATTAAAGTAGAGAGGTTTTTATGTTGATGAAAGCCTCTAACTTTTCTCGTCAACTCCCTATGGTTACTGAGTAAATTGTGTGTATAAGAAAATAATTTTTTATAGACACATTTTGGATTAGACAAAATAAGTTAAATACACCAAATTTTGAATTGTCATCGTTATTATATTTTCTTAAATATCATCACATAATTTCTCTATCAATGAAGCTCAAAACCTATCAGGTCTCAGCAGCTACAGGTATAATCACATAATTATCTGATAGATTTAGAGGCAAAGATGGCAAAACTTACCTTACAAGAGCAAATGTTAAAAGCGGGATTGGTGACAAGCAAGAAAATGGCCAAAGTCCAAAGAACAACAAAAAAGTCACGGGTCCAAGCTCGCGAAGCCAGAGAGGCTGTTGAGGAAAATAAAAAGGCACAACTAGAGCGTGATAAACAGCTAAATGAGCAACAGAAACAAGCGTTGTTAGCAAAAGAATATAAGGCGCAAGTGAAACAATTGATTGAAATGAATAGGATTAATATTGCAAAGGGCGATATTAACTTTAATTTCACAGATAATAATGTAATAAAACAAATCGTTGTAGATAAAACCACTCAGACTCAGCTGATTAATGGTCGTCTCGCAATTGCACGCTTACTAATTGATAACACGGATGTATGTGAATATGCCATTATTCCTGCGAGTGTAGCCGATAAAATCATACAAAGAGAGGCAGATTGCATTGTATTAAACAATGCATTAAGCCAAGAGCAGCAAGATGAAGACGACCCATATGCTGACTTTAAGGTGCCCGATGATTTGATGTGGTAATACTTTTCCATGTTTTAAGTTGCCACATTAGTATGATTTAACTGCTTTTTAAAAGGGGCTCGTGTTGTATGCTTTGACCCGTTCCTTGCTAATTGGGTGGATAAAATGCAGTTCACTCGCATGCAACATTAAGCGCAGAGCATGTTCTGTATTGGCAAGTAGGCAGCCACCATATAAGTCACACCCTAAAATAGGGTGGCCTAATAGTTGGCAGTGAATACGGAGTTGATGGGTTCGGCCCGTTTCGGGGGTTAATAGTACTCGAGTTAATGGCAATGTTGCTCCATTGTCGAGTGTGTGAGTCAAGCGTTCGATAACTTGATAAGCCGACCGCGCGGGCTTGCCTTGGTGTTCACAAATGGACATTCGAGGGAAAAGCTCAGGCTTTTTGGCGATTGCGGCGTCTATTACTCCATGGTTATTATTCAAGTGCCCACAAAGGAGTGCATGGTATTTTTTCGTCACGGATCTTTGGCTAAATTGCTGGTTAAGTGCCGCGTTTATCTGTTTATTTCGCGCTACAACCATTAACCCCGAGGTGCCAAAATCGAGGCGGTGCACTAAGGTGCAATTTGGAAATATTTGCGCTAAGCGGTAGTGCACAGAATCTAAGTTTTGTGGGTTTTTTCCTGAAAGGCTTAGCAAACCACTTGGTTTATTAATAAGAACAAGGTACTCATCCTGATAGACAATTTCTATCTTATCGTGACAGGGCGGCGCAATAAAGGTGTCGATGATTTCAGTCATTAGCCTTTCCAACAAAAAATAGCGGTTGATAATAACCAATTTTTAGTCGGCAGGCGAATGCTTGCCACTTGCATCACGTAAATTTATCACTCAGACTAAAAGCAAAGCCGTAGTTTACACATGTATTGTGCTCTATACTGCGCATTGTAAAAACTGAGTCAATAAATGATTAACTAGGTGGTAATGGCAATGAATGGAACAATCACAACATGGTTTGAAGATAAAGGTTTTGGATTTATCAAAGATGAAAATGGCGATAACCGTTATTTTCATGTGGTTAAAGTTGCCAATCCTGACTTAATTAAGAAAGATGCTTTAGTGACTTTTGAACCTACCACGAATACAAAAGGGTTATCTGCTTATTCGGTAAAAGTTATACCTGAGAGCAAATATGTATATATTGCGGGTGAGCGCATTAAAATAACCTCCATCAAGTCTTATCGAGTTTATAGCGAGGAAGTCCCTGCGGATACCCGTATTGATAAAGAAAATACTGTGTTATCTGTCGGTGCATTGATGAATAGTATCAAGCCAAAATCTGCTACTCAGCCGGGTGAAATGCGTTCACTAAAAAAATTGGATATTCATACGTTACATGGTACGACGTTAACTTTCTCTGAAGATGAAATTGACATTGATGACGCAGTAAAACTACTCAAGTTTTAATTATTCGGTTAACTCTATATTTAAAAATTGATTTTATCATCAAAGAGCCGTGAATGACGGCTCTTTTGTTTAAGCATCATCAACTGACCTTCCACCTTCTATATAGTATGTCATATCTCACCTCCTCCTTCTTTTAGTTAAATAGCTAAAATTGTCTTTATTTAGTACGTCGGAGGGTATCGGCCGAAAGTTCGAAGAGCGCTAAAAAACTTATCAACCTGAGAAGCCAGTTAAGCAGGTGGGTTCTTAAGGAGTAGGCTTGTTTGGATCACCGATAAAATAGGTGGCAAAGCTATCAGAGTGCTTATCTAGTATGAATATCTTTAGATTGAATGACAGAATAAAGAATTTATACGTTGAATCTTAAATGCATCAGAGTATTCTTAAGTGATTAAATGATGCTTGATTTAATAACAAGCGGATGGATGAGTATTAAAAATGATCAAGATTAATTTAAGTGTTAATAGAAAATCAATAAAAGGTATTTTTATCACACCTCGTAGTTATTCGTAACATTTAGCCCGCATACGCATCTTGTGTGTTATTTTTAGCGACAAATTATGTATAAATATTAATTTCGGTATTTATGTCTGAATAAACTCAACAATGAACGCATTCTTGGTATATAACACTGAAATACCTCTCTAAATATCAGTTAAGTTACACATAAAACACATAACTTATTGATATCAAATGAAAATAACAATTTGAAAACTATTTGAAAACCATAAAAATGGATTTCTCACCGGTTTGACAACCTATATGAGTAGAATTAATATTATCCACGAACTCTGGTAGACAAGAGTTAATTAAATAGACATAAAGATATTTTAAAATTAAGTTTTTAACCCTAAGCTAATTTAATTTTTT